>WHSR01000010.1 GCA_009379995.1 Streptosporangiales bacterium
CTGTCACCGCAAGGCCCGCCGCCCGCCGTCGCAGGCGGCCCTGGATGAGGCGGCCCGGCTGCGCGGTCTGCCCGACCCGGCCGCCCGCGTCGTGATCGACCTGTCCACCTACGCGGCCGCCGCCCGGCGGCCGACCAACCCCATCGAGGAGGAGTGAGTTGACCCAACCCACCATGAGCAAGGCCCGCCGCTACCAGCAGCTGCGGGCCCACCTGCACTACCTGAAACTCGACAACGCCGCCGAGGTCCTGCCCCGCATCCTCGACCAAGCCCGAACCGAACGGCTGTCCATGACCGCCGCCCTGGAACGGCTGCTGGAGATCGAGGTCAACGCCACCGAACAACGCCTGAGGGGGGCACCAAACCCGGGGTAGCTCACTCGTGACGTGCGCGTTCGTCGTTGGCGTCGCGCGTGTCGCGCCCAGTTTTGCGGGTCTCGCCGGGCTCTCATTGGCAGGTTCATTGGCGAGGAGGCTATGCGGCTGTCTGCTCGAACCTGAGGGACGCGACTGTTCTACCCTTCGACCGCTGTCACAGACGGTAACCACACTGACCTCACGGGCCCAGCACGGTTGTGTTCCCGGGGCGAGTTCGATCAAGCCGCCCGCTGCGAGCATTCGGAGCAGGAAGGGGTCGGGGCATCGCCCCTCGCGGCGTTGTCCTGTTGAACGCCCGTGCTGCCAGGAGGACGGCACTATTCCAGTGGGCTGGGTGATCCCGCTGCCATTGGGGGACCAACCTCGCGTGATGCCCGAACATCAACGCTCGTCAGCCCGCAATCACGGCACCTGCTGCCAGCGAGCCTTGTTGCGGCCGGGTTGGCCGTTGTCGAAGCCGGCGGCCCCATCCGCCCGGTCCAGACCGCGGAGTTCGCAGCGGAAGTTCTTCGCATCAGTGGTGCTGCCTTCCCCGATCCACCTGGCGACCTCTGGGTACGGGCACAGCGGCCGGCTCAACACGACCTCGCCGTCGGGCGTGCGGTTCTCGGCGCGGATGCGGTCGGGCGGGTTGCCCTTCTCGACCCAGTCGATCAGCGCGGCCATGCCGTCGAACTCGTCGGGTCCGGCGCCGCCGCCGCAGTGGTCAACGCTCGGCAGCAGGAATAGTCGGGCGAAATCCGACGTCGACCGACCGCTTGGGGAGACGCATTGAAGCCGGGCGCGATCGCGGCATTTCCCCACGCTGCAGCGCACGAGGCGAGCCCCGCCGAGCGGGTGCTGCTGGTCGCGTTCCAAAGTCGCGCTGGCCTACCCGAGCGTCCTGATCTCGGTACCCGGGCTCGCCGTCGTCGTCGGTATGCGCTGATCCAGCGGGCGCGCCGGCGGCGGCGCTCAGAACGGGTCTCGGCGGCTGGAGAGACCTAGTTTCAGCAGCACTCGAGCGCTGGTATCCCAGCGCTCGAGCTCGGCCAACTCGGCCGACGTGGGGAAGCTGATGGGCTCCATGGGAATCCCCGCGCTGTCCCGCTTGTGCTCGACGGGCTCCGACGCTGCTCCGAGCATTCCGTCCATCTCGACCGTCCGCAGCATGCGAAGCTTCACATAGTGGGCAGTCGCTCCGTCGATGACGATGAGGCAGGCCTTGCCGCTTCGACGTAGGTTGGCGGACGTACGGACGCTCGCGACGGCGACGAGGATCTCGGACCGGCTGGATGTCACGTCGACCTCGGAGCGTGAGAGCAGTGCGACGTGCGGGAAGCCGCCCTCGTCGACGGTGAGAAAGGGGAAGGCCTGCTCGCGGGAGTCGACGTCGGGACGTCCCTCCAGGAGGTGGGCAAGATCGTCCGAGATTCTCATGATGACCACCGGCGGAAGACACTGTGGGCGATCCCGAACTGGTCGAGCACCTTCCCACACGTGTGCCGGAGGAGGTCGTCGATCGTGTTGGGGCGATGATAAAAGGCGGGGACCGGCGGGAGTACCGTCGCCCCGGCCAGGGTGACGGTCTCCATATTCCGGAGGTGGATGTAGTTGAGCGGTGTCTCCCTGGTCACCAACACAAGCTTGCGTCGCTCCTTGAGGGTGACATCAGCCGCGCGGCTCAGCAGATTCTCCGTGTTGCCGGTCGCGATCGCGGCGAGGGTGCGCATCGAGCACGGGATGACGACCATCCCCATGGTGAGAAAGGAGCCCGAGGAGATCGAGGCCGCGAGATCGCGAGCGTCGTAGGCGACGTCGGCAAGCTTGTCAACCTCGACGGGATCCATCTCGAGCTCGAGCTCGATGCTCCGCCTGGCCCCCTCCGAGCGCACGAAGTGTGTTTCCAACGTCCCAAGCTCACGGGCGACGCGCAGGAACGTTACGCCGTACTGCGGAGCGCTCGACCCGGCCATCCCCACCACGAGACGTCGTGCGTGATCACTCGCTTCAAGCTGCATAAAACCTCTAACTCCCACTGTCGATTTTCTCGGTGAGGCCCTGAGACGACGACTCCACCGGGGCGGCCGCGGCTGGCCTCGCTTCGGAGCCTTTGATTCCGAGGCGCCACCATGCGACCGTCACCCCGACGAGGACGGTCGCGGTCAGCGCCGCCACCGCGCCCGGCACGAGGAGCAGCAGACCCGCGACCGCGAACACCGCCCGCTGCGGCAGGCTCATCCGCCACAGCGCGTAACCCTGGAGCGCCGCGGCGAGCACGACCGCGGCGATCAAAGCCGTCACAACGGCGAACGCGATCTCGCTGATCCCCCCGTCCATCACCAGTGCCGGGTTGAGCGCGAAGGCGAAGGAGACGACGAAGAGCGCCGATCCAAGGCGCACGGCTTCCCAGCCCGTCTCCCATATCCCGCTACCGCTGATCGAACACGCCACATAGACCGCGTTGCACACCGGCGGGGTGACAAAGGAGGCGAGCCCCCAGAAGATCACGTAAAGGTGTGCCTGCGGACCGGTCAGCCCAAGCTCGACGAGCGCCGGGGCTGTGAGAACGACGAGGGTGAGGTACAGCGCGATAATGTCGAGGCCCATACCGAGCACCAGGCTCGCCAGACCGACGACCAAGAGCGTCAGAATGACGTTACCGGCCCCTAGGCTGAGGATGAAGCTGGAAATCTTCACGCCAACGCCAGAAAGGTTGAGCGCGCCGAGGAGCATGCCTACGCTGGCGGTGACGATCGCGATGATACGCCAGCTGTGCACGGCGTCCACCAGCCCGCTCCAGATGTTTCTCGGAGTGAGCCACAAACGCCGGTCTCTGGTAAGAAAGCTGCTCGCCACGAGGAAGAGGAGCGAGTACGACGCCGCTATCTCGGGGTCCAACCTCATGACGATCAGGACATAGATGAGGACGACGATCGGGATCAGGTAGCGCCAACCCGCAAGGAAGGTCGCGCCTATCGCGGGGAGATCGGCCTTGGGCATCCCGCGCAGCCCTTCGCGCAGGGCACGCAAGTGGACCGACGCAAACAACACCAGGTAATACAGGATTGCCGGGATAAGGGCAGCCTGGATAACACGCACATAGGGCACGGCCAGGAACTCGGCCATGATGAAAGCTACCGATCCCATGATGGGCGGAAGGATCATGCCACCCGTCGAGGCGACGGATTCGACCCCGCCCGCGAACGGGGAGGAATATCCGGTCCTCTTCATCAACGGTATTGTGAAGACGCCACTCGTGGCCGTATTACCTGAGGGCGATCCGGAGATCGTCCCAAAGAATGCGCTCGACACGACCGCGGCCTTCGCCGGCCCGCCGCGCGACCCGCCGGTCAGCGCCATCGCCATGTCCATCAGCCACTGCCCGGCACCCGCTTTCTGCATCAGGCTGCCGAAGATCACAAAAACAATGATGATCGAGGTCGCCACGCCGAGCGGTATGCCAAAGATACCGCCGGTGCCCACGTAGAAGGCATAGGTCAGCCGATCAAGTGTGAACCCCGGCCCCCTCAGGAGCCCAGGAAGGTAGTTTTGCCAGTATACGCCGACTACAACGAGCAGGATCAGTCCGGGCAGTATCCATCCTGTCAGACGCCGCAAGGCCTCAAGCACCGAAATCGCCAGCGCAACCGTCAGAATAATGCCGAGCGTGTCCAGATATCCATACAGACTATATTCAACGACACTATCATAGAAGAATGCGACGTATCCTGCCCCCGCGAGCCCGGGGAGCAAGAGGACGAGGCTATCCCAGGTCAGTACTCGCTCATTCTGCTTGCCACGTACCGATACCGTGAAGTAGGTGATGGAGAGCGCGCAGAGGAGGCTGATTGCTCGATGCTGTGCGTCGGCCAGGAAGGCCCCGAAGAGATTGGGGAGTCCGCTGATCACAACGAGACTATAGAGTGCAAAGAGCCCGGCCAGCAGGCTCACAAATCTCTTTCCACTCACAATCTCCTCCTCCACGCGTTCTCTGTTCTAGGGCAAAGCGGGAGTCTGGTCGTTGTGCGAATTATCCCTGTAGCAGCTCATCCTGAGCCTGCTGCATCTCGTCGGTCCACACGCCGGCCTCCTTGTAGTACCGCACAGCACCCGGGTGGAAGGGCACGGTTGGCGTCTCTTCCATGGCGGCCTCAGCTGTCCAGTTCTTGCCCTGTGGCTGGGCTGCGGCTATCTGGTCGTTGTGTTCCGCGAGAGCCTTCTCGATTTCGTAGACCGCGTCCTCGGGCATATCGGTTCTAGCGGCCACGACCGAAGGGATCGCCGGAGTGTGGACCTCTTCGTCCTGGCCGTTGTAGGTGCCGGCCGGGATAGTGCCCTCCACAAAGCCTGGGCCGAGGATCTGCAGCAGTTCGTCCATTCTGTCGGAGAGGTCAATCCACTCGACGTCCCTATTCTGCGCGAGCTCGATGAAGAAGCCCGACGGAGCACTGCCGGGGGCCACGACAGCGTCCACCGTGCCCTGTTGCAGGGCACGAAGTGCCTCGTTCGTCTCCGCGGTAGAGACGATCTCCACCGAGTCCGGGTTCACTCCGTAGGCCTGCAGAATCGCGTCCGTGACCAGCCGGATCTCCGCCAGCGCCGGCCGCTCGCCCACGATGCGCTTGCCTTCGAGGTCGGCGGGTGTCTCTATCCCCGAGTCCGCCCGGACGATGAGTTGCCTGAGGGTGTTGTGGCCCTGGGTGACGAGGCGGAAGTCCACAGCCTCGTCGAAGGCACCGGTCCCGTTGAAGGCGTTCGTCGCGGCGAAGGAGTTGGCCATTCCCACGTCGGTCTTGCCGTCTCCGATGGCGCGTATGGTGGCGTCCGAACCGCCGACCGACTGGACCGACGCCGCCATGTCCGTCTCCTGGGAGATCACGTCGCCCATCGCTACGCTCAGCGCGTGAAACTCGCTGCCCTGCGACGATGTCCCCCACGTGACGTTGTCTACCTCGCCCCCGGCCTCTCCACCGCCGCTCGAACCACACCCGGCCAGGGCGACCTGGGCCAGCGTGAAGGCGGCGAACGCGAAGGTCGCGCCCAGGCGCTTCCTATCGAATGACATATGCGCCCATCCTTTCCTGAGGTCTCTTACTCCCAGAGGTAAGGGCTCTCCTCTTGACGGAATCTGTTCTGGCAATAGGGGCAGAGTAGTTGCCAGTCCGTGTGCCGAAGGTCTCCGGCGTGGCAATAGAACCTTCCTTCGCAGGCCGGACACTGAACCCAGAAGATACTCGAGGTCACGAGCCAGCACCTCCGGCATCACTCGTGGGGTAGTCCGGGAGACAATCCTCCAGTCGGATACGGTCCATCGCCTCGTCGGGAACACGGATCCGCTCCGGAAACGGCCGCTGGATGGGGCGCGTGGCATCGATGATCATCTTCGCCCCCATGATGTCGTCAGTTTGGGAGGGATCCAGCGTGTTGCCTTTCACGTTCTTGATGATGTCAACGTCCTGGTCGGCCTGGACTCGCGTCGCGACCGACCACATCACCTCCTGTTCCTTAAAGGGGTCGATATCGCCGTCGACGACGAAGACATGCTTGACGAAGTCACACTCGCCGAGAGCGATCAGGGCTGCCTGCTTCGACTCGCCATCGACCTTCTTGTCCACCGAGATATGGCAATGGAATCTACCGACTCCGGAGCTGGGCAGGTGCACCCCGCGGACTGTGGGGACCACGCCTTTGATCCGGTTGTAGATGCTTCCCTCTTTCGGGATCGCACCCAACACCCAGTTGTCGGGATGACCGACGAAGATGTCCTGGTAGATGGCATCTCGCCGGTGGGTTATCGCCCGGACATCGATGGTCCAGCGCACACGCTGGGGACCGTAGGTGCCAGGGAACTCTCCAAACGGCCCCTCCACCTCACGCACACCGGGTGGTATCTCTCCCTCGATGACGAGTTCGGCGTCGGCCGGAACCATGAAGTCTTCCCCCCAGGTTTCGGAGGCGACCAATCGCAGTGGCTCGCCAGCGATCGAGCCGATCACCTCGTAATCATCCGTCTGAAATGGGGACACATTGAGACTGCCAAGGTGAAAGGCGGGATGGTGGCTGACCACGATAACGACGGGCGTCGGCTCGTTGCGGTCCTCGAATTTGCGGGAAATATGCCAGTTATGTCTCGGTGACATGTGTATCCCGAGCTTGCGCGGCCCCTTGTACATGTTACGCAGAAAAGCGACATTGTAGGCACCGAGATCCGGGTCGCGCATTACCGGCGTCATGTCGATGTAGGGGGCCGGGTCCATGTGATGGTGACGAACGATGGGGAATTCCCGTAGGTCGACGTCGTCGCCGACCTTGACCACTTCTTTGACCGGGCTCTCGGCCCTGGAGACGACGAGAGGAGAGATCCGCTTCTGCTCCCGTTCGCCGTACTCCAGGCTGAGCGGAAGCTTCGCCTGCTCCCGGCCCAGCCCCAACGCAAGAGCGCAACGCTCACGGTCGGCATAGATGTTCGTGGCCAACGGAAAGCTCGCGATCTCCCCATGAAGATTCAGTGGGCGATCGAAGACGACCAATGGGTACCTGTCCGCGCGCTCCAGGTGCCTGAGGAGCGCCGTCGCCTCGAAGTCCGCGGGATTCATCGGTTTCTCGACGTGGATTATGAGATCCGGATGGTCCCGTTCCAGGCTTTCGATGAAGCTTCTGAGGGAAAGCGTCATATCCCCTCCCCGGCACGTACCACGGGGTGTGCGAGCGCGCCCGAACATACGTCGGCGTGTTGTCTTCCCGTAATCCGTCCCATCGCCTCCTCAGCTTCGCTCGTTCCAGGGATACCTCCGCGCTCCGAGCAGGTCCTGGTGGAACCGGGTCAACCGGCCCACTCGCACGAGTGCATCCCGGCACGTGACCGCAGTCCGGACCGGCTCGGTGGCACGTCGAGCGACGCTCGCTCCCCCGGGGCGCCACCCGCTCGAACAGCCGACGATGCGCATGTCGATGGCTCCCACAATATGAGACCGGGAATTATCATGTGAAGATGTGAAGATGGACAGTAGCCCTTGGTGGGGAGACGGTCAAGGCATCTTGCCGGGGTTGAGGTCAAGAAGACCCTGGTCGGCCCAGGGTGTCCAGGTGCCGCGCGGGGTACCTGGACACCAGACGAGCAGGGAGCCGGAGCTCAAGAGTCATCCGCGAACGCCCGTACCGGCGGGACTTCGCCCGCAAGCCCGAGCTCATGCCACCGCGACGACACCCGGTCGTATATTTCCCGTCGTAGTGCGGTTCGCCTCGCCATGGTGTGGAGATGGCGGTGGTCCGTACAGGAGTTGATGAGCGCCTTCGAACCGTACGGACGTACCTCTGGGGGGTTCTGGCTCGGATCGAGCCATGTACTCCACGTGTCCCGCAAGATATCGATGTCATCTCGCGGAGCACATCTCGTGCTCAGAGCCCACAGTACTTCGTTGATGTTCGTCGGATCCACGTCGTGGTCGACCGCGATAATCCACTTCGAGTAGTACGCGCCTCCCGGCACTTGAGCTGCGAGAGAAAGTGCTTGTGACGCATGCCCGGGATAACGCTGTTCAAGGCTGATAACCGTCATCGCGAAACCACTGGCCGCGGCGGGGTGACTATACACACCAGCAATCCCGGGCAACCCAAGCTTCTCCAGGTCGCCCCAGATCCGAGCCGAACGAAGAATCGCGAAGAAGTCTGCCATCTCACAGGACGGATAGTCTGCCATAAGTGCGTTGGTCAGAATAGGATCGTCTCGGTAATGGATGGCCTTGACGTGCACGAGCGGGCAGTCTCCCCCTTCGTGTCCGTAGTAGCCAGTAAACTCCCCGAAGGGCCCCTCGTGTCTCACCGAGTTGGGCGGGATCTCGCCTTCGATTACGATCTCTGCGGCAGCGGGTACCAAGAGATCCGTGGCGGTGCCTCGTACCACGGGGACGGGATGACCCTTTACTCCGCCAAGAAACTCGTATTCAGACACGTTCTTTGCGAAGGCCTGTCCGCCGATCACCATAAAGAGCGGGTCCACACCCCACGCCGCTGCGACCGGCACGCTTTCGTTTCGCTTCCAGGCTCGTTCGATGTGGAGCTTGGCGTCTTTCCCGGGCGACAGGAATAGGTTGACCTCTCGCGGCCCCTGCAACATCATGCGATAGGTGCCGACGTTCAAGTATCCATTGTCGGGATCGCGGGTGATGACCGCATCACCAGTTCCAGCGTAACGACCGCCGTCCAGGGGCCAGTGCTTGGGAATGGGCAGCGACGTCAGGTCGATGTCCGACCCGGTCAGCGTGTTCGTTAGCACCGGAGCCTCGTCCCGCGACACCTCCTTTGGCGGGACGCGGAGGCCTGTCCGGTCTTTCGCGCGCGCGATCAGGTCTCGTAGCGATATCTCGGGGTCCTCCTCCATCGTCAATGCGATCCGTCTCCGGCTCGACCCCAAGATATTCCAGAGCTGGCGTATTCCCAAAGGATCCGCTGCCGACTGATCCGATCGTTCGAAGAGGAGACAGGGCGACCCCTGCTCCTTCCCTACCAGGTAGGTAATGGCGGCCATCTCCTCGTCGGGATCGACGGGCTCGTTAATGACTACCAACTCACCGAGGGCATCTACCCTGCGCAGCCACTCGCGAAGGTCAGTTACCGGAGAGTCATACTCCATGGCCATTGCTCTCACAATCCGTCGGTAATCGAGATGGTTGGTGAATCCCCGTTCGCATCCCCGACTCAACAAGACCCGGGTATCACTGACCCAGCGTCAACTCTCATGGGCGTCGACCCTCCCCCGCAAACCCCCAGCCGCGTCACTCGCCGTGGACCGCGCGAGCTCGCCCGGCGACCTCTCTCGCGGCAGACGCCCTTGGTGGTGCACAACGCGGCTTCCATGCTGAGAAGCATTGTGTAACAATGTTCGGACGACAGTCAAGGATTCGTTCGCAATCACTGGTGCGACGGTGAAGCCACGTTCGATCGTCTTCGACCTCTTTGGGGACTACGTGCGCTATCACGGTGGAAGGCTCCGACTCCGTGCCCTCACCGATCTCATGGGCATCTTCGGCTACAGCGCGCCCACCGTTCGGATGACGATGTCCCGCATGCGCAGGGAGGGCTGGTTTGAGGCGCGCAGGGTGGGCCGGGAGACCCGCCATGAGCTCAATGCCAAGAGCCTCGACCTGCTCAACGAGGGACGTGAGCGCATCTTCACGCGGCTCCGCGAGCCATGGGATGGCCGCTGGTCCATGGTGATCTACTCGGTTCCCGAGAGCGGCCGACCTACCCGGGAGCGGCTACGCAAGGCGTTGTCCTGGCTCGGCTTTGGCCCGCTCGCGCCGGCCACCTGGATCTGTCCACACGACCGGCTTGCGGCCGTGACGGCGTTCGCCGAGGTCGGGCCCGTCCGGCTCGACCTGCTGACCATGAGCACGTCGGGGCTCGCCGCCGACCGGGAACTCGCCGCGCGCTGCTGGGATCTGGCCGCGCTGAACTCCGACTACGAGGCGTTCATCGCCGCATACGGGCCACAGCTGGCCCGCTATCGTCGGTCTCAGATCGAAGGCCGGCCGGCGTTCCAGGAACGGATGCGGCTCATTCACGACTACCGGAAGTTCCCTTTCCGCGACCCCGACCTGCCGATCGAGCTCCTGCCCGAGGGCTGGTTCGGTCACGAGGCCCACGAGGTGTTCACCGAGGCCCACAAGCTCCTCCAGGAGCCCGCCGAGCGCTTCTACCTCGAGGTGGCCGGACGCGATGGGTGAGCCGCGTCGGAGTGTGGCGTGTGTCGGCGGTGGCCCGGGTGGCCTATTCTTCGCGATACTGCTGCGACAGCTCGACCCCGGCGCGGAGGTCACCGTCTTCGAGCGGAACCGGCCTGATGACACCTTCGGCTTCGGCGTGGTCTTCTCCGACGCGGCGTTGGGCAGCATCCACGAGGCGGATCCGGTGCTGCTGCGCGGTCTGCGTGAGTACGGCGTCCGCTGGGACGAGATCGAGGTGCGACTGCGCGGCGAGCGGATACGCTGCGGGGGCAACGGTATGGCGTCGATCGCTCGCCGGACGCTGCTGGGACTCCTGCACGAGCGGGCCGAGCAGTGCGGCGTGACGTTGCGGTTCGAGCATCAGGCCAGCGACCCGGCCGAGCTCGACGGCTATGATCTTGTGGTCGCCGCGGACGGTGCCAACTCGCTGCTGCGCACCCGCTTCGCGGCGCATTTCCAGCCCATGGTCGACGAGGCGGTCGCCAAGTTCATATGGCTGGGCACGAACTACCTGTTCGACGGCCTTACCTTCCTCCATCAGGGGAACGCCGACGGCGTGTTCGCGGTGCATGGCTACCCGTATAGCGCCGACACGAGCACCTTCATCGTGGAGACCGACGAGGCGTCCTGGCGCCGCGCCGGCCTGGACGAGTTCGACGTCGCCCAGCCTCCCGGGCGGAGCGATCTGAAGAGCAAGGAGTACCTGGAGGCGCTGTTCGCGGACCAGATCGACGGTCACCCGCTGCTCGTGAACAACTCCCGCTGGGGCAACTTCCGCACTGTCCGGACCAGGTCGTGGCGGCACCGGAATCTGGTGCTGCTGGGGGACGCCGCCCACACCGCTCACTTCTCGGTTGGCTCGGGGACCAAGATGGCGATGGACGATGCGGTCGCGCTGGCCCGCACCCTCGTCGATCATCGATGGGACATCGATGAGGCGCTCGCCGCCTACGAGGCCGAGCGTCGCCCGGGTGTTGAGCGGATCCAGGGCTCGGCGCGTCCCAGCCTTTCCTGGTGGGAGCGCTTCGGTCGCTACTACGAGAGCTTCGAGCCACCGCAGTTCGTCTTCCACTTTCTCTCCCGCGCGATCACCCGCGACAACCTTCACCGCCGCGGCCCCGGCTTTGTCCAGCGCACAGAGGACTGGTGGCTGGAAAGGCACGGCCGGCCGCCCCTTCGGTCCCCGCTGACCGCCGGCGCCGCCCGGTTCGACCGCCGGGTGGTGCCCGTGCGCGGTCGAGACGGGGGCGGGCGTAGGCTCCCTACCGCCGACGGCTCGGAGCTGCCGCTGTTGCCGCCCGGGGCCGCCCCGGCCCCGGGTCGACCGTGGGGTCTGTGGCTGGAGGCCCCGGACGCCGAGGAAGGGCTGCCGGCCGCAACGGACGCGCTGATGGCCGGCGTCGACGCCGGCGCCGCGCTGGTCGCCGTCGCCGGAGGCAGCCCGCTCACCCGGGTGTTGCTCTGCGAGGAGGGACGGCTCGCGGGCAAGACCCCGACCCTGTTCGTGGAGGAGGGCGTCGACCGGGATCGCGCTCTGACCCTGCTCCTTTCCGGCCGCGCGGACTTGATCGCGGCGTCCAGGGCGCTTCCGGGGACCGAACACGAGGAGCACGAAGAGCACGAAGAGCACGAGGAGATCGCATGATGCGCGACGGCACGGTCGGCTGGCCGGAGGAGGTCGCCGGGACCTATACCGCAATGGGGTACTGGCGCGGCCGGCCGCTGGGTGACTGGATGTGGGCATGGGCGGACCAGTACGGCGACACACCGGCCCTCGTGGACGCATGGGGCGGGTCCGAAGGACAGGGGGGCGGGAAAGCCGGGGACGTACGGCTCAGCCACCGGGAGCTGGCCGAGCACGTGGATGCGCTCGCCGAGCGCCTCGCCGGGCTCGACCTGCGCGCCGGGGACACCGTGGTTGTGCAGCTGCCGAACTGCTGGGAGTTCGTCGCACTCACGCTCGCCTGCCTCCGGCTCGGGGTGGCACCGGTGATGGCGCTGCTCCCGCACCGCGGCCATGAACTGACCTATCTCGCCGAGCATGCCGAGGCCGCCGCGATCGCCGTACCCGATGCCTGGCGGGGCTTCGACCATCAGGAGCTGGCCCGGCAGGTCGCCGATTCCGCGCCGAGCCTACGCGAGGTGCTCGTGCTCGGCGAGGACGTCGGCGACGGGCACCGAGACCTGCGCGCCCTGCTCACCCGCGAAGGCGACGCCGATAGGCGGCGGAGCGCGCTGGACGCGTACGCCCCGGATCCGGGCGACGTCGCCGTTTTCCTGCTGTCCGGCGGGACGACAGGGCTGCCGAAGCTGATACCGCGCACCCACAACGACTACGAGTACAACGCACGGCTCAGCGGCGAGGTCTGCGGGTTCGGACCGGAAACCGTCTACATGGCCGTCCTGCCCGCCGCGCACAACTTCCCGCTCGCCTGCCCCGGCATTCTCGGTACGCTGCTGGCCGGCGGCAGGGTCGTGATGCAGCCCAGTCCCGAGCCGTCCACGGCGCTCGCCACGATCGGCCGCGAAGGGGTGACGGTGACCTCCATTGTGCCGGCCATCGCCCAGCGGTGGCTCGACGCGGTCGCCGCCGAGCCGGGCCGGTACGACCTTTCGTCGCTGTCCGTCCTGCAGGTCGGCGGCGCGCGGCTGGCATCGGAGGTTGCCCGCCGTATTCGGCCGATCCTCGGCTGCACGCTGCAGCAAGTCTTCGGGATGGCCGAAGGGCTGCTCAACTACACCCGGCTGGACGAGCCCGAGGATCTCGCCGTGCAGACCCAGGGCCGGCCGATCAGCCCGGACGACGAGATCCTGATCGTCGACGAGCACGACCGCCCGGTGCCCCCAGGCGACATGGGCGACCTGCTCACCCGGGGCCCGTACACGATCCGCGGCTACTTCCGGGCACCGGAGCACAACGCCCGGTCCTTCACTCCCGACGGCTGGTACCGCACCGGCGACGTGGTACGCATCCACCCGAGCGGCAACCTCGTCGTCGAGGGACGGTCCAAGGACATCATCAACCGCGGCGGCGAGAAGATCTCGGCGGAGGAGGTGGAAAACCTCGTCTACGCGGTACCGGGCGTGGCTCAGGTCGCCGCGATCGCCATCCCGGACGTCCAACTCGGCGAGCGCGTGTGCGCGTGCGTGACCCTCCACCCCGGGAATACCGTGGAACTCGCCGACATCGAGCGGGTCTTCGCCGAGAAGAAAGTAGCCAGGTCGAAGATCCCAGAGCGACTGGAGATCCTCGATTCCCTGCCGCTTACCAATGTCGACAAAATCGACAAGAAGGCCCTCCGCGACGCCGTCGCGACGAAGCTGGGCGCAGGACAGGAAAGCGGGCGTCACGGGGACACAGTTCAGTTATCCCGGTCGTCGTCCCGGTCCTGCCGGTCATCGTCGCGGTCGTCCCGATCATCGTCCGAGTCATCGTCCGGGTCATCGTCGTTATCGTCATCGCGGTCGTCCTGCCCGGTACGGTCTTGGTCGTCACCCTGGTCCGTAGTCTGCTGTGCGGGACGCTGGCCCCTTCATCGTCTCCGCCTCCGCAGGCGGACGCGCCGAACAGCGACAGCGCGGCGGCCACAACTATGGCCGCCGGCGTACGGACGTGGTGCCGGCTCACGCCTGAGGTCTTCCCCCTCCGACGGAGTGCGCGCGAACGCTTTGGCCTCGTGGCGCCCGCTCGACCGGCGACCCGTCGACCTGCTCAGCCTCGCCGCACTCGCCGTGCTCGACGCCCGGTCGCTCGCCTCCGACCGGACGATCGACCTGGTGTGGCTGGGCAACGACGAGCGCCCGATCACGGTGCCGGGGGACGAGTCTCGGCTCCGCCAAGTGATCGACAACCTCGTCTCGAACGCGCTGAGGCACACGCCGGTGCGTGTCAGCGTGGGGACCGCCGTAGGCGACGGCCGGAGGTTCGCCGTGCTGGAGGTCGCCGACCGGGCCTGCCGGCCGAGGACGCCGAGCGGGTCTTCGAGCGGTTCTACCGCGCCGACCCCACCTCGCCGCGGTCATCACCCGGCCGCTGGGCGACCGCCCCGAGGAGGGGCTGGACGTGAACGTGCGCGGCGCCGCCGCCGTACTGGCGGCGGCGCAGTGGTCGGGTGCGGCCAAGGTAGTGCTCTTCCTCGGTCAGCGTCTACGGCGCGACGACCCTCCCGCGTCTGAGTCTTTGCACCAGGTCCCGGTTCTAATTCCCAGCCACTGGATGGGTAAGTTGATCACTCGTTCAGGAGGTTGAGTGTCTCAGTTGAAGCCGGGCCGCAAGTCGCGCAGGCGGCTGGGCCCCTCGGAGAAGTACGAGGTGTTCGTTCAGGTCTTGACCCAGCAGGCTACCCAGCGGGAGGCGGCCGAGAAGTGGGGGGTGGATCGGTCGACGGTCGTGTCGATCTGCCGGACGGCCAAGCAGGGTGCGTTGGACGCGCTGGCCGTGGCGCGGCCGGGGCGGCCGGGCAAGACGGCCGAGCAGGCCGAGTTGGCCGAGTTGGCCGAGTTGGCCGAGGCGAAGGCCGAGATCGAGCGGCTGCGGGCGACGGTGACTGAGCAGGCCGTCGCGTTGCATCTGCAGCAGGGAAAATCGCCTTGGGACTGATGGCCGGCCCGGTCCCGCCGCGGGTGGACGCGCACGTCAAGGCCGGGTTGCTCGCGCTGGTGGCGCATGCTCAGGCCGAGGGTGGTTGGTCGCTACGCAAGGCGGCCGCGGCCCTCGGACTCGACCACGTGCGGGTGCTGCGCTGGCTCGGTCGGGCCATGGTCGATCGGCTCGAGGACGCCAGGTCGGGGCCGGAGGTGCCGCTGCATGCCCTGCTGGACTGGGAGCGGGCCTCGATCGTCAAACTCGCCGAGGAGTGGAGCGAGATCGACCGGTCGCATCGCAAGCTCGCCCACCGTGGCTCCCGGCTCGGCCTGGTCTACGTCGGCGAGTCGACGGTGCTGCGGGTCCTGGTCGCCGAGGGCGTGCACCTGCCCGAACGTCCACCCCGGCAGCGACGGGAGCGCCGCGGGTTCCCCGAGTGGGCCGAGCTGGTGCCCGGTGTCATCTGGTGTTACGACTTCACGCACTTCACCGGCTTGCCCGGCTGGTGTGGGCTCGCCGTCGTCGACGTCGTCTCCCGCAAGTGGCTGTCCACCGTCGTCTCGGCGGAGGAGACCTCCACCCAGGTTGAGGTCGCGTTCACCCGCGCCCTGGTCGACGACGGCAAGGAGGACCTGCTCGATGAGGCGCTGTTGGACGAACTCGCCCACGGCGTCGTGCCCGACAACGACGAGCGGCTGCCGGTGCTGCTCGCGGTCAGCGACAACGGGCCGCAGATGACCTCGAAAGCGACCGCGGTGTTCCTGGCCGGCGCCCGCATCGCCCAGCACTTCGGGCGACCCGGCGTACCGAACGACCAGGCGTGGGTCGAGTCGTTCTTCGGCCACCTCAAGGGCGAGTTCCCACACCTGGACACGATCACCGACCCCGGCGACCTTGAAGCCGAGCTGAACCGTCTACAGGCGTTCTGGAACGGCACCCGACTGCATGAAGGCATCGGCTATGTCACCCCTGACGACGAACACGAAGGACGAGGTGAAGCCATCCGCGCAGCACGACGAGCAGGACTACGCGCAGCCCACGAAACACGAGTTGCCACACGGCGACAACTACGACAAGATCACCCGTGAGCCGCCCGCCAGTGGTTGAGAATTTAGAACCCCAACTGGTTCATTTGGTCAGACGCACCTCGGTCTACGGCGCGACGACCGAAGCCAGCATCGCCGAGGAGACCCCCTTCCAGCACGCCTCCCTCGATACCGCGCCGGCGCTGTACGGGGGATCGAAGCTGCCGGCGGAGGCCCTGTGCCGCTGGTACGGGGAGCGCTATGGCCTGGACTACGTGATCCTGCGCTACCCGACCGTGTACGGGCCGGGCCAACACGCTCAGGGCCTGCACACGCGGTTTCTGGTGGACACCTACCGCGCGATCGAGCGCGGCGAGCCTCCGCGCGTGCCCGGGGACGGCTCCGCCTCGCACGACTACGTGTACGTCGCGGATGTCGCGGCAGCCAACGTGCGAGCGATGGAGAGCGAGATCACCGGGGAGGTCTTCAACGTCGCCACGGGGGTCTCCACCAGCGAGTCCGAGGTGGTCCGCGTCCTGCTCGAGCTGGCGGGCTCGTCGTTGGAGCCCGTCTTCACGGCGTCGGCGGACGGCCCGGCAACGGGGCCGGCCCGCGAGCTTTCGTACCGCATCGACAAGGTCATTCGACTGCTCGGCTGGCGCCCCGAGGTCCCCCTCAAGGAAGGGCTTCGGCGGCTCGTCGGCTCGCTCATGGAGGAATGACCCGAGTCTGTTCTTAGAGGGAACGGCGTCGCGACGAACTTCTACGAGCAGTGCTGGGCTACTGGGACGAGGCGCAGCGAGAGAAGAGCAAGGCGCGCATCAAGATCGATAACGAAGAGGTCAAGTGGGTGGAGACCCCGCAGGACGCCAAGGTCGGCCTCCTCGTCGCGCCTGAGACCGGCTTCCGCACCTGGGGCAGGGAGACCATGCTCGCCGAGATCCCGGTGGGCTGGAAGCGGGGCGAGCATGCCCATGGGGAAGAGGCCATCTACAGTGGCCGGTACCGGGTTCAGTATCGTCGACGGGGTGCGCTACGACTGGAAGGAAGGGCAGCTCGCTGGCGATACCGTTTGGCGCCCGGCATCAGCACTTCAACGCCGGCGAGTCTTGGCACTGACACGCCACCCGGCGGCGCGCAGCTCAGCGGTGATGCGCGGCGAGCCGTAGGTGCCAGCCGAGTCGTCGAAGACCCGCCGGACCTCGGCCGCAAGCTGTATGCGGCGGGTCTGCCGCGACGTGGGCCGCCGATCTCGCCGCCTTGCAAAACACCAGGACTGGGGTACCTCCAGCGCCCGGCAAGACAGCGCGTGGGGAACGCCGTGGCTGGTCCGCTGGGAGGCGACGCCACGCTCACCGGCTGGGTGAACCGAGTGGGGCTGCCGCCTGAGCGCAGCACCGAGCTGATCGAAGTCCTGTCGAGCGCCTTCGCCACGATCTTTGATGAGGTCAGCGAGCTCGTCGACGACGCCGCCGCTGAGGCTGCCCGGGACACCAACAAGGACCCCGTGATTACTCGCCTCGCGACGATCCTGCAGGGGGCGGTTGGCGATCGACATCCAGCGAGAACTCGGTATCGGCGACTATGGCCGTCTTGATCCATACCAGCTGGCCCTTCACCTCGACGTCCCTGTCCTGTCGCTAGACGAGTTCGGTTCCCACGCGGCGCCCGAGGCTGAGCTTCAACATGCCGTTCAGATACTTCGAGGTGAGGAAGCCTCCGCGGTCTCGGCAGTGACCGTCTTCTTTGGAAGCAGGCGGATAGTCTTGCACAATGACGCCCACGCTATCGCCCGGGTTCCGCAGTTGATGGGCACGTGAAGTCGCCGGATTCGCGTGTTGACCTGTGGGAACGCGTGTAGGGCTGTTGGGGGTGCGTGTGCCTACGCCGTCATGGGTGTCGCGGTGGCTCGTTTTGCCTGGTCAGGCGGGGTCTAGGGCGGTGATTCGGGGCGGCGCGGGGATCTGACAATCGCGGTAGATGTCGGCCTGGGTGGTGGTGAGCGGGGTGGTGTGGACGGCGGTGCCGGCGCTGCCGGTGAGGGCGACGGCGTGCACCCGCCCGAGTTCGGTGGCGATGCGGTGCCAGGTGAGGCCGGTGCGGCGTTCGGCGGCGCGGATGAGCAGCAGTGCCAGCCAGCAGATCAGCACGTGGGCGGGGATGCGGTGCTCGAGGCGGTGGAAGACGGGCCGTAGTTCGAGGGTGGACTTCAGGTCGCGGAAGCCGCGCTCGGCTTGCAGGAGGTTCTTGTAGCCCAGGGCGACATCTTCGGCGCTGATGTGCGGGTCGGAGGTGGCGATGAGGTACTTGCCGTCCAACCGTTCCTCTTGCTTGATCTTGGCGCGGTGTATGAACAGTCGCCCGGATGGTGACTGGCGCAGCCACCGGCCGAGGGTGGGGTGATCCCGCAGCGCGCATTCGGCCTTGAGGTGCGCGGCCTCTGCTCGCTGCTTGGCTTTGGCGCCTACCTTGCGCTTGCGGTCGCGTTGTTTGGCCTGCTTGATGCGCGCCAGCTCGGTTTCCAGGCCAGCGATGGCGTCGACCCGCTGGGTCCGGTCGTGTTCGGCCTGTTCGGGGTTGTGGCAGATCACGAACCGAACGTCGGTGTCGTCGACGTGGACCTCTTTGACCCGCAGGTTCTCCTTGACCTGCTGGTAGCGGCCCTGTCGGGACAGCACCTGCTCCACCAGCGGGTTGCCGTCGCGCATGCGCATCCCGGCGATGAACTGCCCGCCGCCGCGGCGCAGGTAGGCGAGGTTGGCGGCGCTGGAGAATCCGCGGTCGGCGACGGTGATGATCCGGCCCAGCCGCCAGCCCCGGATGTCGTCTTTGACCTCGGGCAGGATCGCTTGATCGTTGGTGTTGCCGGGCCAGCACCACACCCGCACCGGGATGCCCTCCTTGGTCACCGCCAGCCCGATGACGATCTGCGGCAGGTCGCCGCGGTGGTCCTTGGAGTGCCCATAGCAGCGGAAGGCGTCGTCCCCGGTCTCCTCGTCGTCGCGTTCGAAGTAGGTGCTCGTGGTGTCGAAGAACAGCAGGTCGACCTCGAGGTTGAGCAGGTCGGCGACGGCGAAGAACACCGCCTCCTGCACCTCGGCTTGGGTGTCGGCGGCCACCAGCAGGTCCATCGCCCGATATGCCTGGTCCTCATCCATCGCCTCCAGGCCGTCGATGGCCACATCGCAGCTGGCCCACTCGGCGGCCGACAGCTCCGACATCGGATCGATCGCCCGGTTCGGACGGCCAGTACGGGCACGAGCCCACCCCCGGTGCCTACATCGACACGCTGCGGCGCGTCTTCGCTGAACTCCACCGGGTTCTGGCTCCCGACGGGACAGCATGGCTGGTCTTGGGCGACAGCTACAGCGGCGGACGCCGCATGTTCTACGACGCGACCGGCGGAAACCTCGGACCCCGCGGCCTGGCAACCACCCGCCCGGCCAGCGGCCTCGCGGGCAAGAACATGCTCGGCATCCCGTGGCAAACAGCCCTCGCGCTGCAAGCCGACGGCTGGATCCTGCGCAATGCCATCTGCTGGAACAAACCGAACGCGATGCCGGAATCCGTCCGCGACCGGCTGTCGTGCCGCTATGAGTTCGTCTTCCTTCTCACCAAGCGCGAGCGGTACTACTTCGATCTCGACGCCATCCGAGAACCCTGCCACCGCGACAAGACAGCCTGGCCGCCGGTCGGCGGGCGGCAAGGAGGACAAGGCTGCGTCGGCGGCAGCGCCCGACGCCGCACGACAGCAGCGAAGTACAGCAGCGGCATGCCGAGTCAACGTCGGCGACTCGGAACCAACATGCTGCCCACCGGCAGGCGGCACACGGCAGCACACGCCAAGGGCCGCAACCCAGGCGACGTGTGGACCATTCCGACACGCCCATTCCGCGACGCGCACTTCGCCGTCTTCCCCATCGATCTGCCACTGCGGTGCATCGCCGCCGGCTGCCGGGCCGGCGGCCTCGTCTTGGACCCGTTTGCCGGAGCGGCAACCACCGGCATTGCCGCACGGCGGCTCGGTCGCCGTTTTGCCGGCATCGACGTCAACGAGGCGTACTTGGCGGTCGCCGCAGCGCGGCTCCGCGACACCGCAGCCGGGGGCGGTCCAGGGTGACCGAAAGGATACAAAGGGCCTGCTCAGGGCCTCCCAAACGGCCCGAAACGGCGTATCCTCCCGGGCCTGAGACCACATCGTCTGCGCCTGACCCACATCCCGACCTCGGCCACCGCCGGCGGAGTCTCGGCAGTGGGGCAGATCCGCTGGCGGTGCGGGTGGAATTCCTTGCCGTCGACGGCAGGGACGGCGAGGTCTTGGAGGCCAAGCAGCTCGCCGTCATGCGGGAGGTCCTCGAATGGCTGCACCGACACCAGAGTTCGTAGGGACGAGACACAGCCTAGACAACCTCGGTGCTCGCATGGCCGCTGTCCTGCCGTGGCGCGCCAGCGAGAAGACCAACCTGCTGGCTGACGCTGCCGACGCGGGCGTGCCCGTGCCGGTCGCCTGGCTTGGCCGTACCTCCACCGACGACCAGCAAGACCCGACGCTGTCTCTACCGAGGCAGTTGCGGAGTTCACGCCAAGCGCTGCCGACCGGATTCGTCATCGTCGCCCACTTCTACGATGTGGAGTCCGGACGCAAGGATCTCGACAAGCGTGGCAAGAGCCGCGCCCACGAGCAGTTCGATATCCCGATTCCCCGCGATGGCGGAATTCAAGACCTCCTCGCCGAGGCTGCCCGTCCGGATCGGCGGTTCGTCGCGGTGATCTGCGAGTCCATCGCACGGGTCGCTCGCCGTGCCTACTTCGGTACGAAGATCGAGTACGAGCTGGATCAGGTGGGAGTCGCTCTTCTTGCCGCCGACGAGCCGTTCACGCGGGAGATGGTGGTCGGCAACAGACGCAGAAAGTCCAGCATCACGCTGCAACGGCGAGTCAACCAGGGCGTTGCCGAGTGGTTTGTGGAACAGATGCTTGAGCAGTCATGGGGCGGACTCTGCGAGCACACCGACCAAGGCTGGAACGTCGGCCAACCCCCGTACGGCTACCAGGCCGAAAAGCACCCTCACCCGGTGCCCGCGCGTCGTAGGGAGGGCAAGACCAAGACCCGGCTTGTGCCCGACCCAGTCACCGGGCCGGTTGTCACCCGGATCTTCCGCATTCGCGTCCTCGAACGCCTCGGCTACGACCGGATCGCCGATCGGCTCAACGCGGATCCGGACAACAATCCTCCGCCACAGCCGGTTGACCCTGGCCGCGCCGTGGGCCGGTGGACCGGGTCCGCGGTGCGAGGGATCCTCATCAACCCCAAATACACCGGCTACATGGTGTGGAACAGGCGCGCCAGCAAGCGGGGCGGACGATGCAACCCACCCGGCGAATGGATCTGGTCCTCCCAGCCCCATCACGAGCCGCTGGTCACGAAGGAGCTGTTCGAGGCCTCGCTTGCCATCGGCAGACAGCGGCAAGGCTCCCGCGCCTCGCCCGGAGTGAGCAACCATCCGGAGACCAGACGAAGCTACCCGCTCCGCTCGTATGTCGTGTGCGAGCTGTGCGGACGGCGCATGTTCGGCAGGACCAATCTCAGAAGGGATGCCTACTACGTCTGCAGGATAGATCGGCGACACGACGCGAGCCGCCGCGACTGGTACGAGGACCACCCCACCAGCCTCTGGGTCCGCGAGGACGTCCTGCTCGGCGCGGTCCGGCAGTTCTTCGCCGAACGCATCTTCGGCCCACGCCGGCTCGACTACCTGCGAACACACCTCGCCAAGCAGGCAAAGGAGGCTCCGGTCACGCTACATGAGGAACGCAAGGCCCAGATCCTCCGCGCGATCGCCGACCTGCAACGACGGCAAGCCAACCTCATGGCGCAGCTGGAGGAACACGAGCCGACCGGCGATGCCGAGACGGACCGCGAGTACCGGTCCGCCATCCAGAGCCGCTTCACCGAACTGGCCCAGCGCCGCCACGACGCAGAAGCCGAGCTGGACCGGCTCGCCACCGTGGAAGCGGCGGGCGCGGAAGACGACCCATCACTTCTGGAAGAGATCCCGAACATGGCCGTTAGCCTGGACATGTTGCCCGAACGCCTGGAACGACGCCTCTACGACGCGTTCCACCTCCAGGTCCGGTATCACCGGCCCCGCCACGAGGCCGTGATCCGCGTCACCGTGCGAGATGAGAGGCTCCCCGCCCTTGCCGCGGCAGCCCAAGCGGCAGCACCAAGACAGACCTGCCACACACGCGAGGCTGGCACGGATGTTCTGCGTGCCCCCAACGGGATTCGAACCCGTGCCGCCGCCTTGAAAGGGCGGTGTCCTAGGCCTCTAGACGATGAGGGCTCGACGACCTTCGCCGCCGGTGCCCGTGGCGCCCGCCGTCGGGGACCGCGCCCCAGGATAGGGGACAACCCCCTCAGACACCAAAGTTCCCCAACAATGGAACGCCCTTTGGATGTCCGAATCCCTTGGCCGCCATCCCCGCGGTAAGGCCTCCACGCGCCAAGGACCCTCCCGTTAGGGAGACGTCCCCGCCGGCGAGGATGTTCCCGAGGGCGAGGACGACGGGCTCGCCGGCAGCCCAATCTTACGGTCTGGGGCGGGCTCCAGGTGACGTTCGATGCGGGCCGAGGCGAGGCCGATCCCGCCCACCGTGATGTCGTCCCAGGCCTGCAGCCGCCCGGTCTCCTTGTTGAAGTAGAAGACCGTGCACTCGACCGGTGTGGGCTCCTCGTGTTCCAGGCCCCGCAGCCCGGCTCCCCCGGTGGAGCCCTGCACGAACAGCCGCGTCCCCCGCGGCAGGATCTGCGTCGACCGCCGGTGAGCGTGCCCGGACAGCACCAGCGGTACGGTGCCGTCGAAACCACGGCCCTCGGTGGGGTCGTGTACGGCGGCGACGTCGATCGGCGGGTCCTGGGCCCCGATGTCTTGGGCCAGCTGCTGCCCCTCCGCGAACAGGGCCTCGGCGCTCGGGTGCTCGCGCGTCCTCTTGTCCGGCGTGAACCGGGGATCGCCGATGCCGAAGAACCGCAGCCCCGCGACCTCGGCCACCTGCCCGTCGGACCCGTTTTCCCCCGCGTTCTCGTCGAGGACTATCGCGCCCTTCTGCTTGGCCAGCGCCTCCTGGGTGCCCATCGAGTCGTGGTTGCCGCGGACGAACACGTACGGCGTGTCAAGATCGGAGATCTCGGTCAGGAACCGGTTCTCCGTCTTGCTCCCGTGGTCGGTGATGTCTCCGGTGTCCACGATGACGTCGGCCTGGAACTGCCGCGACACCGAGTCGATCACCTGCCAGGCCGCAGGGTTGAGGTGGAGGTCGGAGACGTGCAGCAGCCGGACGGTGCTCGAGTCGGCCTCGTAGGCGGGCAGCGTGGACGTGGTCTCGTACACGCGGGAGACGTTCGTCACGACATCGGCGAGCTGGTCGGTGTACCTCGAGAAGTTCTGCACGACGCTCTCCGCGCTGCCCACGACGGACGGGGCGCTGGCGAGCAGCCCGGTGTACCGAGGCTCGGCCAGGGACCGGGGGTTGAAGGTGCCGACACCGGCCGTGACGCTCCCGAGCATGACGACGCAGCAGGTGAGCACCGACCAGCCGGCCCGCGCGGGGGTGCGGAAGACGACCAGGCCGAGCAGCGCGGCGCCGCCGACCGCCGACATCGTCGCCCTCATGACGAGGTTGAGGAGCGCCTCCCGAAGGTCCTCGTCGACCTCGTCGCCCAGCCCGTTCAACAGCTGCGGGTCCTGGATGATGCGCTGGACCTCCTCGGGCCTGACCCGCTGGACCGTCGCGGCGAGCTGGAGCGGCCCGTCGTGGCTGTCCAGCCCCAACGTTCCCAGCGGCGCGACGTCGACCACGACGTCACCGACCAGGGACGGCCTGAGCGACAGCCGTACGTCCGTCGGCCCGACCTCGGCGGTCATGTGGGCCCCGACGAGGAGTCCGAGCCACGCACCGCCCACCGCCACGGCGATCACGGCCACGATCCGCCGCAGCCGCGGCGAGCCGAGGCAGCGCGCCACCGCCCGGGCGACCGCCCGGACCACGGCCCGGGTCGGCGTACGAAGCGTCGAGAGGGCCACGCCGCCATGATGCCGTCCCTTCGGCGGGAGGGAAGAATGCCCCCGTGATTCAGCTGTCGCCGGAGGAGTTCGAGGATCTGGTCGTCGATGCCCTCGACGGCATCCCGGAGGAGTTCGCCGAGCTCATGGAGAACGTCGCCATCGTGGTGGAGGACGAGCCGCCCGAACCCGGGCTCCTCGGCCTCTACCACGGGGTGCCGCTCACCGAACGCGGCCAGTGGTACGCGGGCGTGCTCCCCGACCGCATCTCGATCTACCGGAACGAGATTTGTCGGATATGCGACACCGCCGACGAGGTGGCCGACGAGGTACGTACGACGGTCGTACACGAGATCGCGCATTACTTCGGCATCGACGACGAACGCCTTCACGAGCTCGGTTGGTGACGGGCTTGCGTAACCCCCCTGCGATTGGCACGGTAGGTAACGGGTTTACGACGGAGCGTTAGACGCCCACGGCACAAGGGATGTAGCCTCCGAGTGCCGGAGTGGACGCCCGAGCCGCTATGCCGCTGTTGCTGAGTTCGGCCAGGTGACGGGCCCTGAGGCGGGGGAGTCATAGGTGACTGGCAGGGACAGGACCATCAGGCGAGCCAAGACCGGCCGCAGATCCCTACGAGCGCGCCCCGACACGGTGCGGCCTCGGACGTAGGGGAACTGGTGTCGGGAAGACGCCCACGGCTGGGGCGGGACCACAGCGAGCAGGCCACCTACGGGCAGGTCTTCGCCATCCGCGAGTTCCGCGCGCTTTGGGGCGCGCAGGTCCTCTCGTTGCTCGGCGACCAGCTCGCCCAGGTCGCGCTCGCCGTCCTGGTCTACAACCGCACCGGCTCGCCGCTGCTGACCGCGCTCACCTACGCCTTGACGTACCTCCCGCCGATCCTCGGCGGACCGCTCCTCGCTGGCCTGGCCGACGTTCTCCCCCGGCGCCAGGTGATGATCGTCACCGACCTCATCCGGGCCCTCCTGGTCGGTCTGATGGCCATCCCCGGGACACCCTTCCCGGTCCTGTGCGTCCTGCTGTTCTTCACAGTGCTGCTCAGTGCGCCGTTCTCGGCCGCGCGGGCGGCCATCCTCCCGGACGTGCTTCCCGGCGACCGGTACGTGCTGGGCAGTGCGGTGACGAACATCACCAACCAGGCGGCGCAGGTGGTCGGCTTCCTGACCGGGGGCGGGATCGTCGCGCTGCTCGGCACGCATCAGGCTCTGGCCCTAGACGCCGCGACGTTCCTCGCCTCGGCGCTGGTGCTGCGGGCGTGGCTGGCCGAGCGATCCGCGCCCGGAAGGAGCGAGGGGCGCCCCTCCCTGCTGGCCAACGTCGCGGCCGGGACCCGCCTGGTGTTCGGGGACCGCCGGCTCCGCGCGCTGGTGTCCTTCGCCTGGCTGTGTGGCTTCTACGTGGTGCCCGAAGGGCTGGCGGCGCCGTACGCGGCGGCCCTCGGCGGTGGGCCGGTCACCGTGGGGCTCCTGATGGCGGCGATGCCCATCGGTACGGTAGTGGGCCTCTTCGCGTTCGGCCGGTTCGTTTCCCCGCCGCGACGGCTGCGGATGATGGGGACGCTCGCCCTGCTGGCGTCCGCGCCGCTCGTTTTCTCCGCGCTGCAGCCCGCCCTGCCGGTGACGCTCGCACTGTGGGTCCTCGCCGGTGCTGGTTCCTCCTACCAGCTCGCCGCGAACACGGCCTTCATGATCACCGTGCCGCCGTCGGATCGGGGGCAGGCGTTCGGGCTAGTGCAGCCGGGAATGCTCGCGGCGCAAGGGCTGGGGATCGTACTCGCCGGGATGGTGGCCGAGTTTGTCGGCCCCGAGTTGACGGTGGCGCTGTTCGGCATGGCCGGGCTGTCCGTCACGGCGGTCCTGGCGCTGAACTGGAACCGCGTCGTCGCCCACGTTCCGGGCGCGGCGAGCGACGACGGACCGCAGCCCGAGGGCGCGCCCTCCGCGTAGCCGGCCTACTGCCAGACCCTTGCCCGTGATCTTGCAGAAATTTCACTTCCTCGGGGTGAAATTTCTGCAAGATCACGGGCAAGGTCGGCGAGCCGGACGTTGTTGCGGCCGCCGGCCTTGGCCTCGTACAGGGCGGTGTCGGCCGACTCGAGCAGCTCGTTCAGGTCGGCCCTGCTCGGCCCGAGGCCGGCGACACCGACCGAGACCGTCACCCGCAGCGGCGCGCTTCCCCGCACCACCGGCAGCGACAACCCCTCGATACGGCCCCGGATCCGCTCGGCGGTACGCGCCGCGGCGGGCTGGCTCGCTCCCCGCAGCAGCACGGCGAACTCCTCGCCGCCGAACCGCCCCACTAGGTCACCCGGGCGCACGCTCTCGGTCAGAGCCGCGGCGACGCCGGCAAGCGCCTGGTCGCCGGCCAGGTGCCCGTACGTGTCGTTGAACCGCTTGAAGTGGTCGATGTCGATCAGGAGAACCGCAAGCGACCCTCCGCCGCGCACCGCGCGGGCCACCTCCCGGGTGGCGACCTGCCGCCAGTACTCCGGGTTGGCCAGCCGCGTCTTGGCGTCCGTACGCGCGGCCTCCTGCAGCTCGGCGTGCAGCAGGCTCCGCTGCAGGAGCAGGACGGGGGGCAGCAGAGCGACGACGAGCGCCGGCGCGGCGATCCAGCACACGGTGGTGACAACGCCCATGCCGAGCTCGGCCGCGTCGGTGACCAGCCGATCGCGGTCGGCGACGAGCTGGCGCATCGGGGTCGCGGGCGCTACCCGGCGGATGACCCCGGCGACGAGCACGACGTTGACGACCGCACCGGCCGCCGCGGCGACGCCCATCGCGGCGACAGCCCGAGGCGTACCGACCAGCGCCGTCAGGTCGTACGGGGGTCCGTGGCCGACCAGCATCGCGTGCGCGACCGCCGTGACGTACCCGGAGTCCGACAACCGCGACGTTGAAGGCCCGCTTCATCGGCGGCATCCGCGTCACCCTGAGCTGGGTGAGCAGGTACAGCGGCACGGGGGCGAACAGCGCGTAGACCGGTGGCAGCAGCAGGGCGATCGGCAGCGTCCACGCGGACAGCAGGTCCTTGTAGGGCCGGTTGTCGCGGTTGGACGGTACGCCGACCCGCCGCGACGCCTCGATGCTGAGCGCACCGCACCCGATCAGGACCGCAAACGTGATCACGTCCCGGACGCGCCAAGACGCCGTCCACAGGCCGGCCGCCAAGGCGAGGACGGCGACGGCCTCGACCACGAGGACATAGGAAAGCGCCGGCCGTGGGAGCCGCCAGAGTGCCCACCCGCGGACGTTTCCACTCCCCCGAGCGAACAACCTCTCCCCCTTCCCGGACCCCGAATATCAGCTTACGCGGGAGTGACCCACGTCTGTCCGCACATCTGGGTTTTGTGGGGATCTAGCCCTTTTTGGCAGCTACAGCCATCCTTGGGAGGTGACGGAACGCCTTCGCCGGCACAGAGGAGGGACAGCTCATGAGCACGAACTGGGGCTGAATCGAACACGGATCCGCCGGATGTGACAGGGGAACCGGTTGTCCATTCGGGCAACGAGTTCGTCCTCTGTGACATTCGTGGGATGTCACATCGGGAGGAGCTACTGGCGCTGCTGGACCTTCTGGATGAGGCGCTGCCCCACCGAGGCGTCCTCGCCCTCCTCCGGGAGAAGCAGCCACCCGATGACGTAGATGAACGCGCCAGCGCCGCCGAAGAACGTCAGCACGGCGACGATCAGCCGGATGATGTTGGCGTCGAGCGAGAAGTACTCCGCGAGGCCGCCGCAGACGCCGGCGACCATCCGGTCGCGTCTGCTTCGGCGAAGGGTCTTCGGTCCCGGTGTCTCGTGTGGTGTAGTCATGTCTCGATAGTGCCCCCAAGTGGGGTGTTTTCCCATCCGGGTTAGCCCGGGGGCTTCCCTGAGGAGACCCGGACAGCACGCTGACCCGAACCCCTAGCTCGGCAGGGGGCCTTCGAACACGTCGAGGACGCAACTGGGGCGCGCCAGCCGCCAGCCGCGTTCCGGCGGCCCGGCCGAGGCCGGTCCCTCCACATTCGTCGTCCGGCGCGCCACGATCCGCAGATCGCCCACCCGCAACGGCGACGCGTAACGAAGGTAGCGGGCGAGCCGGTCGACCGTATCGCGCTCGCCGTACCCCAGCAGCCGCTCGCCCCGTACGACGGCCAGTCCGTTCCTGCTGTACAGCCCGAACATGATGCTGCCGGGATCCGGATCGGTGAGGTCGGCGAGTTGTACGGGATAGTCCTCGTCCAGCGCGAGACGGGCGGCCCACCCCTCGACCAGGGGCGGCGCCTCCATGACCGTCGGTTCGGAGGCGAGCAGCTCGCGCAGGGCCTTGACCGTATCGTCCGTCGCCCCTTCCATGCTGGCCAACACCGACGCGGTGACCGGGACGTAGGCCTCGGGGCCCGCGTGTGGGCCACGCAGCCGCTGGAAGCCGCAGCACTCGACGCTGCTGCTGATGAGGTCGGTGCGCCGCCAGTGGAACGCGACCGACAGCTGCAGTCCGGGACGCAGCCACAGCGGTACGACGAGCACCCCGCCCTCCGTGAGCTGGTCCAGCCAGGCGGACGCGAGATCCCATACCCCTACCGTCGCCACTATGCGATCGAACGGGGCGTCCTCGGGCCTGCCCAGCCACCCGTCGCCGGTACGGAACCGTACCCAGTCGGCCAGCCCCGCGTCGGCGAGGTGATCCCGGGCGGCAAGAACCAGGTCGTCGTCGATGTCCACGCTCACCACGACGCCCTCCGGCCCGACCAGCTGGCCGAGGAGGGCCGCGTTGTAGCCGGTACCGGCCCCGACCTCGAGGACGCGGTGGCCCGGGCGCGTGTCGAGCTGCTGGAGCATCGCGGCCATGATCGACGGCTGGCTCGACGAACTGATCGGGATGCCGTCTTCGTCCCTCTTGGTCACCAGGGCCTGGTCGGCGTACACCCGCTCCAGCGGAACGCCGGGCACGAACGCCTCCCGGGGCACCGTGCGGAAGGCCTCCACCACACGCTCGTCGCGTAGCCACCCGTGTGCGGTGAGCGCGTCGACGAGATCCCGGCGGAGTCCTGTGCTCATGCCGCCAAACCTAGCCGCCCCGCCCTGACGGCCGGGGTGATTCGCACCGCACTGTCACAATTCACCAAGGTCGTACCCATCCGGACGGGGAGCGGCCGGTCTGCCCCGGCATGGCCGGCAGGTACGAGTGCCCGCGGGCCGGTGTGCGACCATCGAGGAGGACGGGCGGAGGTTGGAGAAAGAAGAGGACGCCGTGAGCGACGCACGCGAGGCATCGGTGAGAACTACGGCCGGCGAGTACCCGCCGAGCGGGCGGAGAAGCGAACGAAGAGGACTGCGCTGATGGCTCCTGACCGGAAGCTCGACCCGGTCGACTTCCTGAACCTCGACGCACAGCTCGGGGATGAGGAACGGCTCATCCGCGACACGGTGTGCACGTTTGTTGCCGACAAGGTCACCCCGCACATCGCCGACTGGTTCGAGCATGGACGATTCCCGGTTGAGCTCGCCGGGGAGGTGGCCCAGCTGGGGCTGCTCGGCATGCACCTGCGGGGCTACGGCTGCGCCGGCACGAACGCGGTCTCGTACGGCCTCGCCTGCACCGAACTCGAGGCGGCCGACTCGGGGCTGCGCAGCTTCGTCTCGGTGCAGGGGTCGCTGGCGATGTTCCCGATCTGGAAGCACGGCTCGGAGGAGCAGAAGGCCGAGTGGCTGCCCCGGATGGCCGCGGGCGAGGTGATCGGCTGCTTCGGGCTGACCGAGCCCGACCACGGGTCCGACCCGGCGGACATGCGCACCTACGCCAAGCGCGACGGCTCCGACTGGATCCTCAACGGCACGAAGATGTGGATCACCAACGGCAGCATCGCCGACCTGGCAGTGGTGTGGGCGCAGACCGACGAGGGCATCCGCGGATTCCTGGTGCCCAGGGGCACGCCGGGGTTCTCGGCTCACGACATCGAGCAGAAGCTGTCCCTGCGCGCCTCCGTCACCTCCGAGCTGGTTCTCGACGACGTACGGCTGCCGGCCGACGCCGTGCTGCCCGAGGTGGCCGGGCTGCGCGGACCGCTGTCGTGTCTGTCCGAGGCGCGTTTCGGCATCCTGTGGGGCGCCGTAGGGGCGGCTCGCACCTGCTACGAGGCAGCGTTGGAGTACGCGACCACCCGGGTGCAGTTCGGCAAGCCCATCGGGGCGTTCCAGCTCACCCAGGAGAAGCTCGCCTGGATGTTGGTAGAGCTCGGCAAGGCGCAGCTCCTCGCGCTGCACCTGGGCCGGCTGAAGGACTCCGGCGGACTGCGGCCGCAGCAGGTCAGCTTCGGCAAGATGAACAACGTACGGATCGCGCTCGACATCGCCCGCCAGGCCCGCACCATCCTGGGCGCGAACGGGGTCACCCTGGAGTACCCGGTGATCCGGCACATGAACAACCTCGAGTCCGTGCTGACCTACGAGGGCACCCAGGAGATCCACACCCTGGTGCTCGGCGAGGCGATCACCGGCCTGTCGGCCTACCGGTAGGTCGACGGGTAGGCCGATGGATAGGCCGATGGGTAGCGCCCACCCGTCCAGTTCTGGGGTGTCGACGCGGCCATGACGCTGACGGTGCTGCCCGGCGGGTACGCCGTGTGCCGGCTGCCGCCCGGCGCTCGCGTGCCGGCCGAGGTGTGGCGGGCGGCGGGCGGTCTCGTCTCGGTCACCACGACGCCGCGGGAGACCTCGGTCGTGTGCCCGGAGAAGGTAGTGCCGGGCGGCGCCAAGGTCGAGGCCGGCTGGCGGGTGCTCGAGGTGGCCGGACCCCTGGACTTCGGACTCACCGGCGTGCTCGCCTCGCTCACCGTCCCGTTGGCGGATGCCGGCATCAGCGTGTTCGCCCTTTCCACGTACGACACCGACTACCTGCTCGTCCGGGCGGCGCACCTCGCCGAGGCCGTCGGCACCCTGCGGGAGGCCGGGCAAGATGTCACCCTGCATCCGAGCGCCCGGTACCCTGACTGACGTTCCGGGGCGTTAGCTCAATCGGCAGAGCAGCGGACTTTTAATCCGTGGGTTCAGGGTTCGATCCCCTGGCGCCCCACCGACAGATCACCAGGTCAGGAAGCTGCACCATCGCCCGCCACAGCGGGCGCGAACGCCGGTCGGCTGGCGCGGACACGCGAAAGCCCCGGGCCGCCGAGATCGTACGGCGACTCACCGGGGGCTGCAGGCGATCGGGGGCGGTGCCCGTAGCCGGCTCAAGGTCGCGCGGCATGCTGACGCTCCGGCCCGGGGTCTCGACGAGGCCTCCGCTGCACATCCCGGTCACCGCGAGGTCCGGTTTCCGCCGGACGGCTGGCGGACGCCCGTGTGAAGGTTGCGCCATGCAAACTGACCGGGCAGGTACGGCGCGCGGGCCGGCACATAGTGACCGGTATTTTTTCGACCAGGGGGCGGAAGCACGAATTCGCGCGGTCGAGCAGCTAATGGATCCGGGCAGCATTCGGGTCCTAGCTAACCTTGTGACGCCGGGTGCCCGGTGCCTCGAGGTGGGGGCAGGCGGTGGGTCGATCGTTCGCTGGCTATGTGATGCCGTGGGTGCGGCCGGTGAAGTCGTTGCTACCGACATCGATACTTGGTTCCTTGAGAGAATTAATGCAGCCAATCTATTGGTGCGTCGTCATGACATCGTTCATGACTCACTGGAGAAGCGCGGCTTCGACCTCATACACGCTCGCCTGGTTCTGGAGCATCTGCCGGACCGGGACGCCGCGTTGAAGAAGCTGATCGCGGCCCTGCGGCCGGGAGGCTGGATCGTGCTTGAAGACGCCGACTATGTGTCGGGCGTCCCGGTCACGACGTGGGGATCAACGGACTATGAAAGCGTCGAGGCGGTGCGTCGCCGTGAGTTCGCTGCCAGCGGCATCAACCACTACCTAGGCCGCGAACTTCCGGGATGGTTGAGGCAGCACGGCCTGGTACAAGTTGGCAACGAAGGACGCGTCTGGGTCATGGAGGGGGGCTCGGCCGGCGCGCAATGGTTCGGCCTATCCATAGCCCACCTACGTACTCGACTGGTCGGCCCGGGCAAGCTCACTGATGAACAAGTCGACCGCATGCTGGCCCTTTTCCAAGACCCCTCCTGGTCAGCGTTCTCGCCGATCATCATGGCGGCCTGGGGGCAGGCTCCGACGTGACTCGCCGGTCCGGGACACTGGCCCACGGGCGGATGGGACGCTGCAACGGCACCCGACCCTCGACCCGACGCTCATGGTGAACATGGGCAACACGAGATACCTCCTGTAGACACCGGTGTCGAGCCCTGGAGATGATGCACACGAATCTTCGCGGTGGCGGGCATCTGTTACGTGGATGAATGTGCCGAGGTCATGTCGACGAATCTGAGCAGCGTCGATCTGAATCTGCTGGTGGCGCTGGACGCGTTGCTCGCGGAGCGCAGCGTGACGCGGGCGGGACAGCGACTGTCGCTGAGCCAGCCCGCCATGAGCGCGGCGCTCGCGCGGCTGCGTAGGCTGTTCGGTGATCCGCTGCTGGTACGGGACGGCCGGACGCTTCGGCCCACTCCGCTCGCCGAGTCACTCGCTGAGCCGGTTCGCGGCATCCTCACCCGCGTCGAAGACACGCTGGCCCACCGCCTGCGCTTTGATCCTGCCTCGGATGCGCGGACCTTTTCGGTGATCGCAAGCGATTACGTGACGGTCGTCCTGCTCCGGCCACTGTTCGAACGGTTGGCCGTGCGGGCGCCGCAGGTACGGGTCGCCGTCACGCCGCTGGGTCCGGAGTTTCAGGAGCAGATCCGCCGGGATGAGGCGGACCTGCTTATCGTGCCTCGGGAGGTGGCGGATAAGGCCGGCGACCTGCCGAGCGAGACCCTGTTCGTGGACCGCTTCGTCTGCGCCGTCTGGCGTGACCATCCGGCCGTCGGGGCGACGATGACCGTCGAACAGCTTGGTGCGCTGCCGTACCTGACCTATGGCGCTCCTGCTTTGGCCTCCTTCGTCGACATCCAGCTCGACGCCCTCGGCGTCACGCGTCAGGTTGAGGTCACCACCCAGAGTTTTGCCATCGCTCCGTTCCTGCTGCGCGGCACGCGGTTGTTCGCGATGGTGCAGGAACGGCTCGCCAACGAGGTGGCCGAGGCGGCGAACATCCGGCTGCTCGAGCCGCCGTTGGACCTCAGCCCGATCACCGAGGCGATGTTCTGGCACCCACGCCATAGCAGCGATCCCGCGCATCGGTGGCTCCGTACGCAGATCGCCGAGCTCGCCGCCACCCTGGAGGCGGGGCACGAATCGCCAATAACATCCACCTAACGGATGGCTGTCATCAGGAACATAAATTTTCCAAATTTCCTGACCCGGTCCTAGCGTGTCCGCCATAAGGCACGTACCCAGGGCGAGGCCATGGCAGGACACGAGGAAACTTTCGCACTCGGCCGGTTCCGCCTGCCCTCGGGTCCATCGTTCGCCGGGGTCGTCCTCGGCGACGTGGTCGTCCGCCTAGGCGCTCTCACCGCGCCCCGGGTGGGTCGTGCCGGCGTGCACGACATCGAGGGGCTGTTTGCGGACTGGGACGGCCACGTCGCGCGGCTGCGGGAGCGCGTGGCGTCTCTGCGGGACGCCGGGATGGAGGGCGTGCCGCCGGACACGGTACACGAACTGACCGCGCTCAACGTGCTGGCTCCGGTACGGCCGGCGCAGGTGTTCCAGAGCGGCGCCAACTACCGCGCCCACGTGATCGACCTGATCATGGCCCAGCAGATAGAGACCCGCGCGGCCGAGACCGAGGCGGAGCGACGGGCACGCGCGGCTGCGATCATGGACGAACGTGCCGCCGCCGGGACGCCGTACGTGTTCGTGGGCCTGCCCAGCGCGATCTGCGGTCCCTACGACGACGTCGTGCTTCCCGCCGACGGCGTGCAGCACGACTGGGAGCTGGAACTGGCCGCGGTGATCGGCCGACCCGCCCGCCACGTGCACCGGGACGAGGCACTGTCGTACGTGGCCGGATACACCATCGCCAACGACATCACTACCCGCGACCGAGTCTTCCGGCCCGACATTCCGGGGATCGGCACGGACTGGCTGGCCAGCAAGAACGCGCCAACGTTCCTGCCCACCGGACCCTTCCTGGTCCCGGCCGTCTTCGTCGAGGACGCCATGAAGCTGCAGGTGACTCTCCGGCTCAACGGCGAGACCATGCAGGACGCCTCGACGGCGGACATGATCTTCGACGTCGCCCGGCTCATCGAGCACACCTCGGCAAAGGCCGAGCTACGGCCCGGCGACCTGCTGCTCACCGGGTCACCCGCGGGGAACGGCGCCCACTACGGCCGGTTCCTGCGACCCGGAGACGTCATGACGGCCAACATCACCGCCCTGGGTGAGCAGCGCAATCCCTGTGTGGCCGAGGAGGAGGCGCCCGGATGAGCAGCCGCCGGATACCGGTCGTGGACATCCACGCCCACGTGCTCGTGCCCGAGGTCGAGACGCTCGCGGCCGGACGGGAGGGCTACCTGGCCGAGCAGGAGGCCCACCTGCGGCTGTTCGGCGAGCGATCCAGCGAGCACAACCGGAGGCTGTTCGCGGAGGAGTGGCTGCTGCCGCTGACCGACGTGGGAACGCGGCTCGGGTTGATGGACGAGGCGGGGGTGGACGTGCAGGCGGTGAGCGTCGTTCCCACCCAGTACCACTACTGGGCGGAGCCGGCCGTTGCCGCCAACATCGGGGACGCCGTAAACGAGCACATCGCCGCGCTGGTCGCCGCGCATCCGCAGCGCCTGGTGGGCCTGGCGACGGTCGCGCTGCAACACCCAGACCTGGCAGCCGACCAGCTGCGCCGTGCGGTGCGCCGCCTCGGCCTGATCGGTGTCGAGATCTCGACCAACGCGGGCGGGAAGGACTTCTCCGACCCGGCGCTCGAGCCGTTTTGGGCCAGCGCCGAGGAACTCGGTGCCCTGGTCTTCGTGCACCCCTGGGGGTGCACCATGGGCGAACGCCTCGCCTCGTTCTACCTGGCCAACATCGTCGGCCAACCCGCCGAGACGACAGTGGCGTTGTCCCACCTGATTTTCGGGGGTGTCCTGGACAAGCACCCAGGCCTCCGCATCTGCGCCGCGCACGGGGGCGGGTATCTGCCCTACTACCTGGGCAGGGCCGACCATGCCTACGAGTTCCGCCCGGAGAGCCGCGAGATGGCGCGCCGCCCGAGCGCCTATCTCGCGGACCTGTGGTTCGACTCGTTGGTTTACCGACCGGACACCCTCCGCCAGCTCGTGGCGGTGGCCGGCGCGGACCGGATCCTGCTCGGCACCGACTACCCGTTCGACATGGGCGTCGGCGATCCGTTGTCCCGGCTCGATGCGATGGCCGACCTGTCACCCGAGGACCGGTCGGCCATCGCGGGTGGCAACGCCGCACGGCTGCTCGACCTGACGCAACCGGAACCGACCAGGTCGCCTCATGCCCGGCGCTGACCATGCCGGCCCCTCCGATCACGTGCCGGCGACCCATCGCGGCCCGAGGAGGCAGAGAAGGGAGAGTACATGTATGAGCGCCTGATTTCACAGCTGGCCCACGTCGAGTTGCTCACTCCCAGCCCGGAGGAGTCACTGCGGTTCTTCACCGACGTGTTCGGGCTGGAGGAGAGCGGCCGGGACGACGGGTCCGTCTATCTTCGCTGTTGGGGCGACTTCTTCTTCCACAGCGTGCAACTGACTGAGGCCGCGGAGCCAGCCGTTGGCCACATTGGCTGGCGAACCGCGGGACCCGACCAGCTCGAGCTGGTGGTCGAGCGGCTCGAGAAGGCCGGCGTCGGCGAGGGCTGGATCGAGCCGCAGCCCGGCCAGGGCTCCGCGTTCCGCTACCGGGGGCCGGGTGGCCACCTGCACGAGGTGTTCTGGGAGGTGGAGCGGTACGAGGCCCCGCCCGAGAAACGCTCGGCCTTCCCCGCCCGGCCGCAGACGCCGACGGCGCGCGGGGTAGGGCCGCGGCAGCTCGACCACGTGACGGTGATGACCCGCGACCCGTACGGCGACAGCGAATGGTACCGCGACACGCTCGGCTACCGCTTCATGGAGTACACGGTGCTCGATGAGAATCCGGACCTCGTCGTCTTCTCGATGGTGACGACCAACGAGAAGTCGCACGACCTCGGGCTCATCGCCGACTTCACCGACGTCCCAGGCCGGCTCCACCACCTCGCCTTCTGGGTAGACGCCGTCGAGGACGTCCTGCGCGCCGCGGACGTGCTGATGGAGGCGGGCACCCACATCGAGTTCGGGCCCGGCCGGCACGGCATGGGCGAGCAGACTTACCTCTACTTCCGCGAGCCGGGCGGCCTGCGGCTGGAGGTGAACTCCGGCGGCTACCGCAACTACCAGCCGGACTGGCAGCCGGTCAAGTGGCGGCCCTCCCAGGGCTCGAACACCATGTACCGCAACCTCTCCATGCCGGATTCGATGCTCGACGCGTTCCCGGCCGCGGCGCCCTCGCCGGAGGTCGAAGCGCCGGCCGTCAACCCCTGGGCACAGGGGGCGGTGCACTGATGGCCGCCGTCGGGAAGGTTCTGATCGTCGGCGGCGGCCCCGCCGGGCTCTGTACGGCCACCGTGCTCAACAAGCGCGGCATCGACGCGGAGATCGTCGAGATCAACGAGGAGCTCCGGCCGCTCGGCTCCGGGCTGACGATGATGGGGCCGACGTTGCGCGCGCTGCGGATGGTCGACGAGGAGGCGCTCGAGCGCTGTATCCGCGAGGGTACGGGGCATGCGGCGCTCCATTTCGGCACCGGCGACGGACAGATCGTCCAGCGCGTCGAGATGCCGCCGTCGGCCGGGCTCGAGTACCCCGGCGGCTTCGGCATCATGCGCCCCGTCCTCTGGGGGCTGCTCGCGGAGACCGCCCAGAAGGCAGGCACGCGCATCCGTCTCTCGACGACGGTGACGGCGATCGCGCAGCGCGCCGACGGCGTCGAGGTCTCGCTCAGCGACGGCTCACGTGCCACGTACGACCTGCTCGTCGGCGCGGACGGGCTCCACTCCAACGTGCGCGAGCTCGCCTTCCCGGATGCGCCCGGGCCGTTCCTCACCGGCCAGACCGTGTGGCGCGCGGTCGTTCCCCGGCCCACCGAGTTCAGCGACGACATGGCGATGTACTACGGCCCCCGCAACAAGGCCGGCTGCAACCCCGTCTCGGACGAGGAGATGTACATCTTCGTCGTGGAGAACACGCCCGAGGTGACCCGGCCGCCGCGGGAGGAGTGGCCGGCGTTGATCCGGGCTCTCCTGGCCGAGTACGGGGGCGTGATCGCCTGGGCACGGGAGCGGATGACCGACCCCGAGAAGATCGACCGACGACCGCTGCAGGCGATCCTCCTGCCTTCCCCCTGGTACCGGGGGCGGGTGCTGCTGATCGGTGACGCGGCACACGCGACAACACCGCACCTCGCGATGGGCGCCGGAATCGCTATCGAGGACGCGGTCGTCCTCGGCGAGGTTCTCGACTCGCACGCCGACCTCGGCAGCGCGCTCGCCGAGTTCATGGACCGGCGAGCCGAGCGCTGCCGGCTCGTTGTGGAGAACTCGCTCCAGCTCGGCGAGTGGGAAAAGCACCCCGACGACCCAGAGGCGGACCCGGCCGGCCTGACCGACACCAGCTTCGCCGCGCTCGCAGCACCGATCTGACCCAGCCCCCCGTGAGACCGGCGCCCAGAGCGATACCACGAGGCGTATTCGCGCCGCTCATTAGGAGACGTCTATGAAGATCAGCAAGGATCGGATCCTGACGACTCACGCTGGCAGCCTGCCCCGGCCGGACGACCTTCGACGGATGCTGCTGGACCGCGCCGGCGATAAGTCCGTCGATGAGGCTGTGATGAAGGCCCGTGTGGGGGAGGCGGTGGCAGAGGCCGTCGAGAGGCAACGGTCTGTGGGCATCGACGTCATCAGCGACGGCGAGATGGGCAAGATCGGCTTCTCGAGCTACGTCCTCCAGCACTACACGGGATTCGAGGAGAGCGCCAGCTTCATGGCCGCCGACCTGGGCGATTTTCCCGAGCTGGCCATGAAACTGTTCGCCAGCGGCGCGAACGTACGGCTTCCAGTGCTCAACGGCCCGATCGAGCCGAGGGATCCGCAGTGGGTACAGGAGGAGATCGGGGACTTCGCGAGGGTCCTGGACGGGGTTGATCGCGACGACGCGTTCATCTGCGCGGTGACACCCGGTCACATCGCCTTCAACTTCCCCAACCGATACTACCCCTCTCACGCGGCCTACATCGAAGCCGCCGCCGACGCGCTCCAGCATGAGTACAAGGCGATCGTCGAGGCAGGATTCAACCTCCAACTCGACTCTCCGGACTGCGCAATGGCCTGGCACTGCTCCGTCGAGGGCAGCGACCTCCGCGAGCGGCGAGCGCACACGGAGCGGAACATCGCGGTGCTCAACGAGATTCTCGCTGACCTGCCGACGGAAAGGCTCCGCTTCCACGTGTGCTGGGGCAACTACAACGGCCCCCACCATCGGGACGTCGGGCTGAAAGACATCCTGGACCTCATTGTCAGGACGCGCGCCAAGTTCCTCTACGTGGAGGCGGCGAACCCGCAACATGAACACGAGTGGGAGGTGTGGAAGGAGGCCCGCCTCCCGGACGACAAGATTCTGATCGTCGGCGTCATCGACCCGAAGACGAACCATGTCGAGCATCCGCTAACGGTCGCGCAACGGATCCAGCGCTTTGCCGACGTTGTCGGCCGCGAACGGGTCGTCGCAGGCACGGACTGCGGCTTCGAGACATTCGCCGGAATGCTCGCATGTGACCCCGCAGTCGCATGGAAGAAACTCGAGATGCTGACGGAGGGGGCACGCGCCGCGAGCGAGAACCTATGGTAGTGATCGGGACAGAACAACTGGCGCGCGGTTCTTATTGGCGCTCAGCTGAGTCGAAGCCTCGGCGTGCTCAGCGGATTCGGGAGATGTTGACCACCGCTCGCTTCCCGTCGGCGGAGACGGTCTCGACGCGGATCCCGTTGTTGATCTCAATCGTGCCGTAAGCGGTAGTGGTCATGCCCGAGGACAGCGCAAAGGTGGGGCCATCGCTGGTAACACCGACCACCATCAACGCGTCGACCCTGGGTTTGGTCTTCACCCGACTGCCGAACCGGATCACGTCCCCAGTCTTGATCTCGACCTCGCAGTCGCCGTCCTTGCAGGCGCCGAGGTTCGTACCGTTCGCCGCCTTCGGGTTCGCCGGGCTCTTCGTGGGCGGCGGCGGCGGTTGCGAGGGAGTGTGCGAGGTGCGAGTCGCGGGCTTCGCCGCCTCGACCGTGTCCGACTTACCGTCGCCGCATCCCGCGAGCAACAGCGCGGCGGCGGGCAGCAGAGCCGCCAGGGCGATGTGGCATTGGGTGGATGGCTTCCAGCGCATGGTCTCCCTCTCCCGGACAGCGGCCCAAAGGGCGTCCTCGGCGTCCGACTCACCGTGGCACGAGACGCCTGGGAGGGGTCCCGGACCCGCCTCCCAGACGTTGGGCTCCGGGTGGCGCTCTCCGGGGCGTATCCCGGTGAGTCTGCGCCGGTCAGCCGGTTGTGATGATGTCGCTCGTTGGCTCCGGCCCTCCCACGCTGGTGGCGGAGGTAGCCCGGCGGATGAACTCACTGCCTGGTGGCCACATGGTCACGTGCTGGTCGCCGGTGGCTGGGTCGTAGGTGATGAAGGTGACCCCGTCGATATCGACGGCGAACAGGTGGAACCGTCCTGGTTCCGGAGTCCAGCCGAGATTGCTTGTCGCCGCCTCGGCGTAGCGACGCCGCACTGCGGGATCGTTCTCGGCCCGGGCGATACCGCGGATCTTGAATTCTCCTTCGACGCCGTCACGGTTGGTGATCACGCGACGACACCCGGCCCGATCAGACGCTGCCGACCGAGCTCGGCCAGACGCGGCTGGATGCGTTCCATCGCCGACCACTGCATGGCTCCTCCGCTGGCGTCAGGGCTCCGCGGGTTCGGCGGGAGCCGCTGCCGTCTCCTCCCGTGGTGGGGCAGGCCGCGCCCCCACGGTGACCTGTCTCATCAGGATCGTCAGGCACACACCGGAGATGACGAGCACCACGGCGACGTATCCGGCGACAGACACGATCGTGCCGGTGGCTTGCATCAGGACCGTGGCCACGAACGGGCCCATGCCAGCGCCGATCACGGTGGCCAGCGTGTTGCCCAGCGACAGTCCCGAATACCGCGTCCGCGCACTGAAGGCGGCCGCGAACAGCGCGGCGAAGGCGCCGTAGCCGATGGAGGCGAAGAAACCAAACGCGAGAACGTAACCCGCGAGAATCCAGCCGAACTGCCCCGTGTCAACCAGCACGGACTGTACGAATACCCCGATCGCCGATCCGATCACACCGGTCAGCACAATGCGACGTACGCCGAACCGGTCGGCCAAGACGCCGCCGAGAGGAAAGACAATGAGCTGCAGCGCGGTGGTGATCAGTACGATCGTGAGGATGGCGGATCGGGACACTCCTACCTGCTCCGTGGCGTAGCTGATCAGGTAGACGATGGAGACCGTCGCGAACAGCCCGAATCCCAGGAACGCGCCGCCGGTGAGTATGACCTGCCGCCAATGCACGCGAAACGCTTCCACCAGAGGAACCCGAGCCTGAGCGCCCCTTTCCTTGACCTCTTCTTCGAACTCCGGCGTCTCGCTGATCTTCAGTCGTACGATTATGCCGAAAATCACGAGGACGAAGCTCAGCAGGAACGGGATTCGCCAGCCCCAGGCGACGAACTGATTCGACGGCAGACTCGCGACCGCCAGAAATACCGCGTTGCCGAGCACCACTCCCATGGGAAGACCGGTCTGCGGCAGGCTTGCGAAGAAACAGCGCCGTCCAGGTGGCGCGTGCTCGTAGGCGATCAGCACGGCGCCACCCCACTCGCCGCCGAAGGCCATGCTCTGCACCATACGTAGCAAGAGCAAAAGCGTGGGCGCCAGCACGCCTACGGCCTCGTAGGTCGGCAGACACCCGATGCCGATCGTCGCCACGCCCATCACAATCAGCGTCGCTACCAAAGCGTTCTTGCGCCCGATCCGATCGCCGATGTGACCGAATATCACGCTGCCGAACGGCCGGGCCGCGCCGCGTAGCCCGCGGCAAAGGTGCCGAAGGCTGCCAACGTCGCTACAAACGGATCGGCCGACGAAAAGAACAGCCTCGGGAAAACCAGCGCCGCCGCCGTTCCGTATATCGAGATGTCGTAGTACTCCAGGGCGGTACCGGTGAAACTCGTCGCTCCCACCCTGAAGACGGAGGCCCGTTTCGCGCCCGCGCTGCTGTCGGTGAGACCTCTGGCCATGGCTGCTCCTTCGACGGGATCGAGCCTCGGGTGAGACGCGTGCCGGGGCAACACTCCGCGATCGAGTCCCGTACGACCAGCACCCTCCCGACCCGGCAGGTCGTGGGCTGCAAGGCTTCGGACACCTCGCCGTCACCGCCTCGGTGGGGGCACACTGCGGGACTCAATTGATGGGTATTAGTTCTACGACGTCGTGGTGCAGTTTGGCCAGACCCGATCGAAACTCGCAGGCCGGCGGCACCGATCCAGAGCGAATGGCGCAAACCGCTGGCACGTTTGACACGGCGAAGTCGAGCGGGCTTACCTGGGTCTCGTGGGGATCGGCAGGGCCCTCATCGTCGGTGGGGGCATCGGTGGGACTGTCACGGCCCTGGCGTTGCGCAAGGCTGGCATCGATTCGGTGGTGTACGAGGCGTACCCGACCGGGGCGGACGACATCGGCGCGTTCCTGGTCATCATGAGCAACGGGCTGGACGCGCTCCGGGCGGTGGACGCCGACCAGCTGGTGGTGAACGACTCGTTCCCCGCCAACGAGATCTCGGTGTTCAACCACCGTGGTGAACTGCTCGGGCAGAGCCCCATCGGCGGCGACTCCCCCGGCGCTCCCGGCGCCCGCACTCTCACCCGAGCCGGGCTGTACAGGGTGCTGCACGACGAGCTGGCCCGCCGCGGTGGCCGCGTCGAGCACGGCAAGCGTCTCGTGGCCGCGGAGCCGAGACGCGGCGGTGGGGTGGTCGCCGCCTTCGCCGACGGAACTCACGCCGAGGGCGACATCCTGGTCGGCGCCGACGGCCTGCACTCGGCGACCCGCGGGATCATCGACCCGGCGGCGCCGGTGCCTCGCTACACGGGATTGAACGTGGTCTACGGCTACGCCGACGGCACATCCTTCCCCGCCGCGCCGGACTCGTACCGGATGACGTACGGCAACCGGGCGTACTTCGGCTACACCACCGTGTCCGACGACAGGACGTGGTGGTTCGCCCGCCTGCCCGCCGACGAGCTAACCACCTCCGAGCTGGCCGCCATGACGCCCGCGCGATCGTCCGGTGCACCGGCGAGGAGATCTACGGCGGCAACACCTACGACATCCCGTCCACGCCCACCTGGCACACATCGTCGATGGTCCTGGTCGGCGACGCCGTACACGCGGCCTCTCCGGCAGCCGGCCAAGGCGCCTCGATGGCCATGGAGGACAGCGTCGTGCTCGCCAAGTGCCTGCGCGACATCTCCGATGTCGAGCGGGCATTCGCCGCCTACGAGGGGCTGCGCCGGGATCGCGTTGAACACCTGACCGCCGCGAGCGCGAGCCAGAGCAACACGACCGACGAGGTAAGCACCGACACGGCCCGGCCGGATCGGCCCAACCGACAGGACCGGCCCTTCAACCGTGACCATCACATCGACTGGGACGCGACGGTGACACCGCCCGACGCGCCCAGCCTCCCATCACGCTCCTAGGGGCGTGAGGCGGACTGTCCGGGAGCCCGGCCCTGTGTCGGTGGTCCGGCGTAGGCCTGGGCGATGGTGAGCCAGCCGTCGGCGTCCGGGCCGTCGGCGACGAGGGCGAGGTCGTCGCGGTGACGGCGCTTGGTGACCAGGAGGCAGAAGTCCAGCGCCGGACCGGTGACCTTCTGCTGCGCGTCGGCAGGCCCCCAGGTCCACAGCCGCCCGCTCGGCGAGGTCAGCTCGACGCGGAACTCCTCCGCGGGCGGGGTTAGGCCGCGGGCCTGGTACGCGAAGTCCCTGGTACGCACGCCGAGGTGGGCAACGTGGACAATTCGGTCGGTGGGGGTCGGCTGGACGCCTACCGCGTCGGCGATGTCCTGCCCGTGTGCGAACATCTCCATCAACCGAGTAGAGGCCAAGGTCGCGGGCGCCATCGGGACGACGATCCAGGGAACCTTCTGGCCGGGCGGTACGGCGGCCAACGCGTCGCGGACCTCGGCGCGTCCCGCCCGCCACTCGGCGAGCAACCGGTCGGGCGGTTGGGCCAGGAACGGCGCCATGCCGGCGTCCACTGCCGCGTCGAAGTCGGCGCCGGCCTCGGCCCGTCGCGCGTGGAACGCCTCGGCGTCGGCTGCGGCCAGCGCGGCGTGCCGGTCGCTGGCCGTCAGGTGGGCGACCTGATGAGCGATCGTCCAACCGGCTGCGGGTGTGGGCAGCCTCCACTGTTCCGGAGACAGGCCGGAGAGCACCTGGTCGAGGTCGTCGCCCTGGGTGGTCAGGTCGGCCAGGACATCATCCACAGTCGCCACGGATTCGGCCTCCGTCCACAAGCCCGCGAACGTTACCAATCCACACTGCCAGCGGCTGCCTACCCCTGTCACTGCGACGGGGAAGCGCGCCGAGCCTCGTGAAGATGGGCGTTTCGGGGCGGGTGTTGGATGCGCCTGCCCTTGTTGAGCCGTTCCTGGTTGGACAGCCGTGGCCCGCGCTCGGTCTGCATGATCGACTGGAACAGCCGCAGCCCGTACGTGCAGCGCGGGTCCTTCGGGCCCATCTCGCCGTAGAAGAAGTACGCGTACCCGGCGTGCAGCAGCCACCTCTCGTCGGCGCGCACCGCCACCCCGGCGTGTCCCCTGGTGTGCCCGGCCAGCGGCACCAGATTCAGCCCCGTGGCGTGATAGCTCTGGCTCCGGAACAGCGTCGCGGCGGTGCGCAGAACCCGATCTCGGGTATCGGTCCGTCTCGGCACTCGATCAAGATATGAAGACTGGTCTAGTAAGTACGGGACTCATCGTGCCGCGACGTCGTACCGGCGGAGGACGAGGTGGGCGACCGTCTCGTCGGGACCGATGGGCGGGGTGACAACGTCGGCCGGGGCGGCGGCGATCCGGCTGGCGAAGAAGCCCGGCGCGAGGAGGTAGCTCGCGACGCCGACCCCTCCCGAGGCGACGGCCCGTGCGGCCGCTACCGCCTCCTCGAGGTTCGACCGCGCCGGTGAGGCCTCGGCGGGGAGAACGGGCAGGCCAAGGCAGGCCTGGAGCATTCCCGCCGCCCGCATCACGGCGCGGCGCGCGGCCGGGTGGGACGACCCGGCCGAGGCCAGGACGACGGCGTCGCCCGAGGTGATCCCCGCGGCGCGGAGCCGGCACGCGAGGAGCCGGGCGAGCGCGGGATCGGGGCCGAGCGGCGGTGCGATCCGCGCGTCCGGGGCCGCCCAGGCGACCGAACGTGGAATGTCGACGGCGACATGCTGCCCGGTCGACAGCAGGACGGGCACCACCACCGGGGTCGGACAGCCGGCGAGCACGGCCTCCAGCGACGGCTCCTGCACGTCCACGTAGCCGACCCGCACCCGCAGGGCGGGCCGCAGCGCGCGTACCCGGTCGACGAGGGTGTGGATCGTGGCCTGCCCGCACGGATCCCGGGTGCCGTGGGCGGCCGCGACGAGGGTTCTCATGGGCCTCCTTTTCCGATGAGTGGCCCATTCATCCGCTAGGTCCGTATGGGTGGGCCATTCATCGGACTAGGGTCGGCGCGCCGGCTCGCAGGCCAGCCGGTAGCCACGTTTGGTCACCGTCCGTACCAGCCGGGCGTCGCCCAGGCCGGCGCGCAGCCGCGCCACCGCCATCTCCAGGGCGTGGCCGTCCACCCCACGGCCCGGCAGGGACTGGAGCAGCTCGGCCCTGGGCACGACGTAGCCGGGGCGCCGCGCCAGCGCCCGGAGCACCCCCATCGGCGCAGGCGCGAGCGGGGTGAGCTCCCCGTCGATGACCACCGCGTGGCCGCGCACCTCGAGCAACCGGCCGGCGACACGCACGGCGCGGCCCCGCCGCGGAAGGTGGTCGACGATGGTACGTACCAGGGCGGCGAGCCGCGCCCGGGACGGCTGCAGCGTGGGTACGTCGTAGCGGGTCAACGGTCCGGCGGTGACGGGTCCGACGCAGGCCGCTACCACGTCCCCGCGCAGCGCGTCCAGAAGCGCCTCCTTCTTGCCGAGGTGGGCGGAGACCAGCAGCAGACCCACGGCGGCCGGTGCGCTGGTAAACGTCACGGCGTCGACCTGCCGCGCCATGACCTGGCCGACCAGACGCTGCGCGGCGGCGACGTCCTCCGGGAGGGCCCACCGGTAGACAGGGACCGCGATGACCTCGGCCCCGGCGTCCCGCAGCGCGCGGACGAACTCGGCCAGCGGCTCACCGTTGAGCTGCACGGCGATCCGGCGACCCCGGATGTCGCGGGCGAGCAGGTGGTCGAGAATCTCGGCGGACGATTCCGAGGCGGGTGACCAGGCGTCGGTGAGACCGGCGGCGCGGACCGCGCCGCGGGCCTTGGGCCCCCTGGTAAGCAGCGTCGCGGACGCGAGCCGCGCGGCGAGCTGCTCGCCCAGCCCCCAGCCCTCGGCCGCCTCCATCCAGCTACGGAAGCCGATTCCGGTGGTGGCGACCGCGATGTCGAGCGGCTCGGCCAGGCATGCCCGGGTGGCGGCGAGCAGAGGCGCGTCGTCGGGGAGAGGGGCTGTGCGCATCACCGGGGCGCACACGACACGCGCGCCCCGACGTTCCAGGAGCGCGGCGAGCTCCTCGCGACGGCGCTCCGCGGTCACCGCCACGGTGAAGCCGGCGAGCGGGCCGAGATCACAGCCGGACCGATCCCGGTCCGCCCCGACGAGCCGATCCAGGCTCACCTGGCCGCCACCTCCACGACGCCGTCGCGCGGGCGGATCCGGTAGCGCCGAAGCCGGACTCGTTCTACGGCCGTCACACCTACACTCCTCCCGCCTCGCCGAGCCTCCACATGGCGGTGTCATGCCGGACCCGCACCGTCATGGCGCACCGCAGTGCGCAGCAAGGGCGGTGTGTTGCGGTGGGCATGGCTGCGATCGTGGGAAGGCCGCGTTTCACCGCTGGGTCCCTTGTGTTACCGACGTGCTAAAAGGCCCTCACAGGCCCGCCCTGCTCAGGTGGGACGACTCCTCGGTGGTCGACATCTTCTCGGTAGCCTCTGAGTGTGCTACGAGACGACAACGAGCAGACGAAATCGCACGGCGAACCCCATCGCTCGCGCCCATGAGAGTGATGGTCGCGGGAGGTTCGGGGGTTCTGGGCTCGCGTGTGGCGCAAGCGCTCGTGCACGCCGGGCACGACGTGTACGGGACGACGCGTGGCCGAGAGAAACTGGCGATCGTCGAGAACACGGGGGCGCGCGGGCTCATCATGGACGCCCTCGACCCAGCTTCTGTTGCGCAGGCTCTTGACGGGGCGTCGTTCGATGTCATCGTGCACGAACTGACCAATCTCGCCGAGTTCGATTTCGCGGGCAACGCACGCCTGCGTATCGAGGGCACCGCGAACCTCGTTGACGCGGCGCTCGCCCGCGGTGTGCGGAGCATGGTGGCCCAGAGCATCTCATGGGCCTACCGGCCGGGCTCCGAGCCGGCCGCAGAGGATGAACCGTTCGCTCGCCCCAACTCCGAGCCCGCGTTCGGCTCTGTCGAAGAGCTCGAGGCGTCGGTTGCGCGTATGCCTTACGGGGTTGTGCTGCGTTACGGCCTCCTCTACGGCCCTGGCACCTGGTACGACACCGATGGGGCGCTGACTCGGGCGGCTCGGGAGGGAACGGTGGACGCGTCGACGGCGTGGACGAGCTTTGTGCACGTCGATGACGCTGTCGCCGCAACCGTGCAGGCGCTCACCTGGCCCAGTGGCCCGGTCAACGTCGTCGATGACGACCCGGTTCACGTCGACGAGTGGGGTCCGCTGTTCGCACGCGCCTGCGGGTACGCCGCCGCTCCACGGGTATCCGCGCGATCGGCGGGGCGTGCGGCCGACAACACTCTCGCGCGCTCGCGGGGCTGGACGCCTGAGCACCCGACGTGGCGCACGACCCTGGCGGGCCAGGATTGAATCGACGGCGACGTCCTACCCCGGCGCCTCACGCGAGCCTGGCGACTCAACGGTCAGGGCTCCTCGGTAACCGAGGCAGCGACCTCCTATCGCCATCCCGCGTCGTGCGCTCCGGCTGCTTTGAGCGCGTCCTCCCGGCGTACGTAGTCGCGCAGGTGGACGATCTGGCCGTCCTTCAAGGTCAGGACGTTGAACAGCTGACCGCCAAGGTCGGTGTCGATCAGGGGCTCCTGGAAGCGGAGGCCTTTCATACCGAGGATCACGTGGTCACCGGCGTCGAGAAGCTCCAGCGCCTCGATGCCGAGTCCGTCGCTGTCCTCCATGGCGTTCCGCAAGAACTGCAGCACCTCGTGACGACCTCGGCTCACCAGTCCCTCCACCACGCCTTCCCACACCACGTCGGGGTGCAGGCGCCGGGCGATGGCGTCGAGATCGCGTCGCCGGAAGGCATCAACGAAGTCATCGAGAACGATCTCTATGTTCCGCTGCGACATGGACGATCCCTTCTGGTCGGCGGCCGCAACATGAAGATCGGGAAGCGCATCCGCCACGGCATAGACATCATCGGGCAGCCAACACATGGCTCGCCAGGGCCGGGTAACGCTCCGCCGCCGCAGGGCGGCAGGATGGTGGGCATGAGCCCGCACCAGAATCCGCATGAGAACCTCCTGGTCGACCCGGCGGCCACGCACCTGCCCGACGATCCCGCGGCCCGGGAGGCGCTCGCCGGCGCCGCCGATCCGGCCGAGGCCGCCGCCCGCCACCCGACGTACCCCGCCGCCTGGGCGGCGCTGGCCGACGGCGCCTTCGCCGCCGGCGAGGTCACCGCCTCGTACGCCTACGCGCGCACTGGCTACCACCGAGGGCTGGACCAGCTCCGCCGCGCCGGCTGGAAGGGGCACGGCCCGATCCCGTGGGAGCACGAGCCCAACCGCGGCTTCCTGCGTTCGCTGCACGCCCTGGGCAGGGCGGCCCGCGAGATCGGCGAGACCGACGAGGCCGAACGGTGCGGCACCTTCCTGCGCGAGGCCAGCCCGGCCGCCGCGGACGAGCTGGGCGGCGAGGGCTGACCGGTGCCGGCCGTCGTGCTCGTGGGTGCCCAGTGGGGGGACGAGGGCAAGGGCAAGGCCACCGACCTGCTCGGCAGCCAGGTGGACTACGTCGTCCGCTACCAGGGCGGCAACAACGCCGGCCACACGGTGGTGATCGGCGACGAGCAGTATGCGCTGAGCCTGCTGCCGTCCGGGGTCCTCTACCCGAACGTCGTACCCGTGATCGGCAACGGCGTGGTGGTCGATCCCGGCGTACTGCTCGAGGAGATCGAGGGGCTGGCCGCCCGCGGCGTGTCGTGCAAGCTGTTGTTGCTGTCCGCGAACGCCCACCTGATCATGCCGCACCAGCGCGCCCTCGACCGGGTGACCGAGCGGTATCTGGGTAAGGCGCGCATCGGCACCACCGGCCGCGGCATCGGCCCGGCCTACGGGGACAAGGTGGGCCGGATGGGTATCAGGGTGCAGGACCTGTTCGACCCCGGGATCCTGCACCAGAAGCTGGAGCTCGCGCTCCGCGAGAAGAACCAGGTGCTCACGAAGGTGTACAACCGGCGCCCCATCGAGGTCGAACCGGTGGCCGAGGAGTACGTCGGGTACGGCGAGCGGCTGCGCGGCTACGTCGCCGACACCTCCCTCGTGCTGAGCGAGGCGCTGGACGCGGGGAAGAACGTGCTGCTCGAGGGGGCACAGGGGACGCTGCTCGACGTCGACCACGGCACGTACCCGTTCGTCACCTCCTCGTCGCCGACCGGAGGCGGGGCGTGCGCCGGGGCCGGGATCGGCCCGACCCGGATCGATCGGGTGGTCGGGATCGCCAAGGCGTACGTCACCCGGGTCGGCTCCGGCCCGTTCCCCACCGAGCTGTTCGACGAGTACGGGGAACGGCTGCGCAAGGTCGGCGGCGAGTACGGGGTGGTGACCGGTCGCGAGCGACGCTGCGGGTGGTTCGACGCGGTGCTCGCCCGGTATGCGGTCCGGGTGAACGGCATCACCGACCTGTTCCTGACCAAGCTCGACGTGCTGTCCGGGCTGGAGAAGGTGCCGATCTGCGTGGCGTACGAGATCGACGGCGTCCGGCACGACGAGATGCCGATGACCCAGACGGAGTTCCACCACGCCAGCCCGATCTACGAGTACCTGGACGGCTGGTGGGAAGACATCTCCAATGTCAGGTCACCGGAGGAACTCCCGAAGAACGCGCGCAACTATGCCCGGGCCGTTGAGGAGATGTCGGGCGCCCGGGTCTCCGCCGTCGGGGTGGGGCCCGGCCGCGACCAGACGGTCCCCGTACATCCGCTGCTGACATCGACTAGGCTGGTCACGTAGCCAACAAAAGCCGTGATCGTTTTTGTTCTCGTCTACTTCTCGTAACCTAAGCCTCGCGGACGATTCGTACTCACTACCTAGCGTAACGATCGTGCGCAAGGTCGCCCCCCTCCGGGACACGGTCGATCTTCAGGGTCACCGTGGCGCCCGGGGGCTTCGTCCAGAGAACACGCTTCCCGCATTCGCAAAAGCCCTCGAAGTCGGCGTGACCACGCTGGAGCTCGACGTCGGGATCACCGGCGACGGCGCCGTCGTGGTGAGTCACGACGCGGCGGTCTCCCCCCTCAAGTGCGAGGACACCGACGCCGTGGAGCCCGACGATCCGCTGTTCCCGTACGTGGGCCGGCCGCTGGCTCAGCTCACCCTTGATCAGGTCAAGACCCTGGAATGCGGCGTACGCCGGCCGAGGGACATGGACACCGACCCGTTCGTGGGCAGCCAGCTGCCGATACCCGGCACCGCGATGCCCACGCTGGACGAGGTGTTCGACCTGGTCGACGGGTACGGAGCCGACGACGTACGGTTCAACGTCGAGACCAAGATCAGGCCCACCCAACCCTCGCTGACGGTGGATCCGCAGACCTTCGCGGAAAGGGTGATCGAGGTCGTCCGGGAGCACGGCATGACACACCGGACGACGCTGCAGAGCTTCGACTGGCGGACGCTGCTGTGGGCCGATCGCCTGGTGCCGGAGATGGAACGCTCGGCGCTGGTGGACACACGTACCTTCGAGCGTGACTCGCCGTGGCTGGCCGGGCTGGATCTGACCGCCTTCAGCGGGGACGTCGCGGCGGCCGCGGAGGCGATCGGCGCGAGCGTGCTGTCACCCGAGCACGTCCTGGTCACCGACGACCTGCTGGGCCGGGCACACGGACGCGCCCTCCCCGTGGTCACCTGGACGGTCAACGACCCGGAACGGATCGCGGAGCTGCTCGACCTCGGGGTCGACGGGATCATCACCGACTTCCCGGACCGGGCCCGGCTGGTCCTGGAGGGCCACGGCAGGGAGCTCCCCACCGCCCGCCCCGAGCCGGCCCACGCCGAGATCTATGTTGCGGGGGTCTGATCCGGACAAAACGGCCCCCACAACATAGATCTCGGCGATCTCGGCGTAAGGGGCCTAGAGCCAGCCGTTGCGGCGGAAGCCACGGTAGAGCAGGCCGCAGACGGTGCCGATCAGGCCGAGGATCAGCGGGTAGCCGTACCGCCAGTGCAGCTCCGGCATGTAGTCGAAGTTCATCCCGTACAGCCCGGCGACCATCGTCGGCACGGCGAGGATCGCGACCCAGGCGGAGATCTTCCGCATGTCCTCGTTCTCGGCCATCGTCATCTGCGCCAGGCTCGCCTGCAGGATGGAGGTGAGCAGCTCGTCGAACGACGCGACCTGCTCGCGGACCCGGGACAGGTGGTCCTCGACGTCGCGGAAGTACTCGCGGATCCTCGGGTGCACGGTCCGGTAGCTTCGCGTGGTCAGCGCGCGCAGCGGCTGGGCGAGCGGGGTCACCGCGCGCTTCAGCTCGATCAGCTCTCGCTTGAGCTGGTAGATGCGTTCCACGTCGCGCGTCCGCTGCGGCGAGAAGACGGTGGTCTCCACCTCGTCGATGTCGACCTGCAGGGCGTCGGTGGCCGCCAGGTAGTCGTCGACAACGTGGTCGGCGACCGCGTGCAGTACGGCGGCCGGACCCAGCTGGAGCAGCTCCGGCGACTCCTCGAGCCGGCGGCGCACCGGGCGTAGCCCGCAGTGCTCACCGTGCCGGACCGTCACCACGAAGTCCGGCCCGAGAAAGACCATGATCTCGCCGCTCTCCACGATCTGGCTGCTGGCGGTGAGCCTGTCGTGTCCGACGTATCGCACCGTCTTCAGCACGGCGACGAGTACGTCGTCGTAGCGCTCCAGCTTCGGCCGCTGGTGGGCCTGGACGGCGTCCTCGACGGCGAGCGGGTGCAGCCCGAAGATCTCCGCGAGCTCCTCCAGCTCGCGCTGGTCGGGCTCGTGCAGGCCAACCCAGACGAACGGCCACTCGGCGGCGTCCCGATGGAGGCCACCGCGCTCGATGTCCCGGATGGAACGACGTACCACTGCCAGGGCGTCGGTCACGCCTTCGGTGTTGGGTACGACGTCCACCCGGTGCCCGTCGACGTAGGCGGCGCAGTCAACGATCGAGGACCTGGGGTAGCGCGGAGCTTCCGGCCCGGGTCGGAGGGCACGCGGGGTACGGCGCCGTACCGGGTGCGTCGGACGGATCTTCAGGCGGGGAATTGTGGTCACCGGAACTCCTATTCCCGCCCGGGCACACACTGCCGCCGTCTTCGTAGGGATTGCCCCGAAGAGCGACCCAGGGTGACGTGCCGCCGTGGCGATCGCCCTCATGGGGCGGCAGCACGGAAATCGCTGGTGAAGAAGAAGCGTGGTGCCCGGACGTCAGGCCGTGCTCTTGGGCTGGCGTGGCGCAGTGCGGTCCGCGCCTGGGGTGGTCGGACTACTACTGCCACTGGGATCGTCAGGACTCATCCGAACCACCTCCTTTCGGCCATGCGCCCGCGGGCGCCGTCCAACGGAGACCACGAAGATCAACTGGGGGAAGTCTACCTCGCCCCCAGGGTGGGTCCCGCTTTCCCGAAAATGGACGCGCCGCACCGTATGACGGTTTACCCGAAGCAATAGGCTCCCGAGGTGTGAAGGTGCTGGTTCTTGGCGGCGGCGGGCGGGAGCACGCGCTGTGCCGCGCGCTCGCCGACGATCGCGAAGTGACGGACCTCGCCTGTGCTCCCGGCAACGCCGGGACGGCGGGCGTGGCCACCAACCATCCCGTCTCCGTCACGGACGGCGCGGCGGTCGTGGAGCTGGTCGGTAACCTCGCCGCCGATCTCGTCGTGGTGGGCCCCGAGGCACCGCTCGTTGCCGGGGTCGCGGACGAGGTACGGGCGGCCGGGGTCCCCTGCTTCGGCCCGTCGGCCGCGGCGGCCCACCTGGAGGGGTCCAAGGCGTTCGCCAAGGAGATCATGGCCGCGGCCGGCGTGCCGACCGCGGAGTCCCGGGTCTGTGCGGCGAAGGAGGAGGTCACCGAGGCCCTCGACGCCTTCGGCCCACCGTACGTGGTGAAGAACGACGGCCTCGCGGGAGGCAAGGGCGTCGTGGTCACCGAGGACCGGTCAACCGCCGAGTCCCACGCCGCCGCCTGTGGCCGGGTGGTCGTGGAGGAATACCTCGACGGGCCGGAGCTCTCGCTGTTCGCGCTGACCGACGGGACGACGGTGCTGCCGCTGCAGCCGGCGCAGGACTACAAGCGCATCCACGACGGCGACCACGGCCCGAACACCGGCGGGATGGGGGCCTACTCACCGCTGCCCTGGGCGCCGCCGACGCTGGTCGAGGACGTGGCCGGGGCGGTCCTGCAGCCCACGGTCGACGAGATGCGCCGCCGGGGCAGGCCGTATGCCGGTCTGCTCTATGCCGGGCTGGCGCTCACCTCCGGCGGCCCCAAGGTGGTGGAGTTCAACGCGCGCTTCGGCGACCCCGAGACGCAGCCGCTGCTGGCCCGGCTGCGTACCCCGCTCGCCCCCCTCCTGCACGCGACCGCGACCGGCGAGCTGGCCGCCGCGCCACCGCCGCGGTGGAGCGCGGCCGCGGCGGTCACCGTCGTCATCGCGGCCGAAGGTTACCCCGGCGCCGTGGCGACCGGCGACGTCATCGACGGGGTCGAGGAGGCCGAGGGGGTGCTGGGCGCCTACGTGCTGCACGCCGGCACCGCGCGGGACGAGGCGGGCCGGCTGGTCTCGGCCGGCGGCCGGGTGCTGAACATCGTGGGCGTGGGCGCAGACCTGGCCGAGGCGCGTACGAACGCGTACGACGGGGCCGCACGCATCCGGATGCGCGGCGCCCAGTACCGCACAGATATCGCTGCACCGAGATCTAGGTTATGGGGGTACGAATGGGTACAAATCCGGCCCACAACATAGATCTCGATGGGGGGAGACTTGAGGCGTGATCCCGCGTTACACGTTGCCGGAGATGGGGCTGGTCTGGAGCGAGGCCCACAAGTACGAGCTGTGGTGCCGGGTGGAGACCCTGGTGCTGGAGGCCCACGCCGCGGGGGGCACCGTACCCCCTGACGTGGTGGAGCCGGTGCGTCAGGCACCGCCGCCCACCCCGGAGGCGGTCGCCGAGGTTGAGGCGACCACCCAGCACGACGTCATCGCGTTCCTCACCGCCTGGGCCGACAACACGGCTCCCCGCGACGCGGCCGCGTACGTGCACTTCGGCATGACCTCCTCCGACCTGCTGGACACCGCGCTCGCGCTACAGCTGGCCGAGGCGAGCGACATCCTGCTGGACAAGGCCACGGCGTTGGTGGCGACGCTGCGCGACCATGCGCTGGCGCACCGGACGACGCTGCGCGCCGGCCGGACGCACGGCATCCACGCCGAGCCGGACGTGTGGGGCCACCGGGTCGCCGACCTCGCGTTCGCCATGGCCCGCTGCCGGGACCGGTTGCGCAGGGCCCGCGAGGCGGTGGCGGTCTGCAAGATCTCCGGGGCCGTCGGTACGTACTCACAGATCGACCCGGTCGTCGAGCAACACGTCGCCGCGCAGCTCGGGCTGCGGCCGGCCGACGTCGCCACCCAGGTGGTGATGCGCGACGGGATCAGCGAGTGGGCCAACGCGCTCGCCCTCGCCGCCACGGTCTGCGAGGCGGTCGCGTTGGAGGTACGGCACGGGCAGCGCACCGAGGTCCGGGAGGTGTCCGAGTCGTTCGGCCGGGGCCAGAAGGGTTCCTCGGCGATGCCGCACAAGCGCAACCCGATCGCCGCGGAGCGCATCTGCGGCCTCGCCCGCGTCGTCCGGGCGCAGATGGTCCCGGTCATGGAGGGTGTGCCGCTGTGGCACGAGCGGGACATCTCGCACTCGTCGGCCGAGCGGATCGCCCTCCCCGACGCCGCCACCGCGACCGACTACCTGCTGCACCTCACCGCCCGTCTGGTGGACGGCCTGGTCGTCGACGCGGCACGGATGCGGGCCAACCTGGAGGCCACCGGCGGGCTCATCTACTCTTCCGCGGTCCTGCTGGAGCTGGTCGAGTCGGGGACGTCCCGAGAGGACGCGTACGCCCTCGTGCAGCGCGCGGCCATGGAGACCTGGGAGGCGGGCGTGCCGTTCCGGGACACCCTGCGAAAGCATGCCGCCGAGGCCGGCAGGCGGCTGGACGAGGGCAGGCTGGACGAGGTGTGCCGCCCGGAACGGTACGTCGAGCGGCTCGGCCCCGTCTTCGACCGGCTGAAGGAGCTTTCGTGAGGCACCTGTACTCCGGCAAGGTACGGGATCTGTACCAGACCGAGGACGGGCTGCTGCTCATGGTGGCCAGCGACCGGATCTCCGCCTTCGACTACGTGCTGCCCACGCCGATCCCGGACAGGGGTCGGGTGCTCACCGCGCTGTCGCTGTGGTGGTTCGAGCGGCTCGCCGACCTCGTACCGAACCACGTCGTGTCCGCGGATGTTCCGGCGGGCGTGCCGGCGGAGTTCGCCGGCCGGGCGGTGTTGTGCCGCAGGCTCGACATGGTGCCGGTGGAGTGCGTGGCTCGGGGGTACCTCGCCGGATCGGGCCTCACCGACTACGAGCTGACCGGCGAGGTGTGCGGCGTGGCCCTGCCGCCGGGTCTCGAGGACGGCTCCCGGCTGCCCGAGCCGATCTTCACGCCCGCCACCAAGGCGCCACAGGGCGAGCACGACGAGAACATCAGCTACCACGCGGTAGCCCGGGCGGCGGGCGAGGACCTGGCCGCCGAGCTGCGGCGTCTCACCCTCGCCGTCTACGCCCGGGGCGTGGAGATCGCGTTGCGGCGGGGCATCGTCATCGCCGACACCAAGCTCGAGTTCGGCCGGGACCAGGCCGGCGCGCTGGTACTCGCCGACGAGGTGCTGACGCCGGACTCCTCCCGCTTCTGGCCGGCGGACGAGTGGCGGCCCGGCCGCCCGCAGCCGTCGTTCGACAAGCAGATCGTGCGCGACTGGCTGCTCTCCGCGGAGTCCGGATGGGACCGGCACTCCGGCGAGCCCCCGCCGCCGGTTCCCGATCCCGTGGTCGAACGCACCCGGGCGCGGTACGTCGAGGTCTACGAGCGGCTGACCGGCCGGCGGTTCGGCTGACCAGCCGCGAAGGTCCGGTTGACCAGGCAATCAAGGCCCCGACGGGTAAGGATGTTTGCACCGTACGTCAACCGGAATAAGCCCCCTAGGCGTCCTATTGCAGGGTATGGTCGCGTGAGCCGGAGATCCGGGGGGGTGAAGCCGGTTGGGTGTGTCCATGGCGACTAACGTGACGAACGAGGCACGAAGCCGTGATGTGCTGCTCGGGGTACGGGATCGCGCTGGGTACTTTTTCGGTAACCCACTGTGATTTCTGGGCATAGGTCAAATTCCTCGCTAAGGAGCGACGGCTGTATGAGCGTGGGCCACGAGGTCCGTTACCGCGTCCGGGGCGGCCACAGGCTAAGTGGCACGGCGTTCGTCCAAGGGGCGAAGAACGCCGCGCTGCCAATGATCGGCGCAGCGCTGCTCGCCACCAAGGGCCGTACGGTGCTCCGCAACGTGCCCCTCATCGAGGACGTCTATCGCGCGGTCGAGCTGGCTCAGGCGGTCGGCGCCCGGGTCGAGCTGCACGAGAGCGAACGCACGCTGGTGATCGACGCGTCGACGTTGACCAGCTCGGTGCTTCCGGCCGACATGGCCCGGCGCTTCCGCGGATCGGTGCTCTTCGTGCCGGCTCTGCTGCACCGCCTCGGCGAGGCCGTGATCGAGGGCATCGGGGGATGCAACCTCGGCAGCCGCAACCTCGACTTTCACTACCGCGGGTTCGCTCGTCTGGGCGCCACCGTTGACGAGGGCGAGGGGGTCATCTATCTCAAGGCCAACAAGCTGACCGGCTCCCACCTCTACCTCGACACGCCCTCCCATACCGGCACCGAGAACCTGATCATGGCGGCGGCCCTCGCGCCGGGCACCACCGTCATCGACAACACGGCGCTCGAGCCCGAGGTGCTCGATGTCATCCACTTCCTCTCTCGGATGGGCGCCCGCATCCGCGGCGCCGGCACCGGATTCCTCACCGTCGAGGGGGTCGACGAGCTGACGGCCGTCGAGCACACGATCATGCCCGACCGCATCGACGCCGGTGTGATGGCGATGGCCGCCGCGGCCACCGGGGGTGAGGTCAGCCTGGTGGGCGCGACGCTGGAGCACTTCGGCGTCGTCCGGTGGAAGCTCGAGCAGATGGGTGTGGAGTTCGCCGATCAGGGAGCCGTGCTGCAGGTACGGCGGGAGCGGCCGCTGCGGCCTATCAACGTGCTCACGTCCCCGTACCCGGGCTTCGCCACCGACCTCCAGTCCCCGATCATGGTCATGGCCTGCCTCGCCGACGGCACCAGCTACATCCGGGAGACCATCTTCGACGGCCGCTTCGCGCTGGTCGACGAGCTCAACAAGATGGGCGCGAACATCGAGGTCAACGGCAGGGCCATCGTGCATGGCCCCACTCCGCTGCGCGGTGCCGACGTTGTCGCCCACGACCTGCGCACCGGCATCGCGCTCGTGATCGCCGGCCTCGTCGCCGAGGGGGAGACGGTCGTGACGCCCGGCTATCCGGTCGAGCGCGGTCACACGAACATCGCGAGCCGGCTCGCCGCGCTCGGTGCGGACATCGAACGCGAGGTCGTCTGAGATCACAGGTGCGGTCCCTGGGGAGAGGACCGCTGGGGGGAGGCCGTAACGGTGCATCCTGCCTCGCAGACCCGTTCTGTTCTGCTCGCTACCCAGCCCGCTCGCGGCATCAGGCGGGTGGAACGCCCACGGGTGACGTACGGATCGTGGCCGAATGAAGCCCGAGACCGTGACGGGAGATCCGGTCACGACGATCTACCAAATGTGGACGAAGATGCTGAACGTTGTGGCATTTGCCGCACAGCCGGGACGGAGTCGGCCGACCTGCTCGGGCAGGGTCTCGTGGGAAGCCGTGGTCCGTATGGGGGCAGTACGTCGTGCGAGGGCTGAGAGGCGAGCCGTTCGCGGCCGATCTCTCGATCGGGATCATCGGCCCGCAGGATCTCGTCGAGCGGGTGATGCTTCTCGGCCACGAGGGGGCGGTCCCGAGTCGGCTGATCGCGGCCGCGTACCGCGACGAGCAGGAAGCCGCTGAGCGCGTCGCGAAGCTGGGGTCCTCGATCGACGTCTGCCTCTTCACCGGCCCGTCGCCGTACGAGGTGGCGCGCAGGTCCGGCGTGCTGTCGGTGCCGGCCACGTACGTCCCGCTCGGCGGGGCGGCGCTGTACAGCGCCCTGCTGCGGGCGGCGACCGAGCGCGACTGCGACCTCACCCGGGTGAGCATCGACGTCCTGTCCCGCGCGGAGGTCGAGGAGGCGTACGCCGACCTGGGGCTGGACACGGCCAACGTGCACGTACGCGAGGACTCCGCGGCCGCGGACTTCCACGAGCAGCTGTGGCGAACCGGCACCACCACCATGGCTCTGACCTGCGTGCACACGGTGGCCCGCCAGCTCAGGGACGCCGCCGTGCCCACGCTCGAGGTGCGGCCGACCACCGCCTCGATTCGGTCCGCGCTGAACACCGCCGCCCTCCTCGGCGCGGCGAGCCAGCTGGAGACGGCCCAGATCGCGATCGGGATCGTCGACATCCCCACCCTCCGGGAGACGTCCCAGCCGGGCTCGTCCCGGTACTGGCGGGAGGAGCTCAAGCTCACCGTGCACCGTCTGCTGCTCGACGAGGCGCGAACCACCGGGCTGCTGCTGTGGTCGAACGACGACCACAGCTACCTCACCCTGGCCACCGTGGGCTCGTTCGCCTCCGCCACCCGGGGGTTCCGCGCGCCGCCGTTCGTCGAGCGGATACGGGACGAGCTCGGCATCAGCGTCGAGGTCGGCATCGGACTCGGCACGACCGCCCAGGACGCCGAGGCGCACGCCCGGGCTGCCCTGTCGTGGTCCCATCGGTCCCGCGGGAGGCGGGGGTTCGTCGTCGATCGGACCGGCCGGGCGCTGCCGGTGGCCGCGCAGGAGCCGGCCCGCCGAGACGGATCCGGTGCGGAGCCCAAGGGACTCGACGTGCTGGCCCGTCTGATCCTCGCCCTGGAGAAGAGCCACCGTGACAACCCTCCGGTGATCGTCGACGCGGAGATCACGGCGCGCTCCCTCGGCGTCACCCAGCGAACGGCGCGGCGGCTGCTGCGGGGTCTGGTCGAGGACGGACTGGCCTGGCCGCTGCCGCCGAACCGGACGCCTCAGCCGGGCCGTCCCCGCCAGCTGTACCGCCTCATCCGGGAGAAGCTGGACACCTGACCGAGTCGGGCACAGGAATAGCGGCCGGCCACGGGGTTCTTGTAAAGATCGATGAACCGGACCGCTCCTGGCACCGCCGCGTCCTCGCCATCGGTTCGAACCTCGGGCCTGCTTTTGTGGGCCGCCCTCGGCACCGTGTACCTGCTTTGGGGCTCGACGTACGTCGGGATGCGCGCCGTTGTCGAGACCATCCCGCCTTTCTTCGGGGCCGGCCTGCGCTTCCTGCTGGCCGGGGTCCTGCTGGGCGCGATCCTGGTCCCGCGCCGCGGATGGTCGGCGCTGCGGTCCTCGCCGCAGGAGTTGGCCGGCGCTGCCGTCATCGGCGTGCTGCTGCTGATGGGCGGCAACGGACTGCTCATGGTCGGCGAGCAGTACGTACCCGCCGGCTTCGCCTCCCTCTTGTTCGCCGCTGTGCCGCTGTGGGTGGCGCTTTTCCGCACCGCGACACGCGATCGGCCGGCGCTCGCCACGCTCGCCGGCGTGCTGGTCGGCTTCGCAGGCCTGGCCGCGCTGCTGTTGCCCGGCTCACACGGCGGCGACACGAACCTCGGCGGCGCCGTTACCATCCTGGTCGCGTCGCTGTGCTGGGCGACCGGGTCGTTCCTCTCCCCGCGGCTTCCCATGCCGCGCGACCCGTTCGTCTCCTCGGCGTACGAGATGACGATCGGCGGGGCCGCGACGCTCGTCCTCGGGCTCGGCATCGGGGAGCTACACGGCGCGGGACCGGCGAGCTTCTCCGTGGGCTCCTGGATCGGGCTCGGCTACCTCGTCGTGTTCGGGTCGGTGATCGCGTTCACCGCGTTCGTCTGGCTGCTGGCCAACGCACCGATCTCGCTCGTGGCCACGTACGCCTACGTCAACCCGGTGGTGGCCGTGGCGCTCGGAGCGCTGATCCTCGGCGAGACGGTGACGGCCGTCGTGCTCCTCGGCGGCACGATCGTCCTGGCCGGCGTGGCGCTCGTGGTGTCCACCGAACGCCGTAAGGCCCCGGTCGACTCTACGGTGCGAAGTCCGCGGCCACGGTGAGGAACGCGTCGTTGGCCTCGCGGTCGGCGACGGTGATCCGCGCGCCCTCGCCGGCGAACGGCCGGACCGTGACGCCTGCCCTTTCGCACGCCGCTCCGAACTCCGCAGTGCGCTCGCCAAGGCGCAGCCACACGAAGTTCGCCTCGCTCGCGGGCACCGACCAACCCTGGTCGCGCAGGGTCTCCCGGACCCGTTCGCGTTCCTTGACGATCGCCTCGACCCGGTCGAACAGCTCGTCTTCGGCGGCGAGCGAAGCCAGCGCGGCGGCCTGAGCGAGCCGGCTGACGGTGAACGGCAGCTGGGTCTTGCGCACCGCCTCGGCGACCGGATCGTGCCCGACGAGGAAGCCGACCCGTAGCCCGGCGAGTCCGTACGCCTTGGAGAACGTACGCAGCACGGCGACGTTGGGCCGGTCGCGGTACACCTCCAGCCCGTCGGGCACGTCCGGGTCGCGGACGAACTCGCGGTAGGCCTCGTCGAGGACGACGAGGCAGTCACCGGGCGCCCGGTCCAGGAACGCCTCCAGCTCGCCGCCGCCGACGACCGTGCCGGTGGGGTTGTTCGGGTTGCAGACGAAGACCAGCCGCGTCCGCTCGGTGATCCGGTCCGCCATCGCGGCCAGATCGTGCGTCTCGTCCCGCAGCGCCACCTGGACCGAGTCGGCCCCGGCCAGGGTCACCAGCAGAGGGTACGCCTCGAAGGAGCGCCAGGCGTAGACCACCTCGGCGCCCGGCTCCCCGACCGCCTCGAGAAGCTGCTGGGTCACGCCGACCGAACCGCAGCCGACCGCTACGTGCTCCACCGGGACGCCGAACCGCTCGCCGATCGCCTCGACGAGCTCGGCGGCCCCGTTGTCCGGGTACCGGTTGATCTCCTGGGCGGCCGCGGCGATCGCGTTGACGACCGAGGGCAGCGGACCGTACGGCGTCTCGTTCGACGCCAGCTTGTACACCTTGCCGGTCGGCGACGCCGGTGTACGGCCCGGGCGGTAGGCGACGAAGTCCGCAAGCGCGGCGCGGAAGCGGGGCGTGGGCTGCTGGGACACCGTCGTCCTCCCTGTGTCAGGCGGCGCACCGACCATCCACCCTAGATCTCCTACCGCCGAGATCCATGTTGCGGGACCGTTTTGCCGGGTTTGGTACCCCCACAACATGGATCTCGGCGATGGGCGATGCGTCAGGCCAGATCCGCCAGGTCCTCGCTGACCTTCTGGTGCGCCTGCTTGGCGAGCTTCTCCAGCGTCTTCTTGTCGGCGCCCTGCATCTGGATGTTCTGCACGACACCGCCGGAACGGATGGTCTCGCTCATGATGACGGTCTGCCCGCCGCCTACGGTGACCGTACCGCGGAAGGCGCGCGCCCCCTCACCGAGCGGGGCCACATCGATCTCCCGCGTCTTGAGCGTCATCTTCCGGCCGTCAGGCAACGTGGCGGTGATCTTCGAGCATTTGTCCGGGAACGGCTGGTCGAGGGCGGCCGCCGCCTTCTCGGCCGGCAGGGACAGGATGATCTGCCCGAAGGAGCCGCGCTGCGTTCCGCGGAACACAGCCATGGCCGCGGGCGCCTGCTGCAGCCCGTCCAGCGCGGGCCCGCTGACACCACCCAGGTAACCCTTCAGGCACTGCGGCTTGTCCGTCTTCAGCTTCCGGAGCTGGCCGAAGACCTGCGTAAAGCCGAGCGAGTCCAGCGTGCCGGCCCGCACATCCTGCCTGCGGTAGCTGGCGAGATCGACGTCGGTCAGCAGGGCCGACCGAAGCTCTTGGGCCTGCTCGGACTCGGCGGGCCCCGCTTCCTCCTTCGAAGCACCGGACCCGCATGCGGCCGTGACCGCCACCACGCAGAAGGCCGTACCCACGGCACGCAGGTAACGATTGATCATGTCGGATTCCCCCCTTGACAGAACCACGACGTGTGGTGAGCGGCACTTTACCGAGTGTGTACGGTGCGCATGTGACGGACGAGGAAGCTCGCGATCGCTTCGCGGCCGCGCCTATCGCCCGCCTCGCCACGGCGGACGGGCGAGGGCGGCCGCACATCGTGCCCATCACGTTCGCGGTCCGCGGCGAGACGGTCGTCACAGTGGTCGACCGCAAGCCCAAGCGCAGCCGGAACCTCAAGCGCCTGCGCAACATCGTCGAGAACCCGCGGGTGTCCGTGCTCGTCGATCACTACGAGGACGACTGGGGCGCGCTGTGGTGGGTCCGCGCCGACGGTACGGCGGGCGTGGTCGAGGAGGAGTCCGGCATCGCCGACGCGCTGCCCGTCCTGCAGGACAAGTACCCGCAGTACCGGGGCGACGTACCCGAGGGCCCACTGATCGTCATCGCGGTGGACCGCTGGGCGAGCTGGTCCGGCTAGGGCTGGGCGGCGAGCAGGCGCCGTTCCTTGTCCGGGTCGAGACCGAGATCGGGGGCGAGGGAAGGCTCCGGCACCCCACGCAGCCAGCGCCAGGTGTCGAACACCGTTCCGCGGACCGGGTGGTAGCGGATGCCGGCCAGCCGGGCACGCTCGTCGGAGATGTCTGTCCACGCGCCGAAGCCGGACCCGGCGGGAACCCAGAAAGGCAGCTCCGTCCACGGCTGCACGTCCGCCTCGGTGAGCGTGGCGTCGTCCAGCCAGACGAGCTCGGCCCGCGACCCGGTCGCCTCCACGCACAGCCCCAGCAGCTCGCCCATGGTCGTGGTGTCCCGGGGGCCGGGCACGTTCACGACGCCCGGAAGCCGCCGGCGCGCGTTGTCCAGCATCCAGACCGCGAGATCCCGTACGTCGACGAACCTGACGGCCCGGTCGGGGCTACCGGGCGCGAGGACCTGCCCGCCGCGGGCGATCCGGCGGAGCCACCACAGCAGCCGCCCCGGTGACTCGTACGGCCCGAGGATCACTCCGGGCCGTACGATGAGCGCCCGGCCGGAGAACGCCTCCTGGACCGCCCGCTCGGCACCGGCCTTGCCCGGCCCGTAGTCGACGTCCACCGCGTCGGCGGGGCACTCGTACACCTCCGAGGCCTCGTCCACCGGCTGCCCGCCGAAGTCGGGGTAGACGGACACGGTGGAGACGTACACGTAGTGCCCGACCTGGTCGGCGAGCAGCCGGGCGGTCGCGCCGACGTGTCGCGGGGCCAGGACGCTGGTGTCCACGGCGGCGTCCCATTCACGGCCGCGCAGCACCTCAAGGTCGGCCTCCTTGGTACGGTCGCCGTGCAGCGACTCGACACCAGGTGGCGGGTCCCCGCTGACACCACGCGCCAAAGTTGTCACACTATGTCCACGCCGAACTGCTTCCTCCACAAGAGTCCGGCCGACAAATCGGGTACCACCGAGCACCAGAAGTCGCATGTGTCCATCCTGCCGAGGAAGGTGGAATACGCGGATTCGCTTACGCGGAGAGCAGACTTCACTACCCTGTGGAAACTGCTCGGGGAGTAAGTGACTGCACCGTCCGGTGAGGCATCTGTAGTCTCGCGCCGCAGAAGGGGGCGGAGTCGCGTGGATCGCTGTGCGCTGTTCGTTGACGCCGGGTATCTGTTGGCGGACGGCGCGATGGCGGTGCACGGGACACGGCACCGCGATGCCGTGTCCTGGGACTACTCCGGGCTGCTGGAACTTCTCGGACGGCTGGCGAGGGACCGCACAGGGCTTCCCCTGCTGCGCTGCTACTGGTACGAGGCCACAGTCGAGGGGCGCCGTACCGCCGAGCACGATGCGCTGGCGGACCTACCCAATCTGAAGCTGCGGCTCGGCCGGATCCGGCCGGGCCGCCGCGAGGGCGTGGACGCCCTCGTCTACCGGGATCTCACCATGCTCGCCCGGCGCAGCGCCCTCTGCGACGCCGTGGTGGTGAGCGGGGACGAGGACCTGGTGCAGGCCGTCGCCGACGCCCAGGACTTCGGCGTGCGGGTGACGGTGGTCCATGTGACCGTGGACGGGAACTGGACGATCGCCCGGACGCTGCGCCAGGAATGCGACGATCTCATCGAGGTCGGCGCCTCCCACCTGCGGCCGTACGTCAACCTGCTCACCGGGGTGGATACGTCCTCGCCGCCGCTCAGCAACGGCCAGGCGACCAGCACCGGATTCCCCTCCCCCACGATGGCGCCGCCGCCGAGCCCGCACTCCGGGCCGCACTTCGCCAGCGGTCACCCGTCGGGCCCGCACCCCCTGTCCGCGCCGACGCCGGGCCACGGCCCGATCTCGTCCGCCGGCTCCGGCCCGATGCACCCTTCCAGCTCCGGTCCCATGCACGCGGGCCCGTCGGGCCCGATGGTCACCGGGCCGTCGAGCGGACCCTCGTACGTGCCGTCGCAACGCGACACCTACGCACCCGGCCCGAACCTTCCAGCCCCCGTACCGTCCTCGTCGCCGACGTTGAACGACGCGGTCAAGGCCGCGCACCAGGAGGGACGGGACTTCGGGGAGACCGTCGCCCGGGACGCGCCGGCCCTGTGGCTCGAGGCAGTACTGGCCCGCAAGCCACGGATGCCGTCGGACCTCGAGGCCCGGCTGCTGCAGGGCTCGTCGCTGCCGATCGACTTCCTGCTACACGACGAGGTACGGCACGCGCTGCGCCGCGGCTTCTGGGACGCTCTCGAACAGTCCCGACGACCCTAGGGGTCCGCACCATCTCGGGCATTCTTCGCGGACGAGACATCCTTCGACCGAAATGCCCGTGCTCGGGCGCGACGATGCGTACCCTCGAAACGTGACCGGTACACCGCTGACGCTGGACGACATCGACGAGCTCGAGTTCGAGGCGGCCCGGACCGGCGACTACGTCGCCGTCGCCGAGCGGCTCGAGTGGCTCGCCGATACCGCGGGCGACGTCGGCGACGATGCGGTCTCCCGGGCCGAGCTTCTGATGCGGGCCGGCGCGCAGTGGCAGCTGGCCAACCGCCCGGAGCGGGCCGCCGAGCAGTACCGCCGCGCCCTCGACGACGGCGGGCGTACCGCCGTCGATCCGCGGGCGTACCTGGCCGACGCCCTCTTCGACCTCAGCCGCGAGGGAGAGGCGCGGCGGCTCATCGCACAGATACGCGCGGAGGGGCCGACGGACCCCGAACTCCACAACTTCCTGGCGGAGACCCTGGAGGCGCAGCGCGATCTGGAGGGGGCGCACGAGTGGGCCACCGCCGGCCTCGAGCTGGTCCGGGGGCCCGGCCAGGCCCCGTGGGGCCTGCTCGACTCGCTGCTGCGCGCCCGCTACCGGGTACGGCGCGAGATGCGCCTCCCCGAGGACGAGCACGACCTGATGCTCGACGCGATGCTCGACGAGGAGGACCGCCAGGCCCGCCCCGGCGATGGCGATCGAGCGGTCTGAGCCGTACGGCCGCGTTACCGGACGGGCCTGTGGGCCCGGTACCACGCGCCCGCGTTGCCGACCCAGAACAGCGCGACAGCCGCGGCGATCCAGGCGACGGCCGCGACGCCCAACACGTTGTGGTCGCGCACCAAGCTGTACAGAGCCCACAGGACGTAGATCCCGCCAACGACCGTCAAGGCCGCGCGTGCCCCGTTGCTGCCCCTCAGCGCGAAGATCGCCAGCACGCTCGCGGCGACGGACGCCACCGCGATGCCCACCCCCCAGGCGACCAGGGCCCTCGGGTCGGTCCGGAGGCTCTCTGCGAGCTCGGCCGACGTGACCACGTTGGCCAGGCCGACGAAGACACCGAAGGCGGACCCGACATAGGTCATGATCGCCCCACCGAGTACGGTGCCGGGGCGCCGCGGCCGATCGCTCTCGTCGCTGCCCACGAGCATCAGTTGCCGTCACTCTGCGCCGTGAACGACCGACCCGGCCAGAAGGGCCACTCCTCGAAGGCCCGGCACCGTCCGTCCTCCGCGAAGCGCATCACCCACAGGTCCCGGTACTCCTGGTGGACCGGGTCGCCGTAGTAGACCTCCACCCGCACCACGGCGGTGTCACCGTCGACGGCGACGACGTCGCTCGTCATCCGGAACACCTCATCCGGGCCGTCGCGGGTCTCCTCCCACATCCGGGCGATCGCGGGCAGCCCGACCACCGTCTCCTCGTACGGGCTCTGGAGGTAGGTCGCGTCCTGGGTGAAGACCTCGGCGAGCACGTCGGTGCCCGGGGTGCGCCAGGCGCGTTCGTAGGCGGCAACCCAGCCCGCGACCTGCTCCCGATCCATGCGAGGCACCGGCTACCGAGCCGCCTTCTGCGCCCGGTACCACTCGTTGGCGCCCCCGACCCAGAACAGGACGAGCACGACCCCCACGTACAGGACCGTGACAATGGTCTGCGGCGACCCGGTGACCAGCGACGCCAGGCCCAAGAGGATCTGGATCCCGCCGATCACTGTGAGCCCGATACGCGCGCCGTTGCTGCCCTTCTGAGCGAAGAGGGCGAGGGCGATCAGGACCGCACCGAGCACCAGGACGAAGCCGCCGAGGCCGAGGATGACCAGGCGAAGCGTGTTCGGCGGCATGTCACCCATCGCCCCGCTCTCCGCGGCGCCCTCCATGAACGAGGCGCTCACCGCGCCGCCGATGAGGAGCACCACGCCCAGCAGAACCAGAAAGGCGGACCCGACATAGGTCATGATCGCCCCGCCGAGCACCGTTCCCGGCCGCCGCGGGTGGTCGTAGGCGCCGTACGCGCCGTAGCCCCACTGTCCTTCCGGCTGGCCCCATGCTCCGCCCTGCGGTGGCTGCTGCCCGCCCGGCGGCGGATAACCCGGCAGCCCACCGGGAGGCCCCTGCTGAGGGGGGCCTGGTGGGTACTGCGGCCCTCCGGGTGGCTGCTGTTGTCCGTATGTCTGGCCGTACGGAGGCGGCTGCTGACCCTCGCCCTGCCCCCAAGGGTCCTGCGAGGAGTACGTATGGCTCACTGTCGCTCCCTAGCGTCTATGCTGTGGTCAGTGTCACACGCCAAGCGAAACCGGAGCCATACTGCCCGATCCGGTGTCCCCAACAGGTCGCGAGGGAGGATACCGTTCGCGGGACGTCACAAGTGTGTGCGCCTGATCCTGTCCACGACCCGCCACACCGACGTCGATGGATTCATCTGATGAGCGGTTCCCGACGGGTCCAACCTCCTGGCCCGCTCACATGCCACAGGGACCCCGTCACGGTAGTCCGCGAAGTCGACGACGGCCTTGTCGTAGTGCGGCACGTGCCTTCTGAGCAGAGGCAGCAAAAGCAGCCATACCTCGAAGCACGGGTTCGAGACGGCCAGGTTGATGCGGTGTCGCTTGCCCAGGCGGGCGGCCGCCGCGAGGTCCCGGAACTCGTCGACGTCGAAGACGCACCACACCTCGTCGAACTCGTCCGGGTTATCCCTTCTTAGCCGGTACGCGTAGTTGACAACCTCGCTGGGCACGGATTCGTTCGGACCGTCACGGTGACGGCGGGATTCCGTTCCGCTCTGCGTAGCCCGTCTAAGTACTGCTTCTCGGTCTGCCGTCCGCCGCAAACGACGAGAAGCCTGGTAGCGAGGTGATGTCGGGCAGTCGGTCGTCGGGTACGACCCTCCCGACTGCGGTTACCCATCGGCCGTGGCTGGTGAAGACCAGCTGGGCGTTGCGTGGATTGGTGCGCGGCTCGCGGAACATCCTAATGATCTCGGCCGAGAGATAGGGATGCAGGCTGGCATCCAGCTCATCCACGGCAAGGACCGATCCATCCTCCAGCGCTACCAGGGCCGAGATGCCGACCTGTAGCAGCGCCTGGGTTCCGAGGGATTGATCGCGGAGAGTGAGAAGCTCGGTCCCAGGACTCGCAGCGTCGGCGCTGCGGCGCGGATCAGACCGGCTCGGCCGGCTTGGCCCGGGAGTCCTCGGCCGACATGACCTCCAGGGCGTCGGCGTCCCCGTTCACGTCGACCAGCACCTCGCCGCCGTCGCGGATCTCGCCGGCCAGCAGCTTACGGGCGAGCTGGTCGCCGATCGCCACCTGCGCCAGCCGGCGCAACGGCCGGGCCCCGAAGACCGGGTCGTACCCGGTCAACGCGAGCCACTCGCGGGCGCCCGGCGTCACGGTGAGGGTGAGCCGCCGGTCGGCGAGGCGGCGAGCCAGCCGCTCGACCTGCAGGTCGACGATCTTCGTCAGCTCCTCGCTGCCGAGGGCCTCGAAGACGATCACGTCGTCGAGCCGGTTCAGGAACTCCGGCTTGAAGGTGGCCCGTACCACCCCCATGACCGCGTCCCGGCGCCCACCCTCGTCCACCGTGGGGTCGCTGAGGAACTGCGAGCCCAGGTTCGAGGTGAGGATCAGGATCGTGTTGCGGAAGTCGACGGTGCGACCCTGCCCGTCGGTGAGCCGACCGTCGTCGAGCACCTGCAGCAGGACGTCGAACACCTCGGTGTGGGCCTTCTCCACCTCGTCCAGCAGCACCACGCAGTACGGCCGGCGGCGGACCGACTCGGTGAGTTGGCCGCCCTCCTCGTAGCCGACGTACCCCGGGGGCGCGCCGACCAGCCGGGCCACCGAGTGCTTCTCTGAGTACTCGCTCATGTCGATACGGACCATGGCCCGCTCGTCGTCGAAGAGGAACTCCGCGAGCGCCTTGGCCAGCTCGGTCTTGCCCACCCCGGTCGGGCCGAGGAACAGGAACGATCCGGTGGGCCGGTCCGGGTCGGAGACCCCCGCCCGGGCCCGGCGTACCGCGTCGGAAACGGCCCGGACGGCACGCTCCTGGCCGATCACCCGCCGGCCGATCTCCTCCTCCATGCGCAGCAGCTTGGCGGTCTCGCCCTCCAGCAGCCGGCCGACCGGGACGCCGGTCCAGCTCGACACCACCTCGGCGACGTCGTCCGGCCCCACCTCCTCCTTGACCATCGCCTCGCTGGGGTTGCCCGCCGCGCTCGACTCGCTCGCCTCGGCCAGCTCCTTCTCCGTCGCGGGGATCTCCCCGTACATGAGCCGGGCGGCCGTCTCGAAGTCGCCGTCGCGCTGGGCGCGCTCGGCCTGGCCGTGCAGGTCGTCGAGGCGCTTCTTCAGCTCACCCACCCGGTTGAGCCCGGACTTCTCCCGTTCCCAGCGGGCGACGAGCGCGTTCAGCTGTTCCTGCCGGTCGGCCAGCTCGGCGCGGAGCCGCTCCAGCCGTTCCCTGCTGGCCGCGTCGTCCTCCTTGGACAGCGCGAGCTCCTCCATCCGCATCCGGTCAACGGCACGCTGCAGCTCGTCGATCTCCACCGGCCGGGAGTCGATCTCCATCCGCAGCCTCGACGCCGCCTCGTCGATGAGGTCGATCGCCTTGTCCGGCAGGAACCGGGCGGTGATGTAGCGGTCGGACAGCGTGGCCGACGCGATCAGCGCCGCGTCGCTGATCACCACCTGGTGATGCGCCTCGTAGCGGCCCTTGAGCCCGCGCAGGATGGCTATCGTGTCCTCGACCGAGGGCTCGCCGACCAGCACCTGCTGGAACCGCCGCTCCAGGGCGGGGTCCTTCTCGATCCGCTCACGGTACTCGTCCAGCGTCGTCGCGCCGATCATCCGCAGCTCGCCGCGGGCCAGCATGGGCTTGAGCATGTTGCCGGCATCCATCGCGCCCTCGGCGGCGCCGGCGCCGACCACCGTGTGCAGCTCGTCGATGAACGTGATGATCTGCCCGTCGCTCTGCTTGATCTCGTTCAGAACCGCCTTGAGCCGCTCCTCGAACTCGCCGCGGTACTTCGCGCCCGCGACCATGGCCGCGATGTCCAGCGCCACCAGGCGTCGGTTCTTCAGCGACTCCGGCACGTCGCCGGCGACGATGCGCTGCGCCAGCCCTTCGGCGATGGCGGTCTTGCCAACGCCCGGGTCGCCGATGAGGACCGGGTTGTTCTTGGTACGCCGGGAGAGCACCTGGACGACGCGCCGGATCTCGGCGTCCCGGCCCACTATCGGGTCGAGCTTCCCGGCCCGGGCGCTTTCGGTCAGGTCGACGCCGTACTTCTCCAGCGCCCGGTACGTGTCCTCCGGGTTCTCCGAGGTCACCCGGGTCTGCCCACGGACCTTCTCGAACGCCTCGAGCAGCGCGTCCGGGGTCGCGCCCGCCTCGACCAGCAGGCGTCCCGACGGCTCGGTCCGGCCGCTGGCCAACCCGACCAGCAGATGCTCCGTCGAGACGTACTCGTCCTCGAGCCCGCGGGCCCGCTGCGCAGCGGTGTTGAGCGCCGCCAGGAGCGGGCGGGAGGTGTCGGGGGCCCCGACCGTGCTGCCTGACGCCTTCGGCAGCCTGCCGAGCAGCTCCTCCGTGGACCGCCGCAGGTGGGCCGGATCGGCACCGACCGCCTGCAGCAGAGGCACCGCGGTGCCGTCCGACTGCTCCAGCAGCGCCAGCAGCAGATGCGCCGGCTCCACCTGCGGGTGGCCGTCGGCGGCCGCCCGCCGTACGGCCCCGGACAGGGCCTCCTGGCTTCTCTGCGTCAGCTTGTAGTCCATGTTCCTTACTCGGGATTGTCCACAGGGTTGTCCGGGCCCATGTTCGGCCGTGGCCGCCACCGGACGATGCCCGTCTCGCTGACGGGCATCGCATACTCACGGGCGGGTACGACGTCGTGGCGGTGCAGCGACCGCAGCTCAGCGAGCTGCATGGTTGCCGCGTACCGCACCGCCTCCAGCTCCCTGCGCAGGGATTCGACCTGCGCGTGCAGTTCGACGACGAGGGTCTCCAGCTCCAGGATGCGCTTGACGCCGGCGAGGTTGATGCCCTCGTCCTGGGAGAGCCGCTGCACCTCGCGGAGCATCAGGATGTCGCGCATCGAGTAGCGGCGGCCTCGGCCCGCCGTCCGGCCCGGGGACACGAGCCCCATCCGGTCATAGGCCCGCAGCGTCTGCGGGTGCAGCCCGGACAGCTCCGCGGCCACGGAGATGACGTAGACCGGCGCGTCGTCGGAGAGTTCGAACGGGTTCGGCTGCTCGCTCATCTCGTCTCCTCGCCCTTCGCCATCTGCAGGAGCCCGCTGCGCGGATCATCGCCGGCCGTGGCGCTGCGGAACTCCTCGAGGGCCTCCTTGGCCTTGCCACCCACGTTCTGCGGCACCAGAACCTCGACGGTGACCAGCAGGTCGCCCTTGGTTCCGTCGCGCCGGCTGGCCCCCTTGCCGCGCACCCGGAACGTCCGTCCGTTCGGCGTGCCCGGCGGCACCCGTACGGTGACCGGAGCGCCGCCCAGCGTCGGCACCTTGATCTCGGCGCCCAGGGCGGCCTCGGGGAACGTGACCGGCACGGTGACCGTCAGGTTCTCCGCGGACCGCCCGAACACCGGGTGCGGCTTGACGTGACAGACCACGTACAGGTCGCCCGGCGGGCCGCCGTGCTCTCCGGGCGCACCCTTGCCCTTGAGCCGGATCCGCTGCCCGTCGGCCACGCCCGCGGGGATCCGGACCCGGACGGTCCGGGTGCTCATCGCTCGCCCGCTGCCGTGGCACGTCGGGCATGGATCGTCAACCACGAGCCCGCGGCCGTGGCACTCCCGGCACGGCTCGGAGAACGCGAAGCTGCCCAGGTTACGGGCCGACTGCCCGGAACCCTCACAGGACGGACAGACCCGTGGCGTGGTGCCCACGCGCGCCCCGGTGCCGCGGCACGAGCCGCACGCCGCCTCGCTGCTCAGCCGCAGCGGCGCGGTCACCCCGTCGATCGACTCGGTGAACGAGAGGCTCACCTCGGACTCCACGTCGGCACCGCGGCGGGGCCGGGTACGGACCCGGCCCCCGAACAGCCCGCCGAACAGGTCACCGATGCCGCCGCCGCCGCGGGAGCCAGCGGGCCCCTCGCCGAAGGTGCCGAACAGGTCGCCGAGGTCGAAGCCGCCCGGCCTGCCGGCGCCGGTACGGAATCCACCGCTGCCGAAGAGCGCCCGCGCCTCGTCGTACTCCTTGCGCCGTTTCTCGTCGGACAGCACGTCGTAGGCCTCGGAGACCTCCTTGAACTTGTCCTCGGCCTCGGTGTTGCCCTTGTTGGCGTCCGGGTGGTACTTGCGGGCCAGCTTGCGGTAGGCCTTCTTGATGTCGTCGGCGCTGGCGTTCTTCGAGACGCCGAGGATCGCGTAGTAGTCCTTCTCGAGAAAGTCCCTCGCGCTCATCGGCGTCCCCTCTTCTTTGCCCTCTTACTGATCAAGATCGATCGATCAACGCTGGCGGTCGGTCTCTTCCTCGCCGGTGTCGGCATCCGAAGAGCGCTCCGCCTCGCCGACTCCCTCCTCGGGCTGCTCGGCCTGCTGCTCCGCGTGCTCGGCCTGCTCGGTCGGCTCCTCGGTCGGCTCCTCGGTCGGCTCGGCGTTCTCGTGCCCAGCGTCGGTTTCCTCGGCCTCGTCGGGCGCGGGCTCGGCGACCGCTACCCGGGCGGGCCGCAGGATGCGCCCGGCCAGCCGGTAGCCCGGCTGCAGGACCTCCACACAGGTCGACTCGGTGACCTCCGTGGAGTAGCTGTGCATGAGCGCCTCGTGCTCGGTCGGGTCGAACGGCTGGCCCTTCTCCCCGAAGCGGGCGAGACCCAGCTTGGTAACGATCTGCTCGAAGCCCTCCGCGATCTTCTGAAACCCGCCGGTCAGCTCGCCATGTTTGCGGGCACGGTCGATGTCGTCGAAGACCGGGATCAGATCGGTGAGGACGTTGGCGAGCGCCTGCTCGCGCACCGCCAGCCGGTCTCGCTCCACCCGCTTGCGGTAGTTGACGAACTCCGCCTGGAGGCGCTGCAGGTCGTCGGTGCGTTCGGTGAGCTGCGCACGCAGCGACTCGGTCTCGTCGTCCTTGGCCGAGTCCTCGGCGGCGTCGCCGGCCGGCGCGACCTTCGCCCGGCCGCCCCGCTGCGCGTCACCCCCCGGCGCCGCCGACGCGGGAGCCGGCCCCTCGGCCGGCTCCCGCACAGCGCCCGTCTTCGGGTCGATGCGGCGCTTGTCACGGACCACCGGGCCCTGGCGCTCCTCGTTTTCCTGCTCCCGCGCCTCGGGGTCGGTCTTGCGGTCCGTCATGCAGCCCCACCTTCCCGCTTGTCCTCGTCGACGATCTCGGCGTCCACTACCTCGTCCTCGGTGCGTCCCTCCTCGGAGGCCTGCCCCTCGGGCCCGGCCCCCTGCGAACCGGCCTGCTCCTGTGCCGCCTGGGTCTGCGCGTAGATCGCGGAGCCCATCTGCTGGCTGACCTGAGCGACCTTCTCGCTGGCGGTACGGATCGCCTCGATGTCGGTGCCCTCGAGGGCCTTCTTCAGCTCGCCCAGCGCCGACTCGACCTCGGTCTTCACGTCGGTCGGGACCTTGTCCTCGTTTTCCTTGAGGAACTTCTCGGTCTGGTAGGCGAGCTGGTCGGCGTTGTTGCGGGTCTCCGCGTCCTCGCGGCGCCGACGGTCCTCCTCAGCGAACTGCTCGGCCTCACGGACCATCCGGTCGATGTCGTCCCTCGGCAGCGCCGAGCCGCCGGTGACGGTCATCGACTGCTCCTTACCGGTGCCGAGGTCCTTCGCCGAGACGTGCACGATGCCGTTCGCGTCGATGTCGAAGGTGACCTCGATCTGCGGAACCCCGCGCGGGGCCGGCGGGATGCCGGTGAGCTGGAACGTGCCGAGCTTCTTGTTGTACGCGGCGATGTCCCGTTCGCCCTGGTACACCTGGATCTCCACGGACGGCTGGTTGTCGTCGGCCGTGGTGAAGATCTCCGAGCGCTTGGTCGGGATCGTCGTGTTGCGCTCGATGAGCTTGGTGAAGATCCCGCCCTTGGTCTCGATGCCGAGCGAGAGCGGGGTGACGTCGAGCAGCAGGACGTCCTTGACCTCACCCTTGAGCACGCCCGCCTGCAGACCGGCGCCGACGGCCACAACCTCGTCGGGGTTGACGCCCTTGTTGGGCTCCTTGCCGCCGGTGAGCTCGCGCACCACGTCCACGACGGCCGGCATCCGGGTGGAGCCGCCCACCAGCACCACGTGGTTGATGTCGCTCACGTTGATGCCGGCGTCCTTGATCGCCTGCTGGAACGGCGACCGGCACCGGTCGAGCAGGTCGCTGGTCATCCGCTGGAACTCGGCGCGGATAAGCCGCTCCTCCAGGTGCAGCGGACCCTCCGAGGACGCGGTGATGTACGGCAGGTTGATCGAGGTCTCGGACGAGCTGGACAGCTCGATCTTGGCCTTCTCGGCGGCCTCACGGAGCCGCTGCACCGCCATCTTGTCCTTGGACAGGTCAACGCCGTGGCCGTTCTTGAACCGCTTCACCAGCTCGTCGACGACCCGCTGATCCCAGTCGTCGCCGCCAAGGTGGTTGTCGCCGCTGGTCGCCTTCACCTCGACGACACCGTCCCCGACCTCCAGCAACGAGACGTCGAACGTGCCGCCACCCAGGTCGAAGACCAGGATGGTCGCCTCGCTCTCCTTCTCCAGGTGGTAGGCCAGCGCCGCGGACGTCGGCTCGTTGATGATCCGCAGCACGTTGAGCCCGGCGATCTGTCCGGCCTCCTTGGTGGCCTGCCGCTGGGCGTCCTCGAAGTACGCCGGCACCGTAATGACGGCGTCGGTGACCTCCTCGCCCAGGTACGCCTCGGCGTCCCTCTTCAGCTTCTGCAGCACGAACGCGCTGATCTGCTGTGCGGTGAACGTCTTGTCGTCGATCTCCTGCTTCCAGCCGGAACCCATGTGGCGCTTGACCGACCGGACCGTGCGGTCGACGTTGGTGACCGCCTGCCGCTTGGCCACCTCGCCGACCAGCACCTCGTTGTTCTTGGCGAAGGCGACGACGGACGGCGTGGTCCGCGACCCCTCCGCGTTTGCGATGACGGTGGGCTCGCCACCTTCGAGAACGGCAACGACCGAGTTGGTCGTCCCGAGGTCGATACCGACCGCACGTGCCATAGGTACGTCCTCCGTCGTACGTTGCGATCACCCGGCCGTCGTCGAACGGACGGACGGCCGTCAAGTTGCGTCTGGCAGAGTCAATCTGCCTTGCCGGCTCGTCGGTGTCAAATGAAGTGAGTCGACTAGGCTCAACTTTGCTGTCGCATCGTCCAACAACGACGAGCCGTACGGGTATTCCGCCCAGTTAATCCCGGTTGACTACCGGGGCGGGGCGACGGGAGATTGGGCCATCGTGACAAGGGGGGCGGCGGGCCAGGAGGGCGGGGGTGCGGGAGGGACGCTGCACCGGCTCGCGGTGTTGTGGCTCGTCGGTCTCAACCTGCGGATCACGGTCCTTGCGCTTCCGCCGGTGCTGCCGGCGGTCCGCGACGCGTTCGCGCTGAGCCAGGCGGCGCTCGCCGCCCTCACCACACTGCCGGTGCTGCTGCTCGCGGCCGGAGCACCGGTGGGGTCGGCGATCATCGCCCGCATCGGGCCGTACCGCGCCCTCTTCCTCGGGCTCCTCGTCATCGCCAGTGCCTCGGCGCTGCGCGGGCCGCTCACCCATGGCTCGCCCGGGGCCGTGATGTTGTTCACCCTCACCTTCCTCATGGGTCTGGCGATCGCGACGATCCAGCCCACCCTGCCGGCCCTCGTCCACCGGTGGCTGGAACGCTCCGCCGCGCTCGGCACCGCGACCTACATGAACGGGCTGCTGGTCGGGGAGATGCTGGCCGCGTCGCTCACCCTGCCCCTGGTGCTGCCGCTGGTGGGTGTGTGGCGGGGTGTGCTGGTCGCCTGGTCGCTCCCCGCCGTATTCGCGGCGCTCGCGCTGCTCACGTTGCGGGGGGCTGCCGTGAGGTCGGGTCCCGTACGACGGGGGGTGGGCCCGAACGGCAGGGGGACGGGAAAGACAGGCATCTGGCCGAACTGGCGCTCCGGGTCGACCTGGCGGCTCGGTCTGCTGCAGGGCGGCGCGTCGGTGGTGTACTTCACCGGCAACACCTTCCTGCCCACGTACCTGCACGCGACCGACATGCCGGGCCTGGTGGGGCCGAGCCTGACCGCGCTCAACACCGCGCAGGTCCCAGCGTCCCTGCTGCTCGCCGTGCTGCCCACGGCCTGGGTCACCAGCCCGCTGCTGGCCGCGGCGCTTGGCGTGGTCACGATCCTCGGACTCGCACTCCTGCTGATTGCCGCGCCGATCCCGGTGCTGGCGGGGGCGGCCGTGATCGGGTTCACCTCGGCCGTGCTGCTGATCATCGCCTTCACGCTGCCGGTAATCGTGGCCGCCGAGGACGCACACCGCGCGTCCGCCGGCATGTTCACCATCGGGTACGGGCTCGCGTTCCTGTTGCCGCTGCTCGGCGGCTCGCTGTGGGACGCCACCGGCCAGCCGGCGCTGGCGTTCGCTCCCGCGTTCCTCAGCGCCCTGTGGGTCCTCGTCCTCGCGCCGAGCCTGCGACAGCGCGCCCGACCTGCCGACGCCTCGAGCTGAGTACGGACAGGCAACCGGAACACGGTAAGTTACCGACCAGTCGGTCCCGTGGGTCCAGTCGGTCCTGTGGACGGGCGTACCGTACGTCCGTCCGCCGGTCTTACGCTGGCACTCGACGTCGTACCCGGGAGGGAGACGACCCGTGGCTCTCCGGATCGCACTCGGCCTGGCCATGACGGCGGTGGGCTTCGCCGTCGCCGGGCATCGGCTGTGGTGGCTGTATCGGCTGGCCAGGCGCGGTCAGCCGGCACCGGAGCGGATCGAAGCGGTCCGGTCCGGCATCGGCGAACGGATCACGGCACAGCTCGCCGAGGTCTTCGGCCAGCGCAAGTTGCTCAAGTGGTCGCTGCCCGGTTTGGCCCACTTCTTCGTGTTCTGGGCCTTCGTGATCTTGCTCACCGTCTACATCGAGGCGTACGGCGCGCTGTTCGACCACGACTTCCACATCCCGCTCATCGGCACCTGGCCGGTACTCGGGTTCGCGCAAGACTTCATAGCCGTCGCGGCCTTCTGCGGGCTCGTCGCGTTTGGCGCGATCCGGATCAGGACCTCCCCGAAACGGCTCGACCGCGGGTCCCGGTTCTACCGGTCGCACCTGGGCGGGGCCTGGCTGATCCTTTTCATGATCTTCAACGTCTTCTGGACCATGTTCCTGTTCCGGGGGAGCGCGATCAACACCGGCGCATTCCCGTACCGGACCGGCGCGTTCGTCTCGGAGGGCGCCGCCGCGGCGCTGGCCCCGCTCGGTGAGGGGGTGAACGGCGCGCTGGAGACGGCCGGACTGCTGGCGCACCTCGCGGTGATGCTCACCTTCCTGGTCATCATCGCCTACTCCAAGCACCTGCACATCTTCCTGGCCCCGCTGAACGTGCTGTTCTCCCGGCGCCCGGACGGGCTCGGCCCGCTGCTGCCGATGAGGTCGAACGGCAAGGTGATCGACTTCGAGGACGCCGATCCGGACGAGGACGTCTTCGGGCGGTCCAAGGTCGAGGACTTCACCTGGAAGGGCCTCCTCGACTTCGCCACGTGCACCGAGTGCGGGCGCTGCCAGTCGCAGTGCCCGGCATGGAACACCGGCAAGCCGCTCAACCCCAAGCTGGTCATCACCGACCTGCGTGACCACGCGCTCGCCAAGGCGCCGTACATCCTCGCCAGCTCCGACGAGGAGCGGGAGAAGCTGCCGGACGAGGTCAAGGCCGAGGCGGAGCGGCCGCTGGTCGGCGACGAAGCGGCCGGCGGGGTGATCCACCCCGACGTGCTGTGGTCGTGCACGACCTGCGGCGCTTGCGTGGAGCAGTGCCCTGTCGACATCGAACACGTCGACCACATCCTGGACATGCGTCGCTACCAGGTGCTCATCGAGTCGAGCTTCCCGTCCGAGGCGAACACCCTGCTCAAGAACCTGGAGAACAAGGCCAACCCGTGGGGCCTGAACGCCGAGGCCAGGCTCGACTGGACGGAGGGTCTGGACTTCGAGGTCCCGGTCGTGGACGAGAAGGTCCCCGACGACGTCGAGTACCTGTTCTGGGTCGGGTGCGCAGGTGCCCTGGAGGACCGGGCAAAGAAGACCACCCGGGCGATCGCCGAGCTGCTGCACCTGGCCGGGGTGAAGTTCGCGGTGCTCGGCCCGATGGAGGGGTGCACCGGCGACCCCGCGCGCCGGATCGGCAACGAGTTCCTCTTCCAGATGCTCGCCCAGCAGAACGTGGAGACGCTGAACGAGGCGTTCGGGGACCGCCCGGCGAAGAAGATCGTCGCCATGTGCCCGCACTGCTTCAACACGCTGTCCCGCGAGTACCCGCAGATCGGCGGGGACTACGACGTTGTGCACCACACCCAGCTGCTGTCCCAGCTCGTCGCCGAAGGCCGGCTCACCCCGGTTACCCCGATCGAGGAGTCGATCACCTACCACGACCCCTGCTATCTCGGGCGGCACAACAAGGTCTACACCCCGCCACGGGAGATCTTGGCCAACGTGCCAGGCATGCAGGCCCGTGAGATGCATCGGTGCCGCGACCGCGGCTTCTGCTGCGGCGCCGGCGGCGCGCGGATGTGGATGGAGGAGCGGATCGGCAAGCGGGTGAACGCCGAGCGCGTCGACGAGGCGCTCGCGCTCGATCCCGATCTGGTGTCGACCGCCTGCCCGTTCTGCCTCGTCATGCTCGGCGACGCCATCGCCGAGAAGAAGCAGAGCGGCGACGCCAAGGAGTCCCTCGAGATCGTCGATGTCGCCCAGCTGCTCGTCCGCTCGGTGAGGCAGCAAGAACAGCCAGCCGAGCGCAGCAGCTGACTCGGTCGCACCCGGTTGAGCTCGCCCGTGGGTTGAGCTTGGCCCCGGTTGAGCTTGGCCCTGGTTCAGTGTCGGCGTGTTCGTCACGCCCGCACCCTCCTGGTGCCGAACTCGCCGACACTCAACCGACCGGCTGTCAGACCTTTGTCCGGTGGAAGCTCCTGTACGACCGCGACGGGGTGGGGCCGCGCTGACCCTGGTACCGGGAGCCGTGTACGGCGGAGCCGTACGGGTGCTCGGCCGGCGAGCTGCAGCGGAACAGGCAGAGCTGGCCGATCTTCATGCCAGGCCACAGCTTGATCGGCAAAGTCGCCACGTTCGACAGCTCGAGCGTGACGTGCCCGGTGAAGCCGGGGTCGATCCACCCAGCCGTCGAGTGGGTGAGCAGCCCTAGCCTTCCGAGGCTCGAATTATGCGTCGGGATGTAGGTCCGGCCGGCGAGGAAGAGCCCGGTGGGTGCTGCCACCTGGATGCATCGGACCGGCCGCGGTTCGACCGGACGTACGTCGACGATCGCCCGGAACCGATGAAACCGGCCCTGCTTGAGGCGGCTCAGCTTGCGCCGCAGCCGGAAGACAGGGAGCCGTGGGGTGAACTTCACCTGGTACGCAACGCCGTGCTCGATACCGTTGAGGGTGACCCGCTTCTTCCGCTTGACTGGCCGCAGTCCGAGGCTCGCCGCCAGTTCCACGACGGCGTCGGCCAGATTCTCTCGGATGCTGGTGAACTCGCAGCGGCCGATCTCGTCGGCATAGCCGTCGGAGTCCATGAGGCCTTGGAGCAACGCAAGCCGCTGGTCGACCGACGCCCGCAGGTACATCTCGGGAACGTACTTGTTCCGCAGAAGGGCAAGGGCCTCCATCTCTCTCGATAGCGAGCCGTCGGACACGTACTGGCCGGTGAACGTGTCGCGAAGGCGGCCTCGGCGGCGTCGCGACAGGCCCCCGATCCGGTATGCCCGGACTCTGTTGGCCGGCCAGACCGCGTACCCAGCTGCCTGGATCTCGTCGAGGATCTGCTCGTCCCCGGCGCCCACCGTCACCTCGGCCTTGGTCTCCGTCCCGTCACCGAGCCAGATGCCGAGGACGTACGGGTCGATCGGCAGGTCTTGCTCGGGATACTCCGCCGGTCCCGCGATCGGGACGTGATGGTTCCACTCGTCGCCCGCGCGCAGCGACCGCGCGAGTTCCCGCGTGGTCCGTACCCGCCCCGGCCTGCCGCGCTTGCGCTCCGACTTCATTGTGGTCAGCCATTGGTGATCAAGGTCGGCGACGAGCGACTGGCCATCCGAGAACACGACCTCGCGGCATGCACGGTTCGTCATGATCCCCGTTGCCGCCACGACCACGGTGGCCTGCCCGCGTTCATCGAAGACCTGGTCCCCCACGCGCAGGGCGTCCATTGTGCGCCAGCCGCCGGGCGTAGGGATGGGCGTGTCGATGGCCAACGCCTTCCCCTCTAGCCGGCCGGCGACGTCGTCGGGGAGCGTCACGGCCTCGTACGTGGAGGCGAGCACGAACTCGCCGGGGTGCAGGACGAACGGCTCCTCGCCCTCGGTCTCGACGAGCCGGGTGAGGTCGGGCTGCTCGATGGCCGGGTCGATGTGCGGGTAGCGGTGGTTCTCGAACACGCGGAAGTACCGATCCAGCCGGACGTCGATGCTCGACGGCTGGACCATCTTCGGGTCGTACGGGTCGATGACGACCCGTCCCGACTCGATAGCGGTCCGGATGTCGCGGTCAGAGAGGAGCACGCGGGCAACCTACCGGTTCAGGTACGATGAGCGGGCACAGCCACCATGGTGGCGTACGCGGGTGTAGTTCAATGGCAGAACGTCAGCTTCCCAAGCTGATAGTGCGGGTTCGATTCCCGTCACCCGCTCCGTTGGTCAGGCACCGAGCCGGTGTCTGACCTCTATCTTTGGCAGGCCGAACATCGATCATCGCTCCCGTTGCGGTGCACCCTGCGGCCCTGCGAACGGTACGGTGCGATGCTCCGGGGAAGACGCCCAGCCTCAATGTTGTTAGTCGGAACCGGCGATTTCACTGATGCGGTCGCGCGAGCGAGCGTCTAGCGTCCCGGACCGCAGCGGCACAAGCAGGGAGGAATCCGCGGATGCGGCCAGCTAGGACCCTCGGTCGGCGGCTGGCTCCGTTGTATGCCGCTGCCTTCCTGCAGAACCTCGCGCTCTGGGTGCCGATCGAGAAGCTGTTCATGACGAGCATCGGTTTCGACGCCGCCAGCGTGGGCGTGATGGCAGCGGTGTACGCCATGGTGGTACCGATCTTCGAGGTTCCTTCGGGATTACTCGCCGATCGCTGGAGTCGTCGCGGCATGCTCATCCTCGCTTCGATCGCCGCGATCCTCAGCGTCACCATCGGCGGGCTCAGCCAGAACGTGGCGACCTACATGATCGCCGCGTTGTTCCTCGGGGTGTTCTTCGCCATGCAGTCGGGCACCTTCGAGTCGATCGTGTACGACACGGTGCTGGAGCAGACCGGCGGCAGCGAGCTATTCCAGCGGACAATCGGGCGCGTGCGGCTCGTCGAGAGCGTGGCGCTCGTCGCGAGCGCACTGGCCGGCGGAGCGATCGCGGAGTTCGCCCCATTGCGGGTGACCTACTTCTTTACTGCTCCACTGTTGGTTGGCGCATGCCTGGTGTTGCTCGCGTTCCGGGAGCCCCGGTTGCACAAGGCGGAGGAAGCCGAATCATGGCGCCGGCAGGTGTCCACGACGTACCGCACAATCGTGCGACGCGGTCGGCTGCGCCTGGTGATTGCGCTCGCCGTGTCGGGCTCGCTGCTCATGCAGGGCATGCTGGAGTTCGGTCCACTCTGGCTGGTCGCGCTGGCCGTGCCCGCGTTCCTGTACGGCCCGCACTGGGCGGGCCTGACATCGGCCCTCGGCCTGGGAGGACTACTCGGATCGCGCCCGTGGCTGACCAAGCGGTGGGTAACCGTGCTCCTGTCAGCCGCGATGGTCGGGTGTTGCGTTGTCCTGGCATTGAGCCACTCCGCGGTGTTGGTGGTATGCGCGCAGGTCATGCTGACCCTGCTCGTGGTGGCGGTCAGCATCCCCGTCATGCGGCGACTCCACGACGCGGTGCCATCGACCATCCGCGCCGGGGTGGCATCGGGTGTCGGCACGCTGACGTGGCTCACGTTCGTGCCGTTTGCACTGGCGATCGGTTTCGTCAGCGACAGGGTGGGCGTCTCCAACGCCGGGTGGATGCTGGTGGCGATCGCGGCCGCGACCGGGATCCTGATCATCGCTGTACTACCCGGAGCTCCACTCGAGCCGCTGCGGCCGCCAGCTGCGGTGCCGGCACCTGCGCCAAAGGAGGTCGAGCCGACGTTCACCGCGGAGAGGTTCCTGCCGGCCGACGATCCGGAATGGCCCGGCCACTGGTCGGTCCCGCCCCTCGCCTGGGAGGACCTTGGGATTCGGGTCGACGGTGACGAGGCGCTTTCGGAGGTGCGAGCGGCTATCGTCGAGATGCCACCGGGACTGCGGCAGGTCATCGTGCTGCGTGACGTCGAAGGAGGCTCACCGTCCGACGTGCAGGAAGCGCTCGGTATCAGCCCTGAGGATGAGCGAGCACGCCTACATCAGGCTCGCGGACTCGTCCGTGCCCGGCTGGAGCGCCACTTCGAAGGGAGGACGCATGAGCGGGGAGCAGCACGAAGAGGCGACTGATCAGCGCTGCATCGAGTTGGTCGAGTTGCTGACGGCGTATCTCGACGACGCGCTGACCGACGACATACGTACGCAGTTCGAGGAGCATCTCGAAGGCTGCGCAGGCTGCCAGGCCGCCCTCGCGCAATGGCGAACGGTCGCCGGACTCGCCGGCCGGCTAAGCGCAGAGGACGTGGCAAACCTCGACCCGTACGTCCGTGATCGCCTGATGGCGACCCTCGTCATACCGCGGCGTCGCTGAAGCGCCCGAGCGCAGAATCACCCTCCGAGCCGGAGCGTACTTCCGACCCCGGGCGTACGCAGCCCGGCGTACGCGAAGATTCGCGCCTGAGCGGACGACCAGAAGGCCTTGCCGATCAAGGATTGAGGACGTCACGAGGGCACGTCCGAAGGCGAGGGATCTGGCCATGTCCGGCAACGCAACAGGTGCGCAGGGGCGCAGGCTGAGCGGTGGCGCCCGCAAGAAGCTGCTGACGCTGCACATCCTCTCCGCAGCCGCGTGGTTCGGCGTGGACCTCGCGCTCGGCATCCTGGTGTTCACCGCCCTGCTGACCGACGACCCGCAGACCGCGGCCACGTCGTTGCAGGCGCTCGAGCTTTTCGCGATCTGGCCGATGTTCGCCGCCAGCATCGTCTGCCTGGCCAGCGGCGTCGTGCTCGGGCTCGGCAGCAAGTACGGGCTCGTGAGGTACTGGTGGGTCGCCGTCAAGCTCGCGACCAACGTGCTCATGTCCACGCTGATCGTCGTCGCGCTGCGGCCGGGCATCGGTGACGCGGCAGACATCGGTGAGCGGCTGGCGACGGGCGACCCCACCGCCAGCGTGCCGACCGACCTGCTGTTCCCGGTTCTGGTCGCGCCCACCATGCTGCTGATCGCCTACCTCCTGTCGGTGTTCAAGCCTCGGGCCCGGATCCGACAGCGCAAGGCCAAGGCCGCGTTGACCGACGTGGTGGCCAAGCCGTTGCGCGACCCCTACGCGGCCCGGTCACCGATCGGAGTCTGATCACCATGCACAGCTCCTCAGCCGGCAGCCTGCGACGCCCGGGCCAAGGGTCCCCCAAGGTCGTATCAAGCACCGAATCACCGCCCGGTTCGCGGCGAGACCCTCTCTCGCGGGCGTGACGCGGCCCTCGTCGCTGGTTGCAGCAAGAGCCTGAGCACGGCCCGGGCGCTGCGCTGGCGAGCCGGGGCACCGAATACCGCGACCAGACACAACGTGGCGATGAGCAGCAACGCGAGAAACACAGGAGACAGCGCAATCACCGCAACGAGCGGCTCACTACCCCATACCCCCACTGGCGCCACGCCCGCGAGAAGCGCGAGCACGACACTGGACCTGCTTGCCAAAGCGCATCATTTTTGGACAAGTAGACAAATTGGCAGCCGTCCTAACCAAGTCCAGTCTCTCGTCCCAGGTGTAGTGGATGGCGGCGACACGACCCCACCGCATCAGCAGTCATGCCTGCCGGGTCGACGTGGTCGCGAGAGGGCAGGAGGATACTCCGGTGGACGCGACCACCTCCCCCTACTACCGCAACGATCTTGCGCACGTGCACCATCTCGGGTTCGGCTTCCATGCGGACGCGTGTGCCCCCGGGATCCTCGCTCTGCTCGAGCCGGTACGCGCGCGGGGCGGCCTCGTCATCGAGCTTGGGTGCGGCAGCGGGCTGCTGACCCGCCACCTGGTCGATGCCGGACATCGCGTGATCGCCACCGACGCGTCGCCGGCGATGCTGGATCTGGCGCGCGAACACGCTCCCGACGCCGTGGACATCCGCCGGCTGGTCCTCCCCGACGACCCTCCGCCACCGGCGGACGCCATCGCCTCGGTGGGCCACGTCCTCAGCTACCTCCCCGACGAGGCGGCCATCACCCGCGCCCTCGCCGCCATCGCCCGCGCCCTTCGCCCGGACGGCGTTCTCGCCATCGACATCTGCGACCTCGAGTGGGGCGCGGTACGACGCGACGCCCCGCCCGCGGCCAGGGTCAACGACGACTGGGTGCTGGTGACCAGGTACTCCGTCCCGGAACCGAACCGATTCGTCCGGGAGATAACCACGTTTGTCCGCGGCGACGACGGTTCGTGGCGACGCGACGACGAACGGCACGACAACGTCCTGATCGACACCTCGCGCATCCCGGAGCTCCTCGGCGGACACGGTGTCGACGCCACCGTCGCTTCCTCGTTCGGCTCGGAGTCTCTGCCACCCGGGCTTGTGGCGATCATCGGACGCCGTTAGGGGGGCGCGGCAGCTTTGTCCGTACGCTGTCGCACATGCGCCGCAAGCCACATCGATACCTGCACGGGGAACTGGTAGTTGTGATCGACTGTTCAGACCTGGACCGCTCGGCGGACTTCTGGTCAGGCGTGCTCGGGTACACACGGGACGGTGCTCCGGCCGGGCCCTACCAGAGCCTGGTCCCCGCGGACGGCGAGGGCGTCGAGGTTCTCCTGCAGCGGGTGCCGGACGAGAAACGCGGGAAAAACAGGCTTCACCTCGACCTGCGCACTCACGACCTCCCCTCGGAGGTCCATCGTGTTCTTGGCCTCGGTGCGGCCTTGCTCACCGACCAGCCTGTGGCCGAGGCTGGGTGGCGCTGGCACATCCTCGCCGATCCGGACGGAAACGAGTTCTGCGTCCTGCAGCCGCCGGCCCCGTAGCGGCGAGGCCAGCGTCTCTCGCACGCCGCCGCGTTGGGCGAAGACCCAGGTCTGGTACGTCACCTGACCACAATCTTGATCACTTAACTTTTCTGAATCACTATCGCTTACTTCGCATGTCCGAAATAGGAAAGCGCGAAGTCCTCCTGTGCAGCGTGGGAAGTGGCAAACTAGACCTTGCTCTGTGTTTCCGGGAGGTGGGGGTGACCACAGAACAGCCGGGAGGCCCGACGGTTCTGCGTATCCTTCTGGGCTCCCAGCTGCGCCGGCTACGTGAGGCAGCGGGGATCTCCCGTGACGACGCCGGTTACACCATCCGCGCCTCCGGATCCAAGATCAGCCGCCTCGAGCTGGGCCGGGTCGGGTTCAAGGAGCGGGACGTCGCCGACCTTCTCTCCCTGTATGGAGTCGAGGACGACCAGGAGCGGGTGGCCCTGCTGTCGCTCGCCCGCCAGGCGAACCAGCCGGGTTGGTGGCACACCTACAGCGACCTGCTGCCGAGCTGGTTCGAGGTGTACGTGGGCCTGGAGGAGGCCGCGACGCTCATCCGGACGTACGAGGTCCAGTTCGTGCCCGGGCTGCTGCAGACCGAGGAGTACGCCCGCGCGGTGATGAGGTTGGGGCACCCCGGGGCGGCCCATGAGGAGATCGACCGCCGCGTCCACCTGCGCATGCAACGCCAGCGGATCCTGCAGAGCCCGAACCAGCCGAAGCTGTGGGTGGTCGTGGACGAGGCGGCGCTACGGCGTCCGATCGGCGGGCCCGACGTGATGCGCACCCAACTCAAGCGGCTGATCGATGTCACCGACATGACCGACGTCGTCCTGCAGGCGATACCGTTCCGCTTCGGCGGCCACGCCGCGGAGGGTGGAGCGTTCAGCATCCTGCGGTTCCCCGACCCGGACCTGCCGGACGTGGTCTACGTCGAACAGCTCACCAGCGCGCTCTACCTGGACAAGACCGAGGACGTCGACCAGTACATAACGGCCATGGAGCAGCTCTGCGTCGCGAGCGCACCGCCGAAGAGGACGAGGGCAATCCTGGCGGAGATGCTGAAGGAGCTCTAGGAGCCGCGAGGTTAGAGCGAGGCGACGTTTACGCCTCCTTATATAAGGCTAGCGCTATACTGGCTCCCATGGACGTCTTCGAGGCGGTGGCCGAACCGACCCGGCGAAGGCTGCTCGACCTGCTCACCGAGGGCAACCGGGCGGCTGGCGAGCTGGTCGCGGCGTTCCCGTCGCTGACGCAGCCCGCGGTCTCTCGGCACCTGAGGATCCTGCGAGACGCTGGCCTGGTGAGCGTGCGTACCGACGCTCAGCGGCGTATCTACGGCCTCCGGCCGAACGGCCTTGCCGAGCTCGACGCGTGGCTCGAACGCTACCGCCTCTACTGGGCCGACCACCTGGACGGTCTGGAGAGGCACCTCGCCGACGCCCACGGCGCATCCGAGTCCAAGCATTATGCCGGTGATCCGGTTCGTTGTTGCTCATGATGCTTTGTCTTTCGTGAGGCTGGTCAGGAGCTGGTCGAACAGTTGGGCGCGGTGGTCTTGACCCTTGGTGGCGGCGTCGTCGTGTTGGGCTTGCAGGGTGGGGC
>WHSR01000162.1 GCA_009379995.1 Streptosporangiales bacterium
AGAACCTACCCCCGGGTGTCCAAACGAGGCAATCGACATAACTTCCCGATCAAAAAGCCAGAACATAAGGCCCGTCTCTACGACCCACAGCCGCTGCTGCGAACACTTGAGCCCGCACCGGCTTAACTAAGCGGCATTGAGACCAAGATACCCTTTCCAAGAGGTGACCGAACCAGGCTCCGGGCGCGGGGTCTCGTTGTCCGGCCCCGATATGCCGTACCTCCGCCGGCCGGTCGGTACGCGGACCTATCTCGTCTCCCTCGATCCGAGGCGGCGGCCTCGCGTTGTCGGTTTTCCAGGAATCTGATGAGCCGGCCCACGTCCAAGTGCCACCGGATATCGCTTAATTCGACAGCATTCCGGAAGGCAAGCTGATTTACGGATGGGGGGAGGTCATCCGTCGACGGCATCGCGGCGCCGTGGACCAGGACAGGAATTACCAGGACACCGTGGGACAGCGCGGTCTCGATTTCCATACGAACGTAGTCGCCCGGGGCGTCCAGACGGCGGTTTCCATACCGGTCTGCCATCTGGAGCCACCGCGGGCCGATGATTACCAGCAGGACCTGGCATCGTCCGATGACTGCAGAGATTTGTTGAGCGAAGTCGATGCCCGGCTCGATGGCGTCGATATCCATGAAGACCTGTTCGCCCCCGAAACGGGCGGCCAGGCCGTCGTAGAGGCGTCCCGCGTGTCCCGGGGCGTCGTCCCGTCGGTAGCTGATGACGATCGGAGCCGCGTTCATGTCGATCCCCCGTGCCGGCGGTTACTTGGCCATGGCGACTGACAACGTCGGCGTCCGACAGTGGGCAGCCTCGGGCCAACAGCGTTCATCGTCAGAATGTCATCACGGGCCGATTGATGGTGATGAGAAATCTATACCGGCCGGCGCGGTACGCCTAGACGTACTGGCAATCGCGGGGTTCGCCGGGCCAGGCGGTGAGAATGAGGGCGCCCTCGTATGCTCGCTATGACGCGTACAGGAGGGAAGCGCCGTGGTCAGTCTCGCCGCCGTGCTGGGGATCGGCGCGGTCGCCCTCGGCCTGGTCCTCACCCCGGGGCCGAACATGATCTACCTGGTGTCGCGGTCGATCACCCAGGGCAGACGGGCCGGCATGGTGTCGCTGCTCGGTGTCGCCACCGGGTTCGGTGTCTACCTGCTGGCCGCCGTTGTCGGGCTCGCCACGGTGTTCACCCTGGTGCCCGCCGCGTACACGGCGCTGAAGTTCGCCGGGGCCGGCTACCTGCTCTACCTCGCCTGGCAGGCGGTCCGTCCCGGCGGACGGTCGCCGTTCGCCCCGCAGCCGCTGCCGCCGGACCCACCGCGCAGGCTGTACGCCATGGGGCTGGTCACCAACCTGCTCAACCCGAAGATCGCGGTGCTCTACGTGTCGCTGCTGCCGCAGTTCGTCGACCCGGAGCGGGGCAACGTCGCGGGCCAGAGCTTCGTCCTCGGGATGACCCAGATCTGCATAGCGCTGACGGTGAACGCGCTGATCGTGCTCACCGCCGGGACCCTGGCCGCGTTCCTCGCCCGGCGGCCGTTCTGGATGAGGGCGCAGCGTGCGCTGATGGGCACCGTCCTAGCCGGGCTCGCGGTCAAGATGATCACCGACCGCTCCCGCGCCGCGGCCACGCCGTAATCGGTCACGGGACCACGCGCAGCGCGCGAAAGCCGTACCGTCCTAGATCGTACGGCTACGTCACACCAGCGATTCCTCGATCACCTCGGACATCCGGTCGCCGATGCCCTGCCAGCCGCTGCCCATGATGCGCCGGGGGACGGCCTGGTGGGGATCGTCGGGGTCGAATCCGTCACCGTCGAGTCGAGCCCGCTCAGGTCCTCCGGGGGTGTACGGCGGGAGCCGGCTAGCGGGACCGCAGCCAGGCACTGCCGGCGATCGCCTCCCCCTCGGGCGTGCTCGCCCGCACCAGCACGCGGCCCGTTTGGTCGGCGTCGTCGGCGTCGTCGGTGATCTCGACATGGAACTCCTCGCCGGCCTTGACCGGGCCGACGAACGTCGCCTCGAGGACCCCGCGCTCCGCCCACTTCGGATCGCGTTCCGCGAGCTGCCTCTCGACCAGGGCGAACAGGTAGAGGCCCTGGACGAGGGGCGCGCCGAACTTGGTCCGTCGCGCGTACTCGGGGTCGGTGTGGATGAGCCCCGTGCCGCCGCTGGCCAGGCCGAAGGCGTTGATCTGCTCTTGGGAGATCGAGCGACTGCTCGTGTCACCGGTCATTGCGCCGCGTACCCCCAGAGAAACGTCGAGGTCGACCTGCACTTCAGGGCACCGTCGCGGAGGAAGCCGACGTCCAGCACCGCGTAGTTCCGGCCCTTGCGCACGTACTTCTCCGCCACCCGGACCTCGACGTCCAGCTCGTCACCGACGTCGACTCGGCCGAACAGCTCCATCCGCTGCCGAAGGTGGATGGTTCCCTGATCGAACCGGCCGCCGAGCGCGTCGTACAGCGGCACGAACGAGCAGAACACCCACGGCGGCGCGGCCTCGCCGGGCCCATCGCCCACCAGCTCGCCGTACGCGTCCGCCACCTCGCGGATCACCCGGTACGTCGTCCGGTACACCTCGCCCTCGCCGATCCTGTCGTACGGGATCTCCTCGAGCTGTTCCATCACACTCCTTGTCGGGTTGCCTCTAGTTGCCCCGGTAGTTCGCGGGGCGCCGTTCCTGGAAGGCCCGCTTGCCCTCGGCGTAGTCGAAGGTGCGGAACGACGCGGCCACGACATGGCGCTGGAGGTCCACGGCGGTCTCCAGGGGCACTCCCAGGCCCTGGTTGATCGCCCGTTTCATCAGGCCCAGCGCCGTTGTCGGGCCCTCGGCCAGCCGCCGCACCTCGGCCGTCACCTCCTCGTCGAGCCGCTCCGCGGGAACCACCCGGTTGACCAGACCGAGCCGGCGGGCCTCCTCGGCGTCGAACGTCCGCCCGCTGAACAGCAGCTCGCAGGCCTTCTGGTAGCCGACGAGCCGCGGCAGCAGGCAGGTGCCGGAAACCATCCCGCGCTGGGCGAACACCAGGCCGAACGTGGCGTCGGAAGCGGCGTACACCAGATCGCAGGACAGCGCCAGATCGCAGCCGGCGCCCAGCGCGTAGCCGTGCACCTGGGCGACGACGGGCTTGGCCAGGTGCCGCAGGGCCAGGATGAAGCGCGGGTAGCCGAGCTCCGCGCGCAGGTTCGGGTCGTCCTCGGGCAGCGGGATCCGCTCGGTCCCCATCCCCTTCAGATCGTCACCCGCGCAGAACGCCCGGCCGCTGCCCCTGATGACGACGGCGCGTACGGATGGGTCGTTGTGACTTTGCCGCGCGACACGTTCCAGGTCGTCCAGCAGGTCGTAGTTGATGGCGTTGAGTGATTCCGGCCGGTTGAGTACTACAGTGCGTACGCCGTCGTCGTCGTGGACCTGGACGCATTCCACTGGGTTCCTCGCTTTCTGTCGGTGCCTGCCGTCAGTCCGGTCCCGTCGCCCGTATCAGCGCGTCGGCTATCACGGCGCCGTCAGGTAGGACGAACACCGGGTTGAGGTCCAGCTCGGGCAGCCGCCCGTCCGTCGCGGCGAAGAGCCGGCCGACCGACAGGACCAGCTCGGCCAGGGCGGCCGCGTCGAGGGGCCCGACGCCCCGGAGATCACGCAGCAGCGGGAAGATGGCCAGAGATTCGAGCGCCCGGTGCACGGCCGCCGCGTCGAACGGCGGGAAGAGGAGCCGGAAGTCGCCCGTCGCCTCGACGTGGATGCCTCCGGACCCCACGAGCACTATCGGTCCGAACGTGTCGTCCCAGGTCGCGCCGAGCGACACGGCCAGTCCGCCGGTCACCATCTCCTCGACCAGCAGCCCGTCCACCGGCGTGACGCCGCCCTCCCGCGCCCGGGCGAGGAGGTCAGCGGCCGTCCGCCGGACCTCGTCGTCGTCCCTGAGGTCGACCTTCACCATCCCGAGTTCGGTCTTGTGCGCCACGGCCGGGGACGAGAGCTTGACCACCACGGGGTACCCGAGGTCGCCCGCAGCCGCGACGGCCTCGTCCGGGGTCCGTACCAGACCGCCCCGTACGGTGGGCAGGCCCCACGTCCGCATCAGGCGCTTGCTGGCGTGTTCGCTGAGGAAGCCGCCCGGTCCCGGTACCGCGTCGTCCGGGATCGGCGGCGCGGCGACCGCTGTCTCCGGGGGCCGGGCCGGCGTGCCGGTCGCGCGGCGGGACCGTACCCGCGCGCAGTGTTCCGCGTAGCGGGCGACCGCCCGCACACACGCCGCGTCGTCGAAGAAGGTCGGGACGCCGCGCCGGGCGAGATCCTCGGCAGCGCCCTCCTGGCCGCCGATCCAGGAGACGGCGACGAGGAGGTCCGAGGTCTGGTGCACGCGGACGATGTCGTCGGTGATCGTGGCGACGTCGTACCCGCGGCCCATCATCCCGAGGCCGAGCAGGACGATGTCCACGCCCGGGTCGTCCACCAGCGCCGGCAGCACCTGCGAGAACAGCCGCGAGTCGCCCAGCAGCTGCGTGGTGAGGTCGACCGGGTTGCCGGTCGCGGCGAACGGCGGAAGGAGCCGCCGCAGGCACTCCTGGGTCTCCTCGGTGAGCGTGGCGAGCCGCAGGCCCTCGCCACGGCAGCGGTCGGCCATCATCACCCCGAGCCCGCCGGAGTTGCTGAGGATCGCTACCCGGTCTCCGGGCGGCACGTTACCGATGGTGAAGACGCGGGCGAGCTCGGAGAGCTCGGACAGGCCCTCGGCGCGGACGATGCCGTGCTGGCGCAGGAACGCGTCGACAACGGGCTCCTCCTGCGCCAGGGCGCCGGTGTGCGATCCCGCAGCCCTCCGTCCCTCCGGCGTCGATCCGGCCTTGACCATCAGGATCGCCTTGCCGTAGGCAAGGGCGTCCGCGGCGGCGTCGGCGAGCGTGGCGACGTCGGTGAGCTGCTCGCAGTAGGCCTCGACGACCCGTACGTCGGGGTCACCGACCGTCCACCCGATCAGCTCCGGTACGCCCACGTCGGCCTCGTTGCCGGTCGCTGCCCAGTAGCGAATGCCCGTGGGATGGGCATGCTGGATCTCCGACAGCATGCCCGCGACGGCGCCGCTTTGGCTGACTATCGCGATCGCGCCGTCGGCCACGTGGTGGTCGGCGAAGCTGGAGGAGAAGGAGGCGACGCTGCCCTTCGAGAGGTTCGCCGCGCCCTGGCAGTTCGGGCCCAGCACCCGCATCGAGCGTCGTTCAGCGAGCGCGGCTATCCGCGCCTCGGCCTGCTTTCCTTCCGCCCCCATCTCGCCGAAACCGGAGCTCAGTACGACGCACACCTTGACCCCCTTGCGGGCACATGCCTCGACGGTCTCCAGAACCGTCGAGGCGGGGGTCGCGACGATCGCGAGGTCGACGTCTTCGGTCACGGCGTCCAGGGAGGGATACGCGGGTATCCCCTGAACGGTGGAGCGTCTCGGGTTGATGGGGTAAATGCTGCCCCGGTAGCCGTACCTGCGCAGATAGTCGATGGGCCGGCCACCGACCTTGTTCGGGTCGTCGGACGCGCCGACGACGGCTACCGCCCGCGGGTCGAACAGTACATCCAGTCCCCGAAGTCTGTGCCCCGGCAAGAGACCCGCCTCCTTAGCCCATGAGCATGGAATCGTCGCGCCAAAATTGGTCACGAGACCGCAGATCCCACATCGCGATGATGGAGATCGCCAGCCAGCTCCTGCACCGACCGGAGCGGAAGGACGAAAACCCCGATCGGCGGCCAGCGCATCATCCCGGCGATCACCGGTTCCCCCTACCGTCCTTCGCGCGGCCCGGGTGTGGCCCTTCCTCGGGTCCCGCGAAACCCAAAACATCCTCGCTCACGCGCGAACTCGGGCGTACCCGACCGTGGCTAGGTCACCGGCGTCGTCTCTCGTCCACACGGCGAGCTGCTGGACGGGGCCTGCCGGCGAATCGACCTGGCCGCATGAGCGCGCCTGACTGGTCAATGTCGTGTTTACGAGTACCGGCGATATGAACCACAGTGCGAGTTCCGTTCCAGAATGGATTCGGTCACCGAACTGTTGATGAAGGAGTGCAAACAGATGACCGCACGATAGCAGGCCTTGAATGACCGGCTGTTCGAAGCCGGCCGCGTGCGCTATCGAGGGACTCGTATGCAGACCGTCACGTACGGCCTGTGGTGGTTGCGCCCACGAGAATGGGAAGCCGGAGAACAGAACGCTCTGTTCCATCGAGACGAACCGTCGGATCGGCGCCAGAATAGCATCCTCGGGGAGGATACGCTCGGAGGGTCCGGCGATTGGCGAATTCGCGGGGACCACGCCATCGATGTGGGGCAATGAGGTGGCCCACGATTCAGGAACGTCCCCAGAGTCCGCATACTCAGCGATCCTGTATCCCACAGTCTCGGTCGCGGTCATCCGGCAAATCACGGATCCGTCGCGGCGATGGGCCACGCTTTCGCACACTCGATGATGCCGTCCCCGTCGTATGTATTTCGCGGTATGTGACCCTGTCAGCATAGCGACGTCACCGATTGAGATAGGAGACTCAAGGCGGATCACCGCCTTTGTGTGGAGACCGCCGACGGACGGTGGTGAACAGTCATACTAATTAGTTCATAAGTAGGTCGACTTTGGTGGTGTGATCTGGCAAGATCTGTGTATGCGCGACAACGACGGCCGGAAACTGGATCACCGGACGCTTGAGGTGTTGCGGGTACGCGCGGTCGAGCGGGTCCAGGC
>WHSR01000143.1 GCA_009379995.1 Streptosporangiales bacterium
AATTACCAGAGCCGGACTTCGCCCACGCATCTTCCATACTCCAAGATTACTCTTGTGATGCGTCTTCATACTGCAAATATCGGCCGACACGCCGAAGTGATCCGAACGCACGCTCAGCCGTTAGTAACTAAGCGGCATTGGAGTCGCACCTGGCCGTTGGGGTTCGGGCGGAAGGTTTGTGTCCGGCCCATCATGTCGGTGACCTGGACGGGCGCATCGGCGGTCAGCACGACCTGGCTGCCCTTCTCCCTCCACATCACCCGCACCGGCTCCGCGCCCCCGGTGAAAAGGTGGCTGTGTACGGCCTCGGGGGTTCCGCCGTCCCGGGAGTCGTGGGACAGCCCGGACAGCTGGGCGGTCATCACCCCGTAGGCGACGTAGGACGGCTTCGGGGTGTAGCGGTCAGGCTCGTCGTTCGGCCTGTTGCTGATCAGCCCGAAGGTGCGGGGCGGCGACTGGCTGTCCATGAAGTAGTACCAGTTGAACCGCGGTACGCCGGCGTGCATGGCCAGCACATGGGCGCGGGTCAGGTACCTCGCCTGTTCCTTCTCCTTGTCGTCGAGGTTGGCGCTCTGCCACCCCATCTCGGTAATCCAGATCGGCTTGCCGCCCGCGCCGTTGTCCTCGAGTAGGTCGCGCACCGGGGCGATCTGCTCCTCGCCCAAGCCCTCCGGCTCCGGCCCTTCCGGCGTCGGCCCGTCCGGACCGTTCTTCGGCCGGTAGGAGTGCACCGAGACGACGTCCAGATGCTCCAGACCACCGCGCTCGACGTACGTCGTCAGCCAGTCGTCGATCACCTCGGGCACCTCTGGGGTACCCTCGGCCAGCTCCGGCGCTGTCACATCCGCCGGGTAACGCGCCCGATCGACCGCCTCATAGACCTCGCGCGCGATTTGCGCGTGCAGACCCGGCCTGCCCTGGTCACCGCACTTGTCGGTGTCCTTCTTGCGGTTGGGTTCGTTGTACACACCGACCGTCTTGACCTGCCCCCGGTAGTGGTTGACGACCTCCTGGGCGAACCGCCCAAACGCCTCCTGCGCCCTCGGGGTGTCCGGGGTGCACCCCTCGGCGTAATCCGGATGCGACAGGCCCAGACCGATGTGCGGCTCGATGCCGGCGTCCTTCAGCCGGTCCATGTAGTTCTGGTACTTGCCGCTGAAGTCGTACGTGACCTCGCCGGTGTCGTCATCGACCCTCGCGATGTCCTTCCAGACCTGGGCGTCCCGGACCGCCTCCACGCCGGCCTTCGTCATCAGCGGGATGATCTCGGTGCTCCAGCCCTTCGAGAACTGGCCCTGCATGCTGTAGGTGAACCCGTCGTCCACCGGCTCGGCCGGCCGCGGCAGCAACGCCATGGTGGTCTTGTCGGCGGCGTCCCCGCACTTCCCGTCCGCGGCGACCCGCACCTCGTAGAAGCCGGCGGCCTCGATCGGCAGCGGAATCTCGGCGGCATCGCCCGCCGGCATCTCGTACTTCCTGCATTTGACCCGCTTGCCCTCGAAGTTGAACGCCGACCATTTCACCTCGCCGGCCGTGGTCCGCACCCGGATGCTGGGAGTCTGGCCCGCGACGAACACGTTCCCCAGCGTGACCTGCGAGATCGTCACCTTGGTCTCGGCCTGCGCCCGACCGGCCAGCCCCACCGCCGACAACCCCGACAGCAACGACAGCACAGCCACGAACACCGCGACGCGGGAGCGCGTCGTACGTGGCCGCACCCGAAAAACCTCTATCACTTCTTCTCCTGTCCCCCGAACGACGCCAAGGCGCGGCCCGACCGGGTCCTTAGTTCCCCGCTGGCCGTGATCTTACGGAGAAAGGCAAAGCGGTCCGGGTTGAATTTCTGCAAGATCACGGCCAAGCAAGAGGTCATTGCGGCCACCAGGAGCCCGCCGGAGCCGGCGTACCACCGAGCAACGCGACGCCGAGGGGGGTGAGGGTGTGGACCACCGCGTTGGCGTGACGCCGGCTGGCGATGAGCCCACTCTCCCGCAGCACAGCGGTGTGCTGGCTCACGGTGGTCATGGACACGCCGGTACGGCGAGCGAGTTCGCTGGTGGTGGCGCCCTGAGCGGTGGCACCGAGGACGCACGCCCGGGTGGAGCCGATCAGCCTCGCCAACGGCCGGTCGGTCGTCATGGTGGGCTCGAGCCCGAGGAAGTCGGCGGTCGGCCGTAGCGGGTAGACGAGCGTGGGCGGAAGGGCCGGATCGGCCAGCGCCACCGGGTGATGCCAGCAGAAGTACGAGGGGATCAGGACCAGCCCGCGCCCGTCCAGATGGAGGTCCATGCTGGCCGGGTAGGGCACCTCCAGGACCGGGGCCTGCCAGCGCATCATCGGCCAGAATCCGGCCAGGACGTTCTCGGTTCCGCCGGCGCGCTGAAGCCGGCCGCGGTGGGCGTGGTCGACCTCGGCCCCCGTCGTCATGCGATCCCAATGGGGAGCGAGCGCCGCGGCGTGGTAGGCACCGAGCGCATCGCCGAGTTCGGCCAGCGTGTCCCGCTCACCCGCGGCCAACCTGGTGACCCACGAGGGCGGGCCGTGTGGAAACTTCATCCGCAGCAGCTCGTGGCCGATGCGGCGACGGGGGGTCGCGAGCACTGCCTCGATCCCGGCATCCAACCCCAGCAGACCCTCCGGCGGCGTAAGGAAGTCCGGGAAATACGACGTATCCGGCGTCACCGGAAACAGAACGTGCCTGACCATGTCGGCCAGACCGGTGCCACGCAGGGCGTCGCGGACAACCCGCCGCCAGCCGTCGAAGGCCACCGAACCGTAGCGGGCCCGCAGCATCTGCAGGCTCAGCACGGTCTCCCACAGCGGATCCGGGCTGTCCGCCAAGCGGGTGCGCACCAGATCGTTCCCGGTGAAGTGGATACGCAACATCACGGCCCCGGTCGGCGTCGCTCCTTGTAGCTGGTCTACGTGGACATGCCGTGTCTACGGTGTTCCTGGGTTGTTCGGTAGCCCCTACCTGGCCGAACAACCGGTTCTCGGACAACCCGGGCTCCGGACAACGCGTCCCCGGTGGGGGATGAGGAACGGGGGTGTAGGCCATGCCTCGTCCGGAACGGGCGGTTGACCCCGCCGAGGGCGCGGTGCAGCAGTTCGCCATCGAACTGCGCAAGCTGCGCCAGGAGACGGGCGGGATGACGTACCGGCAGCTCGCGGAGCGCAGCGGCTACTCGGTGTCCACGTTGGCCGATGCCGCGGGCGGCCGGCGGCTGCCGACCCTCGATGTCGCGTTGGCCTATGCGATGTCCTGCGGCGGCAACAAGGAGGAGTGGGAGGCGAAGTGGCGGGCCGCCGCCGTCGTCATGACCGAGCAGGGGCCGGCGAGCGGCTCCAACGGTGCATCCCGCGCGCCGTATCGCGGGCTGAGCAGCTTCCGGACCGAGGACGCCGATCTCTTCTTCGGCCGAGAGCGGCTGGTGGCCGAGGTGGTGGGGCGGGTGTCCGCCCATCCGGTCACCGTCGTGCTCGGCGCGTCAGGGGTGGGCAAGAGCTCCCTCCTCGCCGCCGGGGTGCTGCCGGCGCTGCGCGCACGCGAGCAGGAAGACGGCCGGCACGTACGGCCGGTGCTGATCACCCCCGGGGAACACCCGTGGACGAACCTGCTCAGGCGACTGGCGAGTCCGGCCGTCGCGGAGACGGCGGTCGAGGCCGCGGCGCGGGCCGCGGCAGCGCGCGCCGCGGTCGACGAGCTGCCGAGCGATACCAGGCTGCTCGTCGTCGTCGACCAGTTCGAGGAGCTGTTCACGCTCTGCGATGCGGCCGAACGGGCGGAGTTCATCGACGGCGTGCTGGCGCTGGCGGACCGTACCGACCGGCGCTGCGCCGTGGTGCTGGGCGTACGGGCGGACTTCTACGGGCGCTGCGCCGAGCACCCCGGTCTCGCCGACGCGCTGCGGGACAACCAGGTGCTCGTCGGCCCGATGGGTCCCGAGGAACTACGCGAGGCGGTGGGTCGCCCGGCCGCAGCTGTCGGGCTGTCGGTGGAGCGCGCGCTGCTGGCCACCGTGGTCAACGAGGCCAAGGGACAGGCGGGTGCGCTGCCGCTGCTCTCGCACGCACTGTTGGAGACGTGGCGGCGCCGGCGCGGCGACGTACTCACCCTGGCCGGTTTTCAGGCGGCCGGCGGGGTGAGCGGAGCGTTGGCGCAGACGGCGGAGGCCGCGTACGGCGGCCTCGAGCCCGGCCAGCAGCGGCTGGCCGCCGAGCTGCTGCTGCGTCTGCTCGCCGTCGACGACGAGGCTAGGGAGGCCGGGGTCACCCGACGGCGGGTGGACCTGGCCGAGCTGCTCGACACCGACCCCGACGCGGGCGTGGTGATCAGCCAACTGGCCGACGCACGCCTGATCACCGTCGACGAGGATGCAGTCGAGGTCGCGCACGAGGCGCTGTTGACCGCATGGCCGAGGCTGCGTGGCTGGATCGAGGACGACCGCGACGCCCTACGGGAACATCGCAAGATCACCGAGGCGACCCGGATCTGGACGGAGAGCGGTCGCGACCCGTCCACGCTCGCCTCCGGAGCACGGCTGGAAATGATGCGGGCCCAGGCCGAGTCCGCCTCGGGCACGCTGCGGCTCAGCCGGGTCGAGCGGGAGTTCGTCGGGGCGAGCACAGCGCAGGCACGGCTCGCCGAGGCCGCCGCCCGTCGTCGGACGAACCGGCTTCGCGCCCTCGCCGCGGTCGCTGCGGCCCTCGCCCTGATCGCCGGCATACTCGCGGGTGTTGCCGGCGTCGCCCGTACCGGCGCGATTCAGGCTCGCGACATGGCACTGTCCCGGCAGGTCGCGCTGACCGCGGGCGAGCTGCGGAAGACCGACCCGACGCTGGCGGCGCAGCTGTCCATCGCCGGGTATCGGATCGAGCAGACCAGCGAGGCCCGTTCGGCGCTGATCGAGTCGTCGGCGGTGCCCGCGCCGACCCGGTACCTCGGCGGCGCCGGCCCGACGGCGTTGACCGCGTCGGAGGACGGCAGCCTGGTCGCGGTGAGCAACGCGGTGGACGGCTCGGTCCAGTTGCTCACCAAGGCCGGTGACCAGTTGACGCGCGCGGGGGTGATCGTGCCCGGGAATCCCGACACCAACGTCTACGCGCTGGCGCTGACACCCGACAATGCCGTCCTCGCCATCGGCGACACCGATGCGGCGATCACCCTGTGGGACGTCTCCCGTCCACGCGCCCCGAAGAGGTTCGGCGTGGCCGAGCACGGCCCCACGGAACCCATCGAGCGGCTCGACATCGATCCGAGCGGGTCAGAACTCGTCGCCGCCGGAGGGTACGGGGTGTTCCGCTGGGACATCAGCGACCCGGCCGCACCGCGTGAGCTCGCCCCGCTGAGGTCCGGCACGACGACGAACACCGTCACCTACAGCTCCGACGGCGACCGGCTGGCGTTCGGCAACGACGCGGGCGAGGTGCAGCTGTGGGATGTCACGGGTGAGCCGGAGCGGGCCGCCGTACTCCGCGCCGGTGACCGGCCGGTACCCGCGGTGTCGTTCGCCCCAGACGGGAAAACCCTCGCCGCCGGCTCGCACGACCGCAGGATCCGGCTCTGGGACATCTCGTCGCCTACGCCGCGGGCATCGGACAAGGTGATCAGCGACCTGTTCGATCTTCGCGTCACCACTACGGCGTTCAGCCCGGACGGCCGGTACTTCATCGCCGGCAGCTCCGACTCGACGATCCGGGTCTTCGACACCTCGACTTGGACCTTGGTGCAGACCCTGCCGCATCCCGACGTGGTCACCTGGGCGACGTTCACCGACGACGGCGAGTCGATTCTCTCCGTCGCCACGGACGGGACGGTACGCAGTTGGGACCTGTCGGCAACGCTGCCGCGACGCACGTCGTCGCCGATCTTCAACACGCCGTTCACCGCGGACGGCAGGCGCCTCGCCGTCTTCTCCGCAGCCGACGCCGCGGTGTGGGATACCTCGGACCCGGCCGACCCCAAGCAGCTGCTGGACGGGCTAGCAGCGCCCGGTGGCGATGCCATGCCGAGCGGCGCGGGTGACATATCGGGCGACGGTCGGCTGATTGCTCAGGGCACCGTCGGCGGCGAGGTGTACCTGTTCGACGTCTCCGGCCCCGGCGATCCCCAGCGGATTGCGCGGCTCGGCGGCTCGAGCAAGGAAGTCAACACAGTGGCCTTCAGCCCGGACGGTTCGATGCTCGCGGCCGGGGGACTCGACGAGGCGATCCGGCTCTGGGATCTGACGGAGCCGCAGCGGCCGCGGCCGACCGCGGTACTCGACGACCCCCGTGACATCGTGCTCGACCTGGACTGGCACCCGTCCGGCCGGTACCTGGCGGCCGGGAACGCCGACAGCCACGTGTACCTGTACGACCTGGCCGACGCCGATGCGCCGCGGGCGCGCGGCCGGCTCGGTGGCCTCACCAGCTACGCCTACAGCGCGAGGTTCAGCCCCGACGGCGACATGCTGGCAGTAGGCGGCGTGGACAGCGTGGTCATCCTCTGGGACATGAGCAACCCCGCCAGACCGCGACGGATCGGCGAGCCGATCACCGGCCCGGCGGGGCGGATCTACGCGCTCTCCTTTCATCCGCGCAACCACCTGCTCGCCGCTACCGTCATCGACGGCACCACATGGCTCTGGGACACGACCGACCCGGAGCGCCCGACCCATACGGCCGTGTTCACCTCCACCGGCTCCCCGCTGATCGCAGCGGCGTTCCGGCCCAACGGCGACATGCTGGCGGCCGGAGGCGCCGACAAGACAATCCGGACCTGGCAAACGGACGAGAACGCCATCATCGCGGCCATCTGCAAGAGCGCAGGCGATCCCATCACCGAGCAGGAATGGAACACCTACCTGCACGACATACCGCACGATCCGCCCTGCCGAAACGACGGGACGCCGGCATGAAACGCAAATTCCCCGGGGTAACTGCGGCGGGGGCGGAAACCATCGGTCCCGCCCCCGCGCGCATCGGCAGATTACCGTATCAGTCCCAATCGATGCCGCGCATGGCTTCCTCCTTTCCAGGTCGTTCACGGTGTTGTGGGAATGGCGTATGTCCGGTACGGGGCCAGGTGAGCGCGATGGGCACGACGGCGAGCGCTCCGGCGAGCCCGCACAAGCCGATCACGGCGGCCGGGTCGCCGAGGACGTCGGCGACCGCCCCGGCCAGGGCGGTGCCGCCGCCCTGCCCGATCATCAGCCCGGCTGCCGCCACGCCGTGCGCGCGGCCCCGATGGGTGGCGGGTACCGTCTGGACGAACATGGCGTTCAGCACGATGACGTAGGCGCTGCCGAACCCGGCGAGGACGAGCAGGGCGAGCACAGTGGCCAGCGGTGGGTCCATCCAGACCGGCAGCAGGGCCAGGGTGGCGCCGAAAGCCATCGGCCTGATCAGCCGCCGTCGCCGCCACGGCGGGGTGAACCGGCCGTACAGCACGGCGCCGACCACCATTCCCAGCGGCATCGCGGCCAGGAGGACGCCCACCGTCGCGGGGCCGCCGTGCCGGTGCGCGGCGTAGGTGACCATGAGTCCCTCCGGCGCGGTGACGGCGGCGGCGCCGACCCAGGCCAGCAGCAGGTACGTACGCAGCACCTGGTCGCCGAAGACCAGCCGGAAGCCGTCCCGTACGTCGGAGTGCCACGACGACGAGCGGGCCGCGGCGGGCGGCCGCCGGTCGGCCACGAAGGCGCGGACGAGCAGCGCGGACACCGCGAACGTGACGGCGTCGACGAGGATCGCGCCACGTGCCGTGACGACGGCAACCAGGACGCCGCCCGCCGCGAAGCCGAGCACCTGGGCCAGCTGCATCGACAGCGTGGATAGGCCCTGGCCGACCACGTAGGTATCGCCGTCGAGGACCTCCGGGAGGGTCGCCGAGCGGGCCGCCTGGAACGGCGGGGTGAACAGCGCGGCGACGAACAGGACGGCGATAAGGACGGGAACCGGAATCCCTGGCACCGCCAACGCACCCACCAGGGCGGCACGGGCAAGGTCGCAGGTCACCATCACCGTGCGCCGCGGATACCGGTCCGACAGCGCGGACAGCAACGGCCCGCCGACGGCCCACGGCAGGTAGCCGATGCCGAAGGCGGCGGCGGACAGCAACGCCGAGTCGGTATGCGAGAACACCAGCACCGCTACCGCGATCTTGGCGAGCTGGTCACCGAACAGGGACAGCAGGTGGGCGGCGAACAGCGCCCGGAACTCACCTACCGCGAACACGTCCCGGTACCGTGCCGCCCGGGCGTTCCCGGCGCTTTCCCCGCCCACCTGCGTCCTGTCGGTTACCCGCATCACTCGCTAGCCGCTGATCCCGTTATTGGATTGACTTGTGCATTCCAGCTTGTCCAGCTTGTCCAGCTTGTCCAGCTTGCGAATTTCGATATTTTCCACGCGGCTCATCTCCTATGGGGACTCGGAAGTCCTGGAAATGGTTCGAAGGGCTCCGTCCCACGGTCAGTCATACCTGCTCGAGCTGACCGGAGTCGTGCACTCAAGCCGGTCGAGCTTCCGGATCTCGATCCTTTCCATGCCGTTCACCTCCGCTTCGCCAAGCGTGCTCAGGAGCCGTTAGCACTACCGCTCTGGGACGTGCACTCGAGCTTGTCGAGTCTGCGAATTTCGATTGCTTCCATGTCGTCCATCTCCTTATGGATGGAGTGGGCCGCCAGAACCCGCGGGCGGCCCACGACAAACGACTAGGTAGGAACGGAGTCGTAGTCGCCGCACTGGCTCGTGCACTCAAGCTTGTCGAGCTTGCGGATCTCGATCCTTTCCATTCGTTTCACCTCCTTTCGGCTGGTGGTGTCGGCGGGCCGCGAGGTAGCCCGTCACGCGTGCCCCGTGGCGGCGCCACCAGGTGCGGGCCCAGAGAACGTGGAAGCCGCCGATGACGAGGAAGACGGCCGCGCCGTCGAGGACGCCGGCTGCCGACGAATGACCCGTCACGTCTCCGGCGGCACGGGCGAGGAGGGTGACGGCGACGGGCAGGGTTATGGTGGCCGCGACCGCCAGGCAGATGGCCGTCCCTCCGACCAGGATGAGGCTGTACGCGCGGACCGCCCGTCGTTGCCGGCCAGGCAGCTCGCGGCTCGGGTCAGCAGGGGCTTTCGCGGCGCGGCGCAGCCCGTACCGGAGCCGTTTGACCTGATAGAACACGTACGCGGAGCCGTCCGCGTAGAGGTTGCCGCAGCCGGTGAGATCCTGCACGACGAAGTACACGTCGGTGCGCATGAAGATCAACAGCTGGGTCGGGAGGAGCAGCAGCGACATCAGCACGGTCGCGGCGACGAGCCGGTACGTGACCCCGTGGGGATGCGCGGCCGCGAGGACCAGCACGCCGACCGCGGCGACGACCAGGTTGACTGTCATCCCGGCGAGGTAGACGGTCATCCGGATGCGGCGTGGGTGCGCCCACACCCCGCTGACGTCGGTTTGCGCGGCGAGGAACTGCAGGCGGGTGGACAGGCTCATCCGCGCGGGCACGCCGACCGCCCGCGCCGTAGTCAGGTGGGCGAGCTCGTGGACGAAGATGATGGTCCAGGCGATCGCCGCGTTCACCAGGATCACCGCGCTGCCGTGCCTGCTCCACAGCAGATCCTGGTAGCGGGGAACGAGCGAGGGATCGGCGGCGACCGCGGCCACTGCGGCGCAGATAAGCAGGGCCGCGGCCGCCGCAGTCGCGGGGTGCAGCAGCCACCGTACGTGCCGGGGTTTCAGCCAGGGCAGGCTCGGACGGGGCGGCGCCGGCCCGTCGACGGGCCGTCCGTCGACGGCGGCCACGAAGCCGAGACCGGCAAGCGAGGAGACGAAGCCGGCGACGTCGACGTCGGCGCCGGTCTCCTCGCGGAGCCGGTGGACGATCTCGTCCACGGTCCGGCCCTCCGACAGCAGGGTCACGACGCGTTGTCCGACCGCCGGTACGGAGATGAACTCGCCGGTCTCCACCCGCCCGATGACCCACGAGTCCCCCTCGGGACGCATACTCAACGCGTGCAGCCGTACCCGGGTTGCCCCGGTGACTGGGGGTGATTCCGCCGCGAGGGCACCCGTCACGCCGACTCCCCGCACCCCGGGCAGTCGGGACGCCGCAGGTCGTCCAGCACGAACGGCTCGGCCAGCTCGGACAGGTTGATGCCGTGGATGCGACCCGGTGGAATCGGTGCCACCCCGGTCAGCAGCCCCAGTACGGCGTGCGCCGCGAGGTAGCCGGAGATCCCGGCCGACGGGGCGGCCACCGCGTTGGCCACCGCCGCGCTGCGCCGCTGGGCGTCGTCGCGGTTGGCGCCCAACTCCCGGTGGCGTTCGTCCTGGGCTGCCCGCAGACATTCCCAGCAGGCGCTCACCCCGGGGACGTACGTGCCCACCGAGCCGACCGGGCCGTGGTAGCCCGCATCCACCCACGGCCTACCCGCCGCCAGACACGCCCGGTTGGTCCAGATCCGAAGCTCCGGCGGGCGGTCCGCGGCCAGCAACAGCACGTCGCAGTCCTCGGCCAGCGCCACCACGTCGTCGACGCCCTGAATCCGCAGGTACCTGCCGTCGATCTCGATGTCGCTGTTGAGCCGGCGAAGTCTGCGGACCGCGGCCTCCACCTTGGGCAGACCGATGTCCTCTTCGCCGTACAAGACCTGCCGATTCAGGTTCGACAGCTCGACGGTGTCGTGGTCGACGCAGTGCAGCCTGCCTACCCCGCTCGCGGCCAGGGCCAGCGCCGCGATCCCACCGGTACCGCCGACGCCCACCACCGTCACCCGCGCCCGGCGCAGCGCCAACTGCGGCTCCCACGAGTTCGCCCTTGGCGTCAGGTCGAGCCACCGGAAGTACATCCGGCCCCGGCCGTAGCGCTCCTTGTCACGCTCGGTCAGCTCGGCCGGGTCCGGCGAAGCCGCATCCTCGACGTAGCCGGACCGGATGAACAACTCCACGCCGTCCCGCACCGACTCGGCCGACTCGTCCGGATGCAGCTCCAGCACCCGCGCCACGATCTCCTCGACGGTCCGGGTGCCGTCCATGCAGCCCAGAAGGGTCCATACCGAACCCGTGGGGTCCTTGACCTCCGCCGCGATCCCGTACGACACCCCGCCCAAGCGAATACGGCCACCCGAGATGCGATACGGCGCATGCTCCGGCTTCACTCGGGGGCGGAGCATGCTGACGCCAACCTCAGGATTCCGCGAGGCCGTACCGGCAGCCATGCGTCAACTCCTCCGCCCCCGGCCGATGGAAGTGGTGACCGGCTTCCCCGCATCAAACCTGCGCCATGGCGGCACCGCACCAATGTTGCGTTCAGACCCAAAACACGCAGCTAGGCAGCCGTCCCGCCTGGCTCGCACGTGAGGGGAGAGCGCAAGATCACGGGTGATTGCGGGACGCTCGGCGCTCGAGACCGAACTCCAAGTCGCCCTCCAGCCACTCGTCGTCGGGCTCGTCGAAGTCATCGAAGGCGTCCGAGGCCACGAGACGCGCCAGGGCCGGGTACCTGTTCTCCGTAACGAACCTCTGCAGCATCTGCTCGTAGACGAGACAGATCCACGCTCAGTGAGAAGCCTCTATACCGAGGGTCAGGGTCAGGTTGCCGAGTGGTCGATGGCGCGCTGGTGCTGGGCCACCGTCGCCGGTTGCTGGTTGGGTACTGGGGTGCGCGCGAGGGCGAGGACGGACAATGCGCTGAGCGCCGTCGCCGCGGTCATGGCTGCCCGCATCCCTGCGGGTTGGTAGGAGGAGAGAGA
>WHSR01000167.1 GCA_009379995.1 Streptosporangiales bacterium
CGGCAACGGGTGTGGCAACGGGTGTGGCAAAGCGGCTGGTCAGCCGATTCGCCAGCCGGACGCGTCGGCAGCCGGCACGAGCTCCATCTCCCACGTCGCCTCCGGCACGCCCTCCCGGTCCGCGACGACCAGCCCCTCGGCATCGACGAGCTGATACGGGCTCACCCGGTCGGTGACCTCAAGTACCACCAGCCCGCTCTCCTGCGAGACGAGTTCGGCCGTCACGACCTCGAACTGCAGGCCAACAGCCATCACACCTTCCTCGGCGTACGCCTGCAAGACGTCGAAGTCGCGGGCGAGCCGCGGGTGGGTGGGCGAGTACACCTCGCACAGCAGTTCCGAGTCCAGCTCCGCGTAGGCCGCCGCGCGCTGGTCATAGAGGTGCTCGACCACGTTGGTCCAGTCGGAGACCTCCGGCGGCTGCTCCGTCGGCGCCGGCTGCGGGCCACCACACAACTCGGTCGATTCGTCCGCCTCCTCCGTCGACGTCGCCCGGCCGGCCAGCGGCAGGTCCGAGGGGTCAACACCCCTGACCTGGTTCACCACGAACACGACGCCCAAGGCGATCACCGGCAGGGTCAGCACGATCGCCACCACGGTCAGCACGTCCCGCCGCCGGGGCCTTCGCCGTCCCGTCCGTGCCACCGGATGCTCGTCCGGCTCGCTGCGGGCTGAAACCGGCACCTCCTCGGCCGACATGTCCGCGCGGCCCAGGGACCGGCGCCCGCGCCGGCCGGAGCGATCATCACGCGCCCGTCGGCTCGCCCGCTCGTAGTCGACCGTAGGGTGCTCGTCCGTCGATTGATCGCGGACCAGCGCCGCCGACTCGCTCGCAGCGGTGGGCACAACGTCAAGAACGACCGGCTCGGGATCGGCCAGCGCGAACATCGCGTTCGCGAACGACTCTGCGTCGGGCCGGCGGCCGGGATCTGGTTGCAGCGCACTCGACAGCGCGCCGTACGTCGCCGGCGGCAGCCCTGGCAGGACGGGCGGCACGCCCGGAAGCTGCCCGGTCAGCGCCACAATGGTCAGCGCCGCGAGCCCGTACAGGTCGGAGCCGGGGGTGGCCGGACGCCCGCCGGCCAGCTCGGGCGCGGCGAAGCCAGGTTCGGGGGACGGCCGGTGCTCGCCCAGTAGCCGGCCGACGCCCAGGTCGGCCAGCATTGGACGTCCGTCACCGGTGAACAGCACGTTGGCCGGCCGCAGGTCGCCGTGCACTACGCCGCGACGATGCGCCTCCGCCAGCCCTTGAGCGATCGGCGCGAAGATCGTGACGACCTCGCCCGGTGACAATGCCCCCCGCGCGGCGAGCAATCCGGCCAGATTCCCGCCGTCCGCCAGTTCCATGATCAGCGCGACGCCATCGGCCACCTCGACCGCACCGTAGACCGGCACCAGGTGCGGATGGTCGATCGAGCCGAGCAGGGCGGCCTCCCGGACGGCCTGCGGCCGCGCAGATGGGGAACCGACCGGCAGTACCTTCACCGCGACGAGCTGCCCGGAGCTCTCCTCCCGCGCCGCGAAGACGACACCGTACTCACCACTCCCAAGTTGCTGCTCCAGCATGTAACCCGGAACATGCACGGCGTCGTCCATTCATCAATCGTTGCAGGGCCTGGGCCGGTGCGGGGCTGACTCAGCTTATCCACCGCACCGTGGTAACGCTCTCCAGCGCAGGCTTACCCTAGACCGCATGGGCATAATCCGGGTAATGCGTTACGACGGCCTCGTGCCGTACGAGGCCGCGTGGGCAGACCAGCGTGAGCTGCACGCCCAGCGGGCCGACGGTGCCGTGGACGACACGGTACTGCTACTCGAGCACGAATCCGTCTACACCGCCGGGAAACGGACCGAACCCCACGAACGCCCTCTGCCCGGCGCCGGGGCGCCCACCATCGACGTCGACCGCGGCGGCAAGATTACCTGGCATGGCCCGGGTCAGCTCGTGGGCTACCCGATCGTGCGGCTGACCGACCCCGTCGACGTCGTGGCCTATGTGCGCCGGGTGGAGCAGATGCTGATCGACGTGTGCGCGGAGTTCGGCGTCGATACCGGTCGGATCGATGGCCGCAGCGGCGTCTGGATCGCGGCCGACGACCGTGGCCCCGACCGAAAGGTCGGCGCGATCGGCATCCGGGTCGCCCGGGGCGTGACCATGCACGGGTTCGCACTGAACTGCGACTGCGACCTGAGCTGGTTCGGCCGGATCGTGCCGTGCGGCATCGCCGACGCGGGGGTCACCTCACTGTCCGCTGAGCTGGGGCATCCCGTCACTGTGGCGGACGTCTCACCCGTCGTGGAACGGCACGTTGCCACGATCCAGGCGGGGGAACGTACGCTGGTGGGGTGAGCGTCGTCCCAGAAGGCCGTCGGCTGCTGCGCCTCGAGGTGCGCAACAGTGAGACGCCGATCGAGAAGAAGCCATCGTGGATCAGGACCAGGGCCACGATGGGACCGGAGTACCGCGAGCTCCAGTCGCTGGTGAAACGGGAGGGCCTGCACACGGTCTGCCAGGAGGCCGGCTGTCCCAACATCTACGAGTGTTGGGAGGACCGCGAGGCGACCTTCCTCATCGGCGGTGAGAGCTGCACCCGGCGGTGTGATTTCTGCCTCATCGATACCGGCAAGCCTGATCCACTCGACCGGGACGAGCCGCGGCGGGTCGCCGAGTCGGTCCAGGCGATGGGGTTGCGGTACGCGACGGTCACCGGCGTCGCCCGCGACGATCTGGACGACGAGGGCGCCTGGCTGTATGCCGAGACGGTCCGGGCGATCCATGCCTTGAACCCCGGCACCGGTGTGGAGATCCTGACGCCGGACTTCTCCGGCAAGGCGGACCTGCTGCAACAGGTCTTCGACGCCTCGCCTGAGGTGTTCGCCCACAACGTCGAGACGGTTCCGCGGATCTTCAAGCGGATCCGGCCGGCGTTCACGTACGAGCGTTCGCTCGATGTGCTCAGCCTGAGCCGGGCCGCCGGGATGGTCACGAAGTCGAACCTGATCCTCGGTATGGGCGAGACCCGCGAGGAGACCTCCCAGGCGCTCCGAGACCTGCATGAGGCCGGCTGCGACCTGATCACCATCACCCAGTACCTGCGCCCGACGCCGCGGCACCATCCGGTCGAGCGGTGGGTCAAGCCGGAGGAGTTCGTCGAGCTCCGCGACGAGGCCACCGCGATCGGCTACGCCGGCGTGATGTCGGGGCCGCTGGTCCGCTCGTCCTACCGAGCCGGCCGCCTCTACCGCCAGGCGCTCGAGGCCCGCCAGCTCCAGGCGGCCAGCTAGCGATCAGATTGGGAAACCCGCGCAGATTCGCCGGGTTGGTCACCTGATCCGATGCGAGGACGGCGCCCCGCGGCCGATTTCTGCGCCCGCCCGCTCTCCCTTACCCTGTAACGCATGGCGCGCAAGGACAAGCAGGACGACGCTGCCCCGAAGAAGGGGCGCATCGCACAGATCAAACAGACCTACCGGATGGCCCGGCGATCCGACCGCTGGATCGGCTGGATCACGCTGGGGATCATCCTGATCGTGTTGGGCGTCGCGACCGGGCTCGGGTTCCTCATCGGCCCGCTGTGGATGTGGCCATTCCTCGGCTTCCCGATGGCACTGCTCGCGGGTGCGATCATCTTCGGACGGCGCGCCGAGCGGGCCGCGTACGGCCAGATCGAGGACCAGCCAGGGGCAGCAATGGCCGCGCTGGGCACCCTCCGGCGCGGTTGGGACACCACCCCTGTGATCGCCACCAACAAGCATCAGGACGTCGTCCACCGCGCGGTGGGCAAGGCCGGCATCGTGCTGGTGGCCGAAGGCAACTCGGCACAGCGGGTCGCCAACCTGCTGGAGCAGAGCCGGCGCCAGCATGCACGTATCTCCCCCGAGACCCCGATTCACGAGATCGTCGTCGGCCGCGGCGAGGGCGAGCTGCCGCTGCCCAAGCTGTCCAAGCACGTCATGAAGCTCCCCCGCAAGCTGCGCGGCGCGGAGATCACCGAGCTGCGGTCCAGGCTGCGGGCGCTGAAGACCCAGCCGATCCCGATGCCCAAGGGCCCGCTGCCGAAGGGCATGAAGCTCCCCCAGGGTGGCATGGCACCACCCCAACAGCGCCGCTAACGAGTTCCGTCACGGGGGCCCGTTCACTACGACCGTGCCGACGGCGAGGTCGTGCAGACCGCGTCCCTCGCGGGTGAACACCAGCGGCGGGATGACCAGCGCGATCAGGGCGGTACGGATCCCGCCCACCGGCAGCCCGATCCGCTGGCGGTCCAGCCGGATCACCCGCAGGCGGAGCAGGTGCTGGCCCGGGCTCGCCCCGGTCAGGGCCGTTGACAGCCACACCAGCACGAACCAGCATGCGGGCGGCAGCCAGGCCACCGCGCGCTCCGTGTCCCACGGCAACGTCCCGCCGGAGACGACGTATGCGATCAGGTTCGCGATCGCCCAATCGACGAAGAGCGCGGCGAACCGTCGTCCCCACCCGGCGGGCGAACCGGGCCCGCTCGCCGGCAGCCCGAGCTTTCCTGCCTCAGATGCGTCGTCGTGGGTCACCCGGTCAGGCTAGTGTGGGCTTGGTGGGCGTGCCGCGGCCGGGGCAACGTCAGTCATCCAAGCTGCGTAACATGAGCGAAACATCGGAGACATGGTCGGGAAACTCCCCGCTCATAGCGTCCGGAACAACACATGCATGCACTACCGGACAAGCCGTAGGGCTGTGGGCCGGGCCAAGGAGGCTGGATGTTCAGCAACGCCGACGAACTCCTCACGTTCGTCAAGAATGAGGGCGTCGAGTTCATCGACGTGCGCTTCTGTGATCTTCCGGGCATTATGCAGCATTTC
>WHSR01000123.1 GCA_009379995.1 Streptosporangiales bacterium
CAAAGACAAAGCTGTCTCCGCCCTGCGACGCCTGCAGAAACTGCCCGCACTCGTCCGGGCGTTCTTCGGCGACCCGCACCTGCGCTACATCACCGCATAAACACACATCAGTCGACTTACTTTCGATCGCCTTAGTAACTGCAGACATGGCCTCCGCCGCTGTGTCCGCAACTGATCGTCCCCTAACCCATATGCAACCCGGCGCTGGGGTCACCGTGGTCGGCGTACTGATGGCCCTGTGGTGCATCGGGTTCGCGGTGGTCAACATCGTCTTCGAGAGCACCGACCACTTCGCCGACGGCCCCTATGCCCAGTACGCCTCCGGGATCACCGTGATGAACTGGCTTGTCGTCGGACTGAAAGGGCTGGGGGCGGCGGTGGCGCTGCTGTCGGTCGCCAAACGCCCGAGGTTTGTTCCTCCGGCCGTCCTGACCGTGTTGGTGTGGGGAGCCTTCGCGACGCTCGGCGTGTACGTCCTGGGCAGCGTGGTGCAGGCGGTCGGCATGGCCTCCGGCCTGGCGGGCAGTGTCGACCAGATCACCATCGCCAGCGTCGGCTACGTGCTGTTCTTCCTGTTGGCTGCGGCCGGCTACGGGGTCCTGGCGATCTCTCACTCGCGGCGGCACCGCATCCGGAAAAGGCTTCGCCGTCCTCGGCTACCTCTTGGGGAGCACCCCGGAGCCCTCACTCGCGGTCCTGGCGGGCATCCGGCATCTCAAGGCCCGATTCGGGGCGCCCGTCCTGGTTTCACCGTCGCGCAAGTCGTTCCTGCGGACACTCACCGGACGCGACATCGCCGATGTCGGCCCCGCCAGCCTGGCCGCCGAGCTGTACGCCGCCTGGCACGGTGTGGACTACATCCGCACCCACGACGTCGCGGCCCTGCATGATGCGCTCACCGTCGTCGACGCGATCGCCGACCACTGCCGCTCGCCGCACCGCACGGGTCGATAAGGATCGCGGCGGCCGCGTGCCGGTCTAGGGTTTCGAGGGTGGCCACCTGGAACGATGTGCGTCGGATCGCGCTGGCGTTGCCCGAGACGAGCGAACGGTCTTCGCGGGGTATCCCCGCGTGGCAGGTCAAGGACAAGGGATTCGTGTGGGAACGGCCGCTTCGGCGCGCGGACATCGAAGCCCTCGGCGACGAGGCGCCGGACGGGCCGATCTTGGGTGCTCATGTGACAGACGTCGGAGTGAAGGAGGCGCTGCTCGCCGACGACCCGGACGTCTTCTTCACCACCCCGCATTTCGACGGCTATCCGGCGATCCTGGTCCGCCTCGACCGGATCGCCGCCGCCGAGCTCGAGGAGCTGATAGTCGAGGCGTGGCTCGTCCGCGCGCCGAAGCGGCTGGCCAAGGAGTACCTCGACACGCTGCCGTGAGCCCGGGTCAGCCCCGACGGTGATCGCCGGTGGCTCCGTCGATGAGTTCGCGCACGATGTCCATGTGGCCGACGTGCCTGGCGGTCTCTTCGATCATGTGAATGAGCACCCATCGCATCGACACGGTCTCGCCGAACCAGGCGGTGCCGACATCGTCGAGACCGAGTTCGTCGATCACCTTGTCGGCCGCCGCGCGGGCCCTGCCGTAGAACGCCAGGATGTCGGCGGTGGTCTCCTCCGGGGTCACCCGCAGGTCGGCGTTCTCGTCGTCCTCGTCGAACGGCAGCGGCTCTGTCTTGCGCCCGAATGTTTGGCAGAACCAGCCGTACTCGACGGCGGCCAGGTGTTTCACCAGGCCCAACAGGTTCGTGCCCGACGGGGTCATCGGCCGTCGCAGCTGCTCGTCGTCGAGGCCCTCAACCTTCCACAGGACCACGTCGCGGTGCCGATCGAGGCTGACGTGCAGGCTCTCCTTCTCAGCGCCGGTGAACGGCACTCGTTGGCTCATACCCGAACCGTATCGAGGAAGGCGCTCCCGGCGGGGCCCAGGTCGGTGTCGGATCGCGCGGCGAGCAGCAGGCTGCGTGGGGCCGCCGGGCGGAGGGGTAGCGCGGAGATGCGCTCGGCCGTGCCGTTCAGGGAGAGGGAAGGGATGACGCTGACGCCGAGGTTCTCCCGGATCATGGCCAGCAGGGTGGTCATCTCCCGCACCCGGTGAGCCGGTGCCAGAGGGATCCCCTGTTCGCCGTAGAGGCGGCGGATGAGGGGTTCGCAGCCGCCGCTCGACAGGAGGAACGGGTCGTCGGCCAGCTCGGGGAGGGACACGTCCAGCTCGCCCGCCAGAGGATGCTCCGCTGGCAGGACCGCGAGCATCTCGTCGTCGGCGAGGGGGACCGTGTGCAGGTCCGGGCGCGGGCCGGTGACGACGCCGAGCTCGACGACACGGCGTTCGATCCACTCGTCGACCTCGTCGTCCGTCCCCTCGAGGAGGACTACCTGGACGGCCGGATACCGCCGGCCGAACCTCCGGATGAGCGGGGGCAGGATCCGGCACGCGCTCGGCAGGGCGCCCAGCCGCAGGCGCCCGGTGACCAATCCGGCGGCGGCGGTGGCCTCTTCGGCCAGTCGGTCGACGTGCCGCAGCGCTTCGACGGCGTGTGGCAGCAGGCGCCGGCCGGCCTCGGTCAGACAACAGCCCGTCCGGTCGCGTACCACGAGCAGCAGGCCGAGCTCGGTCTCCAATGAGGCGAGCGCGTGGCTCACGGCCGACTGCGTGATGGTGAGTAGGTCGGCGGCGCCCGTCACGCTGCCGGCCTCGTGCACGGCGCGCAGCGCGCGCAGCTGCGGCAGGTTCATGAGCCTCACTCATCCACAGGCTAAATAGCACTTGTTTGTCTCATCGGAACACTGTGCCGTATCAATGACCCGTCACGCGAGTCCAGCGAGCGCGGGGAGACCATGGCAGTCATCGACCTGTTCGTGCTGGTGGGCGTGGCCGCGTTGTGGGGGGCTTCGTTCCTGTTCATACGGCAGGCAGCCCCGGCGCTCGGGCCGGTCGGCCTGATGGAGGCCCGCGTCCTGCTGGCCGGGCTGGCGCTTCTCGTGGTCGCCGCGATGGTGCGCAAGCTGCCCGACGTTCGCCGCGATCTGTTGGGATTCTTGATCCTCGGAGCGCTGTCGGCGGCCGTTCCGTTCACGCTCATCGCGGCCGCCGAACTGCGGATCACCGCCTCGCTGGCCGCGATCCTCAACGCCACCACCCCACTCTTCGCCCTGCTGGTCTCCTCGGCGCGCCAGCGCAGCCGTCCGTCCCGACGGCAGCTCGCCGGCGTCCTCCTGGGAGTGGTCGGGGTAGCTGTCCTGGTCGGCCTTGGGCCGTTGCGCCTGGACGGCGCCCTCCTCCTGGCGACCCTGGCCAGCCTGCTGGCCGCGCTTTTCTATGCAGTGGGCGGTGTCTACGCCAAGACCCGATTCCCCGAGACCCCTCCGCTCACCACCGCGGCCGGCCAGCAATTGGGTGCCGCCGCGTTTCTGCTGGTCCCGGCGCTTGCGCTGCCTCCCCGGCATGTTCCCGGCGGCACCGTCGTCGCCGCCGTGCTCACCCTCGCCCTGGCCTGCACCGCGCTCGGCTTCGTCCTGTTCTACCGTCTCGTCAACAGGGTGGGCCCGACCGGCGCGCTCACCGTCACCTTCCTGGTTCCGGTCTTCGGCCTTCTGTGGGGGACCATGTTCCTGGACGAGCGACTGGGCTGGAGCACGCCCGCCGGTCTCGCGCTCGTTCTCGGCGCGGTCTTCCTCGTCACCGACCTTCAACGCAGGCCCGGCCGTAAGCCGCTCAACCCGACCCGAAAGGCGACCCGACCATGATCTCCGGGAGAACTCGATGAGCGTCGATTACGTCCACGGATATTCGGCCAAGGAGAGCACCCGGCTCACCGACCAGGCCACCACGCTGACCGAGCTTCTGCACGCCGATACCCTCTATCGCGCTGGGGACCTGGTGCTGGAGGCGGGCTGCGGCATTGGTGCGCAGACGGTGATCCTGGCCGGCAACAGCTCTCGGGCCGCCTTCACCTCCATCGACGTCTCCGAGGAGTCGCTGGCCGAGGCGCGGCGGCAGGTGCGGGAGGCGGGTTTCAGAAACGTGACCTTCCAACGTGCCGACATCTTCGACCTGCCCTTCCCGTCGGCCCACTTCGATCACGTCTTCGTGTGTTTCGTCCTGGAGCACATGCCGAATCCCGCCGGGGCGCTGCAGGCACTGATGCGAGTCCTCAAACCCGGTGGTTCGATCACCGTCATCGAGGGCGATCACGGCTCGGCCTACTTTCACCCCGACAGCCACCATGCCCGCCGGGCCATTGGGTGTCTGGTCGATCTCCAAAGGCAGGCCGGCGGTGATGCCCTGATCGGGCGCCGACTGTATCCGCTGCTGGTCCGGGCCGGCTATCGCGACGTCAAGGTGTCTCCCCGCATGGTCTACGTCGATGCCAGCAGACCGGAGTTGGTCGACGGCTTCACGCGGAAGACCTTCACGGCCATGGTCGAAGGAGTCGGCGAGCAGGCCCTCGGCCAGGGGCTGATGGATGAGGCGGGCTGGTCGGCCGGGGTCAGGGACCTGTATCGAACGGCGGAAGACGACGGGACGTTCTGTTACACGTTCTTCAAGGCTCGAGGGTTGAGGTAGGGGGCTTGCGCGCCACGGCGCCGTACGCGTCGATCGGCTCTACCGCGCCGACGTCCGCGGTCCTTGCCGTCCATCCAGTAATTCCAGACCCGCGCCGCGTGTGGCACCTCAAACTCGATCTTGGAGGCCAGCTCGGAATGCGGGTCGGGGGACTGCGCGTCGGCCATGTCGGGGCTCCTGTGCGAGGGTCGCGAAGGAGGGTGCGAGGAGATCGTACGTCTTACGTCGGCGCAGCGTTGTGCGCCGGGGACATGACGCGCTCGGGCTAATCTTCGTCTTCGAGGAGGGGGCGGAGACGGTGGACCACCCTCTCCGCCGCGTCGCCGAGGGCGTCGATCTGGTCGTCGGTGAGCTGGTCGATGAAGTGTTGGCGTACCGAGTCGACGTGGTGGGGGGCGGCCTTCTCTATGACACGCAGCCCGTCGGCCGTCAGGACCGCGTCGGTGGCGCGCGAGTTCGGGGCCTGCGTCTCGCGCCGTACGAGGCCGCGGTGTTCCATCCGGCTGAGCTGGTGGGACAGCCGGCTCTTCGACCACAGGATCCGCTCGGCCAGCTCGATGAGTCGCATCCGATGTTCCGGTGCCTCGGACAGGACGGCGAGCACGCTGTAGTCGGCCCAGGACAGCCCGGTGTCGCGGGCCAGGTCGCGGCTGATCTGCAGATTCAGCAGGTCGTGCATCACGCGGTAGCCACGCCACGCGCGGGCCTCGCGCTCGTTCAGCCACCGCGGCTCGCTCACGCTCTCAACCGTACCGCATTTGGTTGACGCATCAACTAGCAATGGCTAGGATCGAGGTTGATACATCAACTTAGGGGAGAGTCATGCCAGGTGGTGTCCGGTGAAGGCGGTGGTCTTCGGCAGGCACGGGCCGCCGGAGGTGCTCGAGATCGTCGACCTCGAGGAGCCTCTTCCGGGGCCTGGGCAGGTACGGGTCCGGGTGCGCGCCGCCGGGATCCAACCGTTCGATGTCGGGGTCCGGCGAGGCTCGCTGAGTTTCCCGGTCAGCTTCCCGCAGCGGCTCGGCAACGAGTTCTCCGGTGTGGTCGATCGGGTCGGCGAGGGTGTCGGCGAATGGTCCGAGGGCGACGAGGTGCTGGGTTGGGCGTTCATGGCGTCGCTCGCCGAGTACGCCGTGGCCGGCGTGGACGCCCTCGTGCGCAAGCCAGCGGGCATGCCATGGGACGTCGCCGGTGCTATGTCGTCATCGGGGCATACCGCCTACACCGCGCTGCGTGAGCTCGGCGTCGGCTCGGGTGACACCCTGCTCGTCCACGCGGCGGCCGGTGGAGTGGGTACGGTGGCGGTCCAGCTCGCCCGCGCGTGGGGCGCCGAGGTCATCGGTACGGCCAGCGAGGCCAACCACGAGTACCTGGCGGGTCTGGGCGCTACCCCGGTGGCCTACGGGGACGGCCTCGTCGAACGGGTGCGCGCGGCCGCGCCGGGCGGTGTGGACGCCGCGCTGGACGCGGTCGGCGGGCAGGCCTTGCGGGAGTCGCTCGCCCTGGTCTGGGACAGGGACCGGATCGCCACTTTGGTTGATCACGACCTGGCCGACGAGCTGGGTGTACGCGGAGTCCGGGCACGGCGTTCTCTCGAACAGCTGGAGGAGCTCGTCGCCCTATACGAGAAGGGCGCGCTGCGCATCGCGATCCGCGCGACGTTCCCGCTCGAGGGGATCGTGGACGCGCACCGCCTGGTCGAGACCGGCCATGGGCGGGGGAAGGTCGTTGTGACGCTCGGTGGTTGACCCCCCGGCGTGGGAGCGAGGCTCGTGGCGGTCGGGAGCCGGGTCACGCCGGTCGGCTCCGCGGCGCACGAACCTCACTCCGCCGCATGGCGCCCGGCTTCACAGGCCCCTGATGACCTCGGCGAGACGGTCCATGGTTTCGCTGGCCCCTTCCTGCATGCCGGACTGTGCCATGCCGTCGCGGTCCTCGACCGACTGGAATACGGACACGGCTACGTACTTCGTCTTCCCGCCGACCTCCTCGAACGTGGCGGTCTCGAGCGAAACGTGGCCCGGCATGCCCTCGAACTCGAAGGTCTGGACGACCTGCTCGGGCGCCACGATGTCGTGGTAGACGCCGTGGAACCCGTACTCGTTGCCCTCGGCGTCGCGGTTGAGGAACCGCCAGCGACCACCGGGCCGGACCTCGGCGTGGTCGACGATGGTCTCGTACTGCCGCGGACCCCACCATCTGGGGATGAGGTTCGGGTCGGTGATCGCCTTGAAGACCACGTCTCGGGGCGCATCGAAGACGTGCGTCATGACGATGTCCTGCCTGCCCGGCTCGATGACGAATTCGGTTTCACCCATGGTCTCGCCCTTTCTGCTTGCGCTGAATGGCCTGGATTTCCTGATCGAGCCGGTCGAACCGGTCGCGCCAGCTTTCCCGATAGCGCTCGATCCACTCGGATGCGGTCTCCAGCGGCGCCGTCTCGAGGCGACAGGGCCGCCACTGCGCGTCGCGGCCGCGGGTGATCAGCCCGGCCCGTTCGAGCACCTTCAGGTGTTTGGAGATCGCCTGGAGGCTGACAGAGAACGGCTCGGCCAGCTCGTTGACGGTGGCCTCACCGTCTGCCAAGCGGGCCAAGATCGCCCGGCGGGTCGGATCGGCCAGCGCAGCAAAGGTGAGGCTGAGCTGATCGTCTGCCATGTTGTAATCAACCTATCAGTTGAGCAACCGATGGGTTGAGTATGTGCCTTGGCCTGCGGGTCTGTCAAGGGACGGGCCGGCCCATGAGCCTCAGCGGGCGTGCGGCCGCAGAGAGGTCTGCCAGCACACCGAGCCGTCCACGCCGACCAGCCGGTGTCGCCCGGGTGGTGCGGGGTGAAGCCTGCTCCTCATGCTCGCCGCAGCAGGTGCAACGCCAGCGCGGTGATCCAGGCCAACCCGACGGCGATCGTGAGGCGCTGCAGCAGCCCGCCGATCGGCATGAGCGTGGGGTGCTGCGCGAAACCCATGGAGGTAAGGACGAAGCCGGTCAGGAACGCGACGGCGGTCCCGGCGGAGTAGCCGGCCCACCCCCTGCGGCCGGAGGTCGCGAATCGGTAGGCGACCACGGAGCAGCCGGCGGGTAGGCCCACCAGGAAGACGAGGATGCCGAAGGCGTCGTGCAGTGCGCCCTCGGTCGTACGGTCCGGGACCATCGGCGTTCCCGGCGGATAGCCGCTGAGAGGGTCGGCGGCGAACACGCCGGAGCCGATCAGGCCGACGGCGAGCAGCCCCATCAACACCGGTGCCCAGATCCCGCCGCCGTAGGGTCGCAGCGCCGGCCGGAGGCCAACGGCGAACGCGAGCATCAGCACCCCGGTGACGAGGAAGTTCGCGATCTGCGCCCAGCCGAACTCGCCGAGTACGAACGAACTCACCGGATGCCGCAGCGGGCTGTAACCCAGGGGACGGATCGCCGGGATCGCGCTCTCGACCAGGAATACGACGACGAATAGCGGCGCGCCGATCGCCCCGCACGCCAGCAGCGCCCGCTGCGCGCCGGTGAGAGTGATCTTCTCGGTGCTCACCTGCTGCTCCGGTCAGTTGTCGGGTGTTGGTATCGGTCGAGCCCTTCCCGGACGCGGGCTTCGAGGTCCTCGTGGATGAGCCGTTCCGCGGCGAGGTACAGGCGGGCTCGGCCGATCCGGGCCACCGCCGATGGGCCGCGTTCGTCGCGCAGTGCTTGTCTGGACGGGAAGTGGTGTTGCACCAGCCCGGGCGACACGCCGGTTTCGTGGGCGATACAGCGGCCGGTGGCGCCCTTGAAGCCGTGCGCGGCGAACTGCCGCGGGGCGGCGTCGCGGATCCGGGTGCGCGGGCCTGGGGTCGCCGGGTGCTGGCCCGTTGCCGTATCTTCCATGCGGCCTCCGATACAGATGTATTGCGAGGAACGATACATCTGTATCGGAGGCTCGCGCCATCAAGGTGCCCGAGGCCCTGTCTAGGGCACGGTCACGGGAGGCACCCGATCGGAGCGGCGACTGACCATGTGCTCGACGATGTGGGCGGCGCCGACGCCGGCGGCGTCGAGGTCGAGCTCGGTACGGGTGGGGGACGAAGTCGTCGTGCGGCGGCCGCTCGTCGGGCGGCGCGTCGGCGCCGGTCGCGGCGATGTAGGCGTCGAACATCGGCCGGATTCCTGGTCGAACCGGGTGTCGGCGAATTCCAGCCCCGGTGGTGGCCAGCAGAAAGCCTATCCGCTCGCGTCGACCGGCTGAATCTCCGGATCACAGCGCCGACCTTCGAAGACGCCGTCGATCGCGATCTAGGTGGGTGGGTGTTGCGGAGTTCGTAGGCCGTTGAGCAGAGCGAGGAGAGCTTGTTCGGCGTCGGCTCGGGCGGTGGGGCGGCCGGCCGACTGTGCGATCACCAAGGCGGCCTCGATGCTTGCGCTCAGGATGAGGTGGCCGAGGACATCCACGGGCTGTGGGGTGAGGATGCCCTCGGCCATGGCCTGGTCGAGTCCGGCGATGATCAGGCCGAGTCCGTACTCGGCCTCGATGGTGCGCCAGGACGCCCAGCCGAGTACGGCCGGGGCGTCGGTGAGCGCGATCTGGATCACCTCGGGATCCTGGCAGGAGTCCAGGAACACCCGGAGACCGATCGTGGCGGCGGTCCAGGAGTCGGCCGCGCCGGCGAGGGCGGCGGCCACCGAGTCGGTGATCTCGCTTTCCACCTGCTCGAATACCGCGCGGAACAGCTCCCTCTTGTCGCCGAAATGGTGGCGCAGCGCGCCGCGGGTCAGTCCCGCCGCAGCCACTATCTCCTCGGCCGGTACGGCGGCGTACCCGCGCTCGGCGAACAGCCGCCGCGCGGCGGTGATCAGCGCCTCCTGGGTGGCGCGGCTGCGATCCTGCTGGCGTCGCCGTGGGCTCATCGACGTGGGGCCGCAGCGGAGTCGGCGAACTCCACGATCAGGTCGGCAAGTGCAGCGGGCTGGTCCTCGGGAATGAACGTTCGGGAGCCTGCCACCGGAGCCAACCGGGCGTCGGGCAGCATGTCGGCAAGGCGGCGGGCCAGCGACATCGGGAACAGCCGGTCGTCTTCGGCCCAGGCCAGCAGCACGGGCCGGTCGTACGAGCCGAAGGACTCGGCCGCGGCCAGGGTGTGCCGCCGGTGCACTCCGCGCAGAAAGCGGCGCAGGTCGCGGCGGACGCCGGCGTGCCGACGCGCGGGTTGCAGATACGAGTCCATCACCTGGGCAGGGATGGGACGCTGCGACAGCCACCCGTAGGCGATCGGCAGCCGCTGCAGCGGCCGGGGCCGTAGCGCCTGGGCGAGCAGCCATCCCGAGCCCGGCAACCGGGCCATGACCGGAAGAATGGCGAACGTCGGTGGGAAGAATCGCTCCAGGGCATCGCAGGAGGCGAGGACCACCCGGCTGATCCGCTCGGGACGTCGTGCCATCAACACCTGCACCAGCGCCCCGCCGGTGTCGTTGGCCACGACCGTGACGTCGGTCAGCTCCAGGGCGGCGAGAAAATCCGCGATCAGCCCGGCCAGCCCGGCAGGACTCAGGTCCGCCCCCGGGAGCATCGGGTTTTCGTGCGAGCCCAGCGGCCAGTCCGGTGCCAAGCACCGGTAGCCCGCCTCGGCCACCCTCGGCACCACGTCCCGCCACAGATCGGCGTTGACCATCAGGCCATGAACAAACACCACCGGCGGCCCGTCACCGGTCTCCCGGTAGGCGACCACGCCTTGGGGCAACTGAACAGTCTGCGGCGTTCCTAGCGAATCGCTACGCGACATGGTGGACCTCCTAGCTCGGGCTGCATCTCCAGGAAAACATACATTCGGGATGTATGTCTATGGCGTGTGTGTGCCTATTGGCCGTGGCTACGTCGTCCTTCTTCGGGATCGGCAGGTAGAGCCGGCGGCACGGATTCAGCGCCTGTGGTCGAGTCGGCTGGGCGCGGCGGCCTACGAGCGGCTGCAGCCCGGGCGCACCGCAGTCGGTCGACGCATCGCCGGTGCCGGACGAGGATTTGCGCGAGTACATCGGGGGGCCGCCGCCGCAGTCGCGGCGGGCTGAGGATCAACCCTCTACCGAGGGGGAGCCGGACCTTCCGGGGGTTGTCCGGTGCGGCGCCAGTACTGACGGTTGTTCTCGTCGCGGACCACGACGCCCAGCTTGCTCACTTCCGCGCGCAGCTCCGCGGCGTCGTCCTTGTCGCCCTTGCCCAGCGCCCGTGCGCGCGCCCTGAGCAGGGCGTTGGCGCCCCCCGGAAGATCGGGTGTGTCCTCCACCCAGCGTCGATACTGGTCCTTGTACGGATCGCCGGCCGGGTGCCACGGGTACGCGTGCGCCAGGAAGGCATCCTCCAGCCGCGTCGCGTCCGGTAGATCGCCGCCCTCCCTGGCGAGCTCCTCGGTCGCGTGGCCGAGCAGCACGAGGTGTTTCCCGTCCAGGAAGGCCGACTCGATCGATCCGCGCGGCACGTCCCGCGAGGACCCGCCGCGTGCGAGGGTGACCTGCTCGTCGCCGACGGTGACTGACACGTAGTCGTTCTCGGCGAGGAAGGCGACCACCAGACCCGCGACTCCTCCGACGACGAGCGCCCCAATCGTGGCCAACGGCCGGTCGGCGACCGAGGCGATGAGCCTGAACGGCCCCTGGAACGGCGCCCACGGCAGGGAGGCCACCCAGCCCGCCACGGACTTGAGAAGCCACCCGGCCCCCGCGCCGACCAGGGGAAACCCGATCCATACCAGGGCACGCTCACCCGGAGGCTGGGCTACCACCGTCGCACCGCGAGGTGACGAGGCACCTGACTGCATCGTTCGGACTCCCTGTCGACTTCCCACCCACGGGTCGTACGGGTTCATACCGGTCCTCGCGTCCCGCGCAGGGCGCGGACGGCGGCCGCGAGCAGCGCCACCGCACCCAGGGCGAAGACCGTGTTGTGGCTCAGTTTGGCGAAGATCGCGGGATCCCCGAGTGGCTCTACGGTGAACGCCACCCAGGCGTGGCTCAGCAGCGCGCCGCCGGCCAGAGCGAGCCGGTGGGCGGCGCCCCACCCGCTTCGCCGGGAAAGCCGGGTGACCGCGGCCGCGACCACGGCGAGCAGCGCGATCTTCGCGGCCACGCCCGGCCAGTTCGGCGGCGCCAGAGTGAACAGGCTTGCAGCGGTCAACGCCGCCGCGCCGACCGGCCACGGATTCGGCGCCGGCCGGTCGATCGCCGGGCGGGGCCGCCTTCCGACCGCGAAGGCGGCAACGATCAGAGCGACCACCGCGGCCGCCGTCCCGATCAGCTGGGGCGCCGAGGCGAGAAACCGCTCCGTCTGCTGGTGGTCGTAGAAGATGAGTGCGGACGCCGCGACGTACAGGACGCCGGTGAACGTCAACCCGACCACCCCCAGCCACGGTCTCGTGCCTCGGCCGGTGACGAACGTCTCGACGATGGCGATCGGCATGCCGATGCTCCAGATCACGTGCCCGATGACGAAACCGACGACCATGTCGGCACCGATGCCGAGTGCCGGGATGAACGTGGGGTTCAGCATCTCGTCCCAGTACTCGATGTCCCGATACGACGCGTTGAACAGCGACTCGTCGACCAAGCCCGCCTGGAACAGACCGAACGCCGCCGCGAGCAGGATCATGGTGGGCCAGCCGCGCCCGGTGCGGCGTGCCACCTCACGGATGATCAGTGCGGGACCGCCGTACAGCGGCGCGAGAATCAGCAAGCCCGCCAGGAGTTCAACGGGTCTTCCAACCTTGTCGTCGTAGCCGATCAGATACTCGGCGGTCAGCGGGGCGAGGAGGAACAGCCCGAGCGCGGGCGCGATGCGCCGCGGCATCGTCGGGCGCGGGGCCGGCGCGGTGACCTGGCCCTCGTCGGTCATCGGGCCGCTCCTCGGGAGGTACGGTCCGCGGCGACGAGCATGACCACCCCGAGGACCGCCATGACCAGGTTGGCGAAGATCTCATAGCCCGCGAGGAACGGCAGGTACGTGACGACGAACAGGCCGTCCGGGAGCGGGAAGAAGAGGCGGCCGACGATTCCGCCGACGCCCTGGAGGACCATGACGACCCCGAGGACCTGAACGAGCCTGCGCATGGCTCGACGCTAGAGACGACCGGCCCGGCGGCGCGTCGGCCGTCGGTACCGACCGCCTCGACCGAAGTCCCCGAGCGGCGCGCGGCCGGTGACCGAAGGTATCGGGCTGCCGCTACTTCGGTAGCTGCCCGCTCTCACCTGCCCGGACATCCGCGTGTGGGCGGATAGGTTCCTGAACTATGAACGGTCCCGAGGTCGGGCCCGCGCCGGGACCCGCGCCCCGGCGCAGCCGCCGCGACTGGGCCGTCGACATCGTCATCTTTCTGTTCGCGGTGGCCTTCGGGGTGACGATGTCCGTGTACCGCAGCGGTGACCCGGCGACCCCGGGGTGGGTGCTGACCGCGGACCAGGTGATGGGTGCCCTGGGATGCGCCGCGCTGTGGCTGCGCCGCCGCTGGCCGGTCGGGCTGGCCCTGGTGCTGACCGCTCTGTCGACGTTCTCCGAGCTGGCCGCCGGCGCGATGGTTGCCGCGCTGTTCACCGTGGCGGTGCACCGGCCTCTGCGAGTCGCGGCGGCCGTCGGCACGCTCGGCGTACTCCTCATACCCGTCCAGGTCGCCGTGCGCCCCGACCTCGACGACCCCCTCTTCGCTGTGGTGCTGCTCGGCGTCACCGTCAACCTCGCGGTGATCGGGTGGGGTCTGTTCATTCGCTCCCGGCGCCAGCTGATGCTATCCCTCCGCGAACGCGCCGCCCGGGCCGAGACCGAGGCCCTTTTGCGCGCCGAGCAGGCCCAACACCGCGCGCGGGAACAGATCGCGCGGGAGATGCATGACGTCCTCGGGCACCGGCTCTCCCTGCTGAGCGTGCACGCGGGCGCCCTGGAGTACCGTCCCGACGCGCCCGCGCCGGAGATCGCCCGCGCGGCGGCGGTGATCCGGCAGAGCGCCCACCAGGCCCTGCAGGACCTGCGCGAGGTCATCGGCGTGCTGCGTGCTCCCGTCGGGGAACTTCCCCAACCCACCCTCGCCGACGTACACGAACTCGTCGCCGAGTCGGAGCGGGCCGGCGCGCGGGTGGACCTGCGCGCGGAGACCGCCGGCACCGTACCGGACGGCGTGGGCCGCGCCGCGTACCGGATCGTCCAGGAGGGACTGACCAACGCACGCAAACACGCGCCGGGAGCCGAGGTGAGCGTGACAGTGACCGGCGCTCCGGGGAAAGGGCTGACTGTGCAGGTGGTCAACCAAGCCCTCGATGCCCCGCCGGCGGCCGGTGACGGCGCCGGGGCCGGCCAGGGCCTGATCGGCCTGGCCGAACGCGCCGCCCTGGCCGGCGGACGCCTGGAGTACGGACCCACCGCACCGGGCGGATTCCGGCTGTCGGCCTGGCTACCCTGGCCGCCATGACCGAGCCTCCCGAGCCCCCCGCCGTCCGCGTGCTCGTCGTGGACGACGACCCGCTCGTGCGCGCCGGGCTGGCGATGATGCTCGGCGGCGCCCCCGACATCCGGGTGGTCGCCGAGGCGGGTGACGGCACCGAGGCGCTGTCCATGGTGGATCGGCACGCTCCCGACGTGGTCCTCATGGACATCCGGATGCCCGGAATGGACGGACTGGCCGCCACCGAGGCGCTGCGTTCCCGTACCCGGTCCCCGGAGGTCATCATCCTGACCACCTTCGACGCCGACGAGCACGTACTGCGCGCCCTGCGCGCCGGGGCCGCCGGCTTCGTCCTCAAGGACACCCCGCCCGCCGAGATCGTGACCGCCGTGCTCCGGGTGGCCGAGGGCCACCCGGTCCTGTCCCCGGAGGTCACCCGTCGCCTCATTGCCCGCGTCGCCGACTCTGGCCAGGACGTGCGCCGGGCCCGGGCGAGAGACCGCCTGGCGCTGCTCAACGACCGGGAACGCGAGATCGCCGTCGCCGTCGGCGAGGGCAAATCCAACGCCGAGATCAGCACGGCCCTCTACCTCGGCGTCCCCACCGTCAAGACGCACATCTCCCGCATCCTGACCAAACTCGACCTCAACAACCGGGTGCAGATCGCCCTGCTCGTCCACGACGCGGGGCTCCTGCACGACCAAGAGTGAATCCGTCGGGCCCGCGCCGCTCCCGGCGGAGCGTGCTAATGATGGCTTCGTGCAGATGAAGAAGTCAGTTCTCGACTTCCCCAAGCGCTTGATAGTCGGGCGGCCTCTTCGCAGCTCCCAGTTGAGCGAGACGCTGCTGCCGAAGAAGCTGGCTCTACCGATCTTCTGCAGCGACCCGCTGTCCTCCAACGCGTACGCCACCGAGCAGATCCTGCTCGGCCTCGGCGTGGGCGGGCTCGCCCTGACGTACGTCACTCCGTGGGTGGCAGCGGCGGTCGTCCTGCTACTGGTTGTGGTTATCGCTTCCTACCGGCAGATCTGCCACGCCTACCCGCACGGCGGCGGGGCGTACGCGGTGAGTCGGGCCAACCTCGGCCACAACGCCTCGCTTGTCGCGGCCAGCGCCCTGCTCGTCGACTACGTGCTGACGGTGGCCGTCTCTGTCGCCGCCGGCGTGGCCAACATCGTCTCGGCGATCGAACCGCTTGTTCCCTACGCCGTCCAGCTTTCGCTGGGCATGGTGGCGATCCTCACCGTGGTGAACCTGCGTGGGGTCAGACAGTCGGGAACGGTCTTCGCCATACCCACCTATGGCTTCATCGCCGTCGTGTTCGCCATGATCCTGTGGGGTGCTGTGCGTCTCACGGTCGGCCGCCGGCCGGTCGCCGAGTCGGCGTCCTTCGACGTCGAACCGACCTCGCAGACCACCGGCCTGCTCGCGCTCGCGGTCGTGCTGCGGGCCTTCTCCCAAGGCAGCACCGCGCTGGCCGGCATGGAAGTCGTCAGCAACGGCGTGCCGAACTTCAGGAAGCCCGAGGCCAGGAACGCGGCAGCCACTCTGGCGATCATGGGTGCCATCACGATCACGATGCTCGCCGGGATCACCGCGCTCGCCTTGGCCTCGAACACTCGGGTCGCCGAAGACCCCGAGCAACTCATCGGTGTGCCGCCGGGCTACGAGCAGAAGACCGTCATCGCCCAGGTGGCCGCGGCCGTCTTCGGCGCCAACTCGATCCTCTTCTTCTTGCTCGCCGCTTTCACCGCGGCGATCCTCATCTTCGCCGCCAACACCGCATTCAACGGATTTCCCGTCCTCGCCTCCATCCTCGGCGAGGACGGTTTCCTGCCGCGTCAGTTCGGCCGCCGCGGCGACCGCCTGGTGTTCAGCAACGGCATCCTGTTGCTCGGCCTGCTCTCCGGCGTGCTGATCTGGGCGTTCGACGCCAGCACCACCCGGCTCATCCAGCTCTACATCATCGGTGTGTTCGTATCGTTCACCCTCAGCCAGGTCGGCATGGTCCGGCACTGGAACCGCAGACTCCGGGAGAACATCGATGCGACCGAACGGCGTAAGGCGCATCGGTCGCGCTTGATCAACGCGGTCGGCGCCTCGTTCACCGGCCTCGTCCTAGTGGTCATCCTCGTCAGCAAGTTCACCCGTGGCGCGTGGATCGTGGCGATCGCCCTGCCGCTGGTGTACCTCACGATGAAGGCAATCCGCCGCCACTACGACCGCATAGCCGCCGAGCTACAGCCCGGCCGCGCGGGCACCACCCTGCCCAGCAACGTCCACGCCATCGTCTTGGTTTCCAAGCTGCACGCGCCGACCCTGCGTGCGCTCGCCTTCGCCCGCGCCACCCGGCCGAGCACGTTGACAGCGGTAACCGTGCAAACCAAGCGCGCGGAGACCGGCGCCCTGCAGCGGGAGTGGAACGAGCGGGGCATCCCGGTGCCGCTGACCGTGCTCGACTCGCCCTATCGAGAGATCACCGGCCCGGTACTCGACTACGTGGCGCGCATCCGCCGCAAAAGCCCTCGCGACATCGTCTCCGTGTTCGTACCCGAATACGTCGTCGGTCACTGGTGGGAACAGCTCCTGCACAACCAAAGCGCGCTGCGCCTCAAGACACGCCTGCTGTTCCGCCCCGGCGTCATGGTCACCAGCGTTCCCTGGCAGCTCGGCTCCGCCGAGGCCGCCCTCGCCCGGCAACCGGACGAGGAAACCCGCATCGCGGCGGGCGGCGGCGAGGAACGGAAGGCGCCCGGAGGCTGATCGGCGTCGGCATACCGCCGGACTCGCCTAGTGTCCTGCGCCTGAAGTTCGACGAGATAATGTACGGTCTCTGTCATGCCTGGACGTGGCCGCCCGAAAGAGCCGCTGGTGTTGTCGGGGGAGGAGCGGGAGACGCTGCTGCGCTGGTCGCGCCGGGCGAAGTCG
>WHSR01000089.1 GCA_009379995.1 Streptosporangiales bacterium
GCCAGGGCACCGCCGAGATCGCCCGGGCGCTGGCGTACTCCGAGCGGACGGTGAAGAACATCATCCACGACATCACCACCCGCCTTCAGCTGCGCAACCGGGCACACGCCGTGGCCTACGCCGTGCGCGAGGGCCTCATCTGACCTACCCCCTTGTCTGCCGCATGCGCGGCAAACAAGGGGTCAGTTGGAGGGTTGGGTCTGCTCGTCGTTCGGCGACGGCTCGGATTCGTTGTCCGGCTTCGGCTTCGACCGGAGGAAGCCGGTCAGGCCCACCGCCGACTTACACGTGTTGTCGCCTGCCTGAGTGAGCTGCTGGCAGTCGAGCAAGAGCCGCACTCGCTGCCCGCCCCGCACCTCGATCGGCGCGGCGTAGTGGAGATCGAAGGTGCGGAAGTTCTGCAGCGCCAGGTTGATCAGCGTGCCGTCGTCCTCCGATTCGGGCGTGTTGTCGTCACGCAGCAGCTGCAGCGTGCCGACGTCGCCCTGCGGGTTTTCGAAGACGAGGTCGCTCAGCACGAGGATCTTGTTCTTGGGCACCACGTACTCGGACGTGTTCCCGTCCTCGCTCCCCGGGGCGGGGGCGTCGTTGGGGTCGGCGTCCTGGTTCGCCGGCTTGTCGGCGGCCGCCAGCCGGCGGTCGAAGGGCGGCCCGCTGACACCGCCCGCCGCCACGATGTCCTCGACGTCGCCCGCCGCCTTGTCGCCGCTGGCCTTGGCGTCCGCGGCCGCCTGCTGGGCGGCCTGGGCCGCCTTCTCCGCGTTGGCGGCCTTCTTCGCCGTTTCGGCCACCACCTCCTGCGCCGCCTCCTTCGCCGCCGAGTTGATCTGCGGCTTCAGCAGGACGAACCACCCGGCGACCAGGAGCAGCGCCGCGGCGGCCAGCAGAGCGACCGAGGGCAGCACCCACTTCGGCAGCATGCGGTCCTGCAGCATCGTGGCGTCGACGGGGAGCGGTGGCCGGTCCTCCTGCTCCACCAGGAGCTGGAACTGTCGGGTGACCGGGGGGCCGCGCCAGAAGCGCCTGCGCGGCTTCGCCCGGACCCGGAAGAACGCCGCTGTGCCGGGGTCGATGAAGCGATTCTCCGGCCGTACGGCGAAGTCCATCAGGTCGTCCGGGTCCTGCCCGGTGACGCGGACGTCCATCGGGCGGTTTCCCCGGTTGTCCACCGCGAGCTGGTGGAGCGCCGATCTGCGGCCGTGTGAGGTACGCGGGACCACCTCGGCGACGACGTCAACGAACTCGGAGATCCGCAGGTAAGCCTCGGCCACGGCGCTGGTCTGCTCCTCGGCCGAGAACACCCTGACCCCGACGGGCACGACGGCGGCGGGTACCTCGTACGAGCGCGGCGGCCGGAAACGCACCGTCGCCGTGTCCTCGGCGCCGGGAAACAGCCGCAGGACCGGGGGCTCCACGCTGGCCCAGGCCGCGGCCTGACCCAGCACGTCGAGGCGGAACTCGTCGACGACGGTCCCGGTGTTGCGTACGCGGACCTCGCAGGTGGCCTCGCCGCCCGGGTCGACGGCGAGGTCCTGGGGGATCAGGATCGCGGTGGCGGTCATCTACCGTCCTCTTTCTTCCGTCGGACCGTCATGACCGGTCCAGGAACTTCTGCGGCTGCTGTGATCTCGGTACGACGAGGAAGTCGGCGGTCGGGGGCTGCTGCGGTCCGCCGTCGAATCGCGCCTCGAGCTTGCGGGGGCCGATCTGGTCGTTGGTGAAGATCAACATCCAGCCGACGAAGGCGCCGTCCTCACCGGCGGTGACGGTGGCCGTGCCCAGCCCCTGGTCCCAGGTCAGGGTCACCTCGGCGTTCGGAGGGAAGTCGGCGCCGCCGACCATGGTCACGAAGCCGGGGGTGCCGACCTGCGGCTCGGTCCGCACCGTCGGCGCCAGGACCTCGACGCCGAGCCTGGCCGTGTTGTCGGCGGGGAACGGGTCCTCCAGGGCCGAGGCGACGTCGGCGGTGAACGGCACCCGCTCCCCCGCCCGGCCGGGTACCGCGGTGAGCAGCACGGTGGCGGACTCACCGGACCCCAGCGCGCCGAGCGCACACGTCACGGTGCGCCGGCCGGGGCCGGCGGAGCGGCAGGCGTCCGGCGACGGCGGCCCGCCCTCGCCGAGGCGCGCGGTGACCGACTCGATCCGCATCGAGCGGTCCGGTGCCGCGGAAAGGCGGGTCGCGGGCGCGGGATGGGCGCCCCCGTTGGTGACCGTCACGGTGTAGGTGAGCCCGGCGCCGACGATCGCCGGCGTCGGCTCGGCCTCGGCGGTCACCCGGAGGTTGGCCCCGCACAGCCGGGCGATGAGCGGAGTCTGCCCGACGTACCCGACCGCCCAGGTGTCGCCGCTGGACGAGACGGCCACCCCCGCGAAGGCGGCGGAGACCTCCGGGTCCAGGGCAGGTGCCTGCCCGGTGGACCAGGTCCCACGGACCCACCTGCGGAGGACTGGCGCGTTGAGCGAGCCCTTGACGCCCCCGACCGCCCAGGCGCCGTACTGTGTGGCCGCGACCCCGAAGAGCTGGGCCGCCACCTGGCCCTCCACGGTCCAGGTCGGCGCGGCGCCCGGCCGCACCCGGCGTCGCTCGGCGAAGCCCTGCCCGCCCGCGTACCCGACGGCGAGCGGCCCGCCCGGCGCGATGGTGACGCCGCGCAGCGCCTGCCCCGCCGCGCCGGCGAAGCTCTGGCTGGCCTCCCGCGTCCACCGGGTGCCGTCGAACCGGGCCACGTAGGTGGCCGTCCCCCCGGGTGGAGCGCTGCCTCCCGAGGCCGCCGCCAGGGACCGGCCCCCGGCCGGCGTGCGCCGCCCCTCGCCGCCGACGACCCAGCGGTCCCGCCCCTGGCCGGTCAGGCCGAAGAGCTCCACGTACCCGCCGCCGGCCGGGAGACCCTGGACCGTCGCCCACCGGCCCCCGGAGCGCCGGAGCACCAGCGGCGCGACCGCCCGACCGGCGGCGTCGGTGACCGCCCCGACGGCCCAGACCTCCGTCGGCGAGAACGCCGCCACGGCGTTGAGTCGGCCGCTGGGTTGCCCCGGGACCTGGACGGGCCGCCAGGTACTGCCGTCCCAGTGCACGAGGAGCGGACGGGACCGCGCTCCGTCCCCGTGCTCGAGGCCCACCGCCCACGCCTCGTCGCCTCCGAGCACCACCCCGCGCAGCTCGCCTTCCCTCCCCGGCGGAAGCTCGACGTCGGCGGACTTCCAGCGCGTGCCGTTCCAGCGCTGCGCGGACGGGCGGAGCAGGTAGTCCTTGCCGTCCCGGTCGTAGCGTCGCCCGACCGCCCACACGCTCCCGTCACGGCCAGCACCCACACCGGCCAGTGCGCCGAGCGTCGCGTCCGGCGCCGACGGGACCGCCCGCCAGACCCTGTCGCAGGGGACACCGGCGACGACGTCGAGCAGCACGCGCACCGTGTTGTTGGCCCGGTTGGCGTCGTTGATGATCTCCGGCCGGATCGAGGCGGCGAGCGTCACGTCCTCGCCGGTGCGCTCCGCGAGCCCTTTGATCGTGAGCTGTTTCGTTCCCCCGGCCCGCAGGGAGCGCACGTCGCACCGCAGCCGCCGGGCCTCGTCGTCCTGCGGCGTGCAAGAGCGGGCCGCGGTCACCCGTACCTCGGGAGGCACGGTCGCGGTGACCGTCGCGGAGCCGAGGTAGTGCGGCCCGCCGTTGTAGACGAGGAGGGTGTAGGTGACCGGTTCCCCGACCCTCAGGCCCGGGGGCGAGGCCTCGCCGGTGAGCGCGAGGTCGGCGCCGCACAGCCGGACGATGAGCGGGACGAGCTCGGGCCCGTGCTTGTCTCCCCGCTTCTTTCCGCGCTTCGCGACGGCCGGCGACTCGTCGTCCGGTTTCTGGTACGAGGTCCCGACCGCCCAGCCGCCACCGGCGGGCAGCGTGGCGATGGCGTTGAGCCACCCGCTCCGGTCGGCCTCGAGCAGCCGATCCGGGACCGGGTCCCACTGCTCCGCGTCCGTACGGCGCAGCAGCAGCGGCACCGGGTCGGAGCCGCCGGGCATGGTGACTCCGACGGCCCAATCGGCGGCCGGGGTGCTCGCCACCCCGGACAGCATCCCGGGTTCCTCGACGGCGTCGACGGCCTCGACTGCCCACCGCCCGTCGAGGCCCCGCCGTTGCAGCAGCGGCCGGCCCTCCCCTCCGCCGGTCCCATGGCTGGTGCTGTAGCCCGCCGCGTCGCCGGTGCTGTAGCCGCCGGCGAGGGGTCCCCGCGGCGAGGCGACGACCCCCTTGAGGACGTCGCGCTCTCCGGCGCCGTCCGCGGACTCGTCGGTCCAGGTGTTCCCGGCGCGGTGGAAGATGAGGGGATCGGTCCCGCGACTGCCGTTCGACCGCTCGCCCACGACCCACAGGTCATCCGGACCGTAGCCGGCGATTCCGGATAGTGCCGCGTCGCGCGAGGGCGGCAGCCGGTCCGGGGTCGGCGCCCACCTGGTGCCGTCGTAGCGCCAGACCAGCGGCACGCGTCCGGCGTACCCGCCGGTCCGGTTGCTCAGCAGGACCTCGGAGTCCTTCCGGACGGCCCGGGTCGTCCAGCCGACCGCCCAGACGTCGTCCGGCGAGAACGCGGTCACCGCGGTGAGCTGCCCCTGGCGGCTGCCGAAGCCCTGGTCGCGGCCGTGCCCGTGCCCGAGTCCGAGCAGCCATCTCAGCAGCTCGTACACCAGCTCGAGCAGGCGGCGCAGCAGCGAACGGTCGGTCGGTTCGCCGACCGACTTCCCGTCGGTACCGTCGTAGGCCGTCCAGCGGGTGCCGTCCCAGTGCTCGATGTGCGGGAACGACCGGCCGAGCACCACCCAGCGGCCGACCACCCACACGTCGCGCGCGGACAGTGCCGTGACGCCGAGCAACTCGATGTACGCGTTGCCGACGAGGTCCGTGGAGTGGTCGCGCCACTCCGTACCCGTCCACTGGAGGGCGACCGGCTTCCTCGTGCCGTCGTCGGAGACCGAGAAGCCCACCGCCCAGGCGCTGCCGTCGTCGCCAGCGTCGACGGCCGTCAACTGTCCTTCGACGCCCGGCGGAGGCACCTCCGGGTGGACGTCGGCGCACTCGGCGACCTGCTGGCGCCCGGCGGACGCGTTCTGCTCCGGCCCGGCCTGGGCGGATCCGGCCTGGGAGGACCCAGCCTGAGCGGGCCCCGCTTGGGCCGGTATGGCGAGCACGCCGACGACCAGGGCGAAGGCGATGACCATCCTCGCCGGTCGATGCAGTCCCCTGCGGCCCGTCGCCACCCGCTCCTCCGTCACCTGGCCGGCTCGCGCGGCCGGCCTTGCCGTATCGTCCCGACCCCGCGGGCGAGGCAGCAGAGGCCAGGGGGAACCCGATCGGGCAGGTACGGCTGCCTGATCGCGCACGCTGCCCGAAGGGGCATGTGGACCTTCCCGATGTGCTGCATCACAGAAGCTGCCGCGCGCGGCGCCGGCCGCGCATGCTGGCTGACGTGATCCATGAGGTCGACGCCGCGATCCGTGTTCTCATCGAGGAACGCGCACTGAGCCGTGCCGGCGTGGAGGTCGTGTTCGAGGCCCCCACCAAGGAATGGGCCGCCAAGCGCGGAGCGCCGGCGGTGAACGTCTACCTGTACGACATCCGCGAGGACATCCGCCGGCGGCAGGGTGGGCTGGTCGACGAGTACGACGGCAACGGCCGCGTCACCCGCCGAGCCAAGCCGCCGCGGTACTTCAAGCTGTCCTACCTCATCACCGCCTGGACCCAGCGCCCGGAGGACGAGCACCGGCTGCTCTCCCAGGTGTTGCTGGGCTTCCTCGGCCACGAGGCGCTGCCCTCCGACCTTCTCTCCGGGTCGATCGCCGACCTCGGCCTGACGATTCCGCTGACCGTGGCGCTGCCGCCGCCGGAGGACCGCTCCTTCGCCGACGTGTGGTCCGCGCTCGGTGGCGAGCTGAAGCCCTCGATCGACGTGGTAGTGAGCGCGCCCGTGGACACCACCCAGCGCTACGAGGCCGGCCCGCCGGTCGCGGAGCTCCGGGCCGGCGTGGGCTCCGCGGACGGCGCGCTCGAACCCGTACCGCGGCCGTGGCGGCATGCGAAGCGGCCCAGCGCGACCGGCGGAGCGGACACGGACGGAGAGCGTCGGTGAGCCCGGACCCGAGCCTCGCCTATCTGCTCGGGCGGGTGGCCGCGCTGAACGCTCGGGTACGGGCCGCCGTCGAGCGGCGCCGGGGAAACGACCCGGCCGCGGACGACCCCTTCCGCGGGCTGTACCTCTCCGACGACTACATCGACCGGCTTCTCGCCCAGCCCTCAGCCGGCCCGGCCGGCCCAGTGGCCGACCCCGTGCTCCTCGGTGAGGTGGAGCACGCCGCCGACGAGGCCGAGCGGAACGGCGAGGACGTACGGCTGCGCCGGCTCGGCCGGGACTTCGGACTGACGCCGCTCGACATCGGGTTGCTGCTGGTAGCGCTGGCGCCGGATATCGACGCCCGCTTCGAGCGGCTGTACGGGTACTTGAACGACGACGTGTCCCGGCGGCGGGCGAGCGTCGGGCTCGCGCTGGAGCTCGCCGCCGGCTCAGCGGTGGCCCCGGCCGCCCGGCACCGGCTGCTGACCGGCAGCCCGCTGCTCGACGGCGGGCTGATCGAGGTCGAGGACATGGACCGGCCGTTTCTCACCCGCGCCCTCATCGTGCCCGACCGGGTGACCGCTCACCTGCTCGGCGACGACCGGCTGGATCCGCTGTTGGCGTCGTTCGCCGGGGTCGTCGGGCCGTCGCCGGCCACGGGTTCGCCGGCGGGCGAGACCGCGGCGGGGCTCCCGGCAGTTCTGGCGGCAGGCGGACCCGGAGAGGACCCGCTGCTCGCGTACGTGCGCGAACGTCCCGGCACCGGGGCCGCGTTCGTGGCCGCGGGAGCGCTCGCCGCGAGCGGCCGGCCGGCCCTCGTGCTCGATCTCGCCCGGCTACGCCACGACGCCGACCACGTACGACTCGCCCGGGCCGCCGGGCGGGAGGCGCGGCTGCGGAGCGGAGGGCTCGTCGCCGGGCCGATCGAGGCGCTGGCCGAGCGCGGGCCAGGTGCGATCGGTGAGCTGGCCACGCTGCCGTGCCCGGTGCTGCTGCACGGCCGGTCGAGCTGGGACCCGAGGTGGAGCCCGCGGATCCCCCTGCTCGTCGATGCCGAGGAGCCCGGCCAGGCCGTACGTGCCGGAAGCTGGCGCGCCCACCTCAACGGGGAGGCGCCGCCCGACCTGGACGCCGACACGCTCGCCGAGCAGTTCATGCTCGCGCCGGATCAGGTGTCCCGCGCGGTGGAGAGCGCCCGGCTGCAGTCACTGCTGGACGGGACCGCGCTCGGTGTGGAGCACCTGCGTGCCGGGGCACGCGCGCAGAACGCGGCAGGGCTGGAGCGGCTGGCCCGCCGCATCTCCCCGCAGGTCGGTTGGGACGACCTCGTGCTACCCGGCGTGACGCTGGCCCAGCTGAACGAGCTGACGGACCGGGCGCGCCATCGCGACCAGGTGCTGCGCGACTGGGCGATGCGCCCGGGCGGTGGCCGCGGTCGCGGCGTGACGGCGTTGTTCGCCGGCGACTCCGGCACCGGCAAGACGATGTCGGCCGAGGTGATCGCCGGGTCGCTCGGTCTGGAACTGTACGCGGTCGACCTCGCCACCGTCGTGGACAAGTACGTCGGGGAGACCGAGAAGAACCTGGAGCGGATCTTCACCGAGGCCGGCGGGGTGAACGGTGTGCTGCTCTTCGACGAGGCCGACGCGATCTTCGGCAAGCGCTCCGAAGTACGGGACGCGCACGACCGGTACGCCAACATCGAGAGCGCTTACCTGCTGCAGCGGATGGAGTCCTTCGACGGGCTGGCGATCCTGGCCACCAACCTGCGGGCCAACCTGGACGAGGCGTTCACCCGGCGGCTCGACGCGGTGGTCGAGTTCCCGATGCCCGACGTCTCACAGCGGTACGAGCTCTGGGACCGCTGCCTGGGCCGGTCGCTCCCCCGGGCCGACGACCTCGACCTGGACTTCTGTGCTCGGGCGTTCAAGCTGTCCGGCGGCAACATCCGGTCGATCGCGCTGACCGCGGGCTACTTCGCGGCGGCCGCCGGCCGTCCGGTGAGCATGGCCGACCTGATCCGGGCGACCGAGCGCGAGTACCGCAAGCTCGGCCGGCTGTGCCTCGAGTCCGAGTTCGGCCCGTACCTGGGGTTGCTGTAGAGAAGCTATGTGTAAAGCTCGATCGTCGCGCGAATGTCGGGTGCCCCGTGGAGCTTGGCGTCGCAGGTGACGAGCGGGCCGCCTAGAGCCTCGGCAAGGGCGACGTACGAGGCGTCGTACGCGGTCAGGTTGTCCCGCAGCTCCCACACGCGGTCGGCGAGGCTTGAGAACGGATAACGGTGAACGGTCAGCGCCGCTACGGCGGCGCGAGCCTGGACCGCGGTAACCGCCGAGATCTTGCCGCTGAGCAGCATACCCCGAAGGGCCTGCGTCACCTCGAAGTCGATCAGGTGGGGACCGTGCAACTCGTCCGCGATTCGGTCGAACAGCTTCGACTCCGTGGTACTCAACGTCGCGGCGCGAACCAGCGCCGACGCGTCAATGACGATCATTCCCGACCTTCCTTAATGGCCTGGAGAATGTCGTCGACCGAGGGCTCGGTATCACCGGCGGCCGCCCGCTCCGCAGCCTGACTGCGTAGCCGCTCGGCGACCTCTGCGTTTGTCGGCACCCTCGCCGCAGCGGTGAGCTGCTGCAGTGAGTACTGCTGGACGGACATACCGGCGGCCGCCGCCCGTACCCGGATCGTCGCAAGCACATCCTCCGGGATGTCCCGCAACGTCAATGACTTGGCCATGAGCATCATTATAGTGATGATGCAACCAAAATAGTTGCGCTGCTTTCTCGTCGCTTTGCACGTTGAGGCAGTGAGTGTTGCCCGATGGGTCGCGCGAGCGCTCGTTACCACCACCGGCCCGGCGCGGCAGGGTGGCGACGTAGGCCAACGTAGGACGCCTCCGGGAGCCCCCATGCGATACCACGACCATGACAGCGGCGAGTACGTCGGCGAGCCGGTCCGGCGCAGGCCGGTCGCCGAGGAGGCAGGGCCGTCTTTCGGCGCGGCGCTGGCCGCCGGCAGGCCGGACGCGTTGGGGCCGGCCGGGCTGCTGCACCTGCAGCGGATGGCGGGCAACGCCGGGGTCGGCGCGCTGATGGAGGACGAAGACCGTTCACCGGTCCACGACGTCATCAGCTCCGGCGGACAAGCCCTGGACACCGACACCCGCACCGAGATGGAAGCCCGGCTCGGCCACGACTTCTCCGACGTACGGGTACACATCGACGACGCCGCGCACGCCTCGGCCCAGTCCGTCGCCGCGCACGCCTACACCGTCGGCAACAACGTCGTCTTCCAGCGGGACTCGTACGACCCCTCCTCACAGGAGGGCAAGACCACCCTCGCCCACGAACTTACCCACGTCGTCCAGCAGCGCAGCGGCCCCGTTGACGGCACGCCTCAGGCAGGCGGGGTCTCGGTCAGCGACCCGTCCGACCGCTTCGAACGCGAGGCCGCCGCCAACGCCGAGCACGTCATGGCCGGCCCGGCGCTGAGCCCAGCGACCGGCGCGGCCGACGGCGCGGCCGTGCAGTCCGTACAGCGCCAGGAGGAGCCGGAGGAGGAGCCGGAGGAAGAACCAACCCTCCAGGGCACCTTCGTCCAGCGCTGCGGTCCCGACCACCCCAACTGCGACTGCGAGTAGCGGGGGCGCGCCGTCAGGGTTCCGCGAGCAGGGCCCGTGCCTCCATGAGGGCGAAACCGAGCAGGTTCAGGCCCCTCCACCGATGGGGCTGGACCGCTCGATCGTCGTCCGCGGCCAGGCCGATGCCCCAGACCCGGTCGACCGGGCTGGCCTCGACCAAGATCCGCGATCCCGTGCCAAGCAGATAGTCCCTCAGTTCCGGATGCTGACCGAACTTGGCGAGGTTGCCCGCCGTGACGATCCCGAAGCGATGGTTGACCCACGTCGTCTCGTCGAAGGAGTCGATCCCCCGACCCAGCTCCTTGGCCTGCCGCGGATGTTCGGACTCGACGATGCGGGCGAAGGTTTGCTCGTCGCCGAACAACCGAGCCTTGTGGGCCATCATCCAGTGTTCGGCGGTGCGGTAGGTCATTCCGTCGACGGTGAAGCCATGACCCTCGTACCACTGGCTCAGGCATCCCTTTCCGACATCGCCCGAGGCGGGTCGCCCGTGGCCGCAGAAGAACAGGAACTCCATCCGGTGACCCTGCGTCTGCAGGCGACACAGGTCGGCGACGCTGCGCGGGCCTGACTCGGTGACCGGCATGTGCCGACACTCCCCGACCGTTCCGAGCGGCGCAACAGGTTTGCTGCGCTACTCCGGCATCGAATGGGCGGACATGAACTCCCACAGCAGCTCGGTCGCGTTCGGCCCGGTGGGGTCGCTGAAAAGTCCCTTGTCGCTGCCCGGCCACTCGTGCCCGAGTCCCTCGACGACGTACGTGCCGATCAGGACCCGGCCGGATCCCCTCGCCGTGTACACCGACCTGGTGTAGGGGTGGCTGCCCGGCTCGGCGACCCGTCGCACCGAGTCGGGCACGTCGTCGACGTCGCCGTCGGCCCTGCCGTCGATGGCCAGGTCGTCGATCCGCGCCCAGTGCGTGACCAGGCGATCGGCGGCGAGGGGCGGCACGAGGGAATCCGCGGTGCCCTGCATGATGAACGTCGGCACGGGGCGTGCCCGCTCGCCCATCTCCCGGTAGGCCCGCACCGCGGTCTCCAGCGGAGAGACGCTGTCCGGGTCGTCGGCGAGCGCGGGATCGCAGGCGTACTCGCAGCCCGCCCCCACGGCGATCGCCGCGTAGAGATCGGGATAGGTGACCCCCATGACCACCGACATCGCCGCGCCCGCGGAGGCACCGGCGACGTACACCCGGCCCGGGTCGACGTGGTAGGTGTCGACAACGGTCTCGGTGACCCCGGCGATCAACGAGGGCTCGCCCGCGTCGCGGCGCTGGTGCTCCGGTTGGTCGAAGTTCCAGCACATCTGCCGGTTTCGCCGTGGGTCTTGACTCGGGTAGACGACGACGAACCCGCGCTCGTCGGCGAGCCTCGACAGGCCGGTGGTCTTCTCCATCGAGTTGACCGAGAAACCGGTCATGAAGCAGCCGTGCAGCGCCACGAGCAGGGGCGTCGATACGCCCGACCGGTACGACGGCGGGACGTGGACCTTGTACGCGAGGCCCCCGGCTGATCCGCGGTAGACGCCGTAGCGCTCCGCGGCGACGTCTTCCGGCGACGCGGCGGCGGAGCTCGCCAGCATCGCAATGGCGGACGCGGCGAACAGCCCGAGCCCTACGCGCTCGACCTTGCGCCTCATCGGCCACTCCCCTCGCCCGCATCATGGTGATGCAGCAGACCAGTGTCCATTGGATGTGAAGGAGCCTCCGATGCAAGCAGCTGTCTACGAGCGCACCGGCCCGGCCCGCGAGGTCCTCCGGGTGGTCGAGCTTCCCGATCCCGAGCCGGGCCCCGGCGAGGTGCGCGTCCGGCTGCGCGTATCGGGGGTCAACCCGACCGACTGGCGGTCGCGGTCGGGTGACACGCCCCGGCCGATGGCCTTCCCGCGGCAGACCCCCGGCCAGGACGGCGCCGGGGAGCTCGATGCCGTGGGCGCGGACGTCGATGCCGGGCGGGTGGGTGAGCGGGTGTGGGTGTTCCACGCCGCCTTCGGCCGGCCGACGGGCACGGCGGCGCAATACCTGGTACTCCCCGCCGACCAGGCGGTCCCGCTCCCGCCGGGGGTGGACTTCCAGCAGGCGGCCGGTCTGGGCATCCCTTTCATGACCGCGCACCGCTGCCTGTTCGCCGACGGACCGATCGACGGCCACGACGTCCTCGTCGCCGGCGGCGCGGGAGCGGTCGGCAACGCGGCCATCCAGCTTGCGAAGCGGGCAGGAGCGCGTGTCATCACCACCGTCAGCTCACCGGCCAAGGCGGAGCTCGCCCGTCAGGCCGGCGCGGACGCCGTGGTCGTCGACTACCGGCGGCCGGAGGCCGCACGGGAGGTACGCGAGTTCGCCCCGGGCGGGGTCCAGCGCATCGTCGAGGTCGCCCTCGGCACCAACCTCGCCCTCGACCTCGAGGCGCTCGCGCCGGGTGGAACCATCATCACCTACGCCAGGGAGACGGCGGATCCCGCGCTCCCGGTGTATCCGCTCATGTTCAACAACCTGCGCCTGGAGTTCATGCTCGTCTACACGGCCCCGCCGGACGCGCTGCGCCTCGCCGTCCACGACATCACCAAGGCGCTGCGGGCCGGCGACCTGCGACCGCTGCCGTCGCTGCACTTCCCGCTGGCCGAGATCGCCGCCGCCCACGAGGCGGTCGAGCGGGGCGCCGTGGGCAAGGTGGTCGTCGACCTGCCGTGAGCCGCGGGGCGCGCGGCGCGGCTGCGGGGGCCTACGGCTTGCGGGCCAGACCGCAGAACGCGTCCACCTCGCGCGGGGTACCGGACTCGGTGGGGTCGAGCCGCCACAGCGCGGTCGAGACCACGCCGGGCTCGAGCAGCTCCAGGCCGTCGAAGAACCGGGTGATCTGCTCGGGGCTGCGGAGGGTGATGGACGGGGTGGCGCTCTCGTTCCACTGCCGTACCGCCTCATCCGACACCTCGCCGTGGACGACGTTGGTGTCGTGCGCGATCGCCAGGTAGCTGCCGGACGGCAGGGCATCCAGCAGCCGCTTCAGAATCGCGCGCGCCTCGTCGTCGTCGGGGATGTGTTCCACGATTCCCAGCAACGTCAGGGCGATGGGGCGGGTGAGGTCCAGGGTCGCCGCGGCGGCTTCCAGGATGGCGTCGGGGTCACGGAGGTCGGCGTGGATGTAGTCGGTGACGCCCTCGGGAGTGCTGGTGAGCAGGGCACGGGCATGCACCAGCACGAGGGGGTCGTTGTCGACGTAGACGATGCGGGACTCCGGCGCGATCCCCTGGGCGACCTCGTGGGTGTTGTTCGCGGTGGGCAATCCGGTGCCGATATCGAGGAATTGACGGATCCCGACCTCACCCACCAAATAGGTGACGGCACGGGCAAGGAAGGCACGGTCGGCCCGGGCGAGCTCGACTACCTGCGGGAGGAGCTCGCGGATCTGGTCGCCGAGCTCACGGTCGACGGGGAAATTGTCCTTGCCGCCCAGCCAGTAGTTCCAGACCCGTGCCGTGTGCGGCACGCTCGCGTCGATCTCCGGGCTAGGCGAGCCCCAGGAAGAATCGTCGCTGTTGGAAGGGGGCTTCATCCATTCGGGCGTGTCGCTCATGGGGGCCTTCGCGCTCGGTGACTATGGGCCTGCGCCGGCATGATATCGATCTTGGGTTACGGCCGATAGCGACGGTAGACCACGTTCGAGTGGCTGGGGCCGTACGTGATCTGGACGCCCCCTCCCCCGGACCCGCGGCGCACCACGTCGCCACCCGCGCTGAGGTAGAGGATGCGGCCCGCGTACGACCCGAGGTAGACACCCACATGGCCGCCGGTCGACACCACGTCGCCGAGCATCGGGGAGGTCACCACCGGGAAGTCCGGGATCGTCTGGGCCGGATCCCCCCACTCCCGGGCGCTGGAGGGGAAGTAACGATCCTGCTGTTCCTCGGACTCGTACACCCGGAACACCCGCTCGGTGGTGCTGTGAAGCATCTCGGCCAGGTAGGCGTCGCACCTACTCCGTCCCGCGGGCAAGGTGGCGTAGTCGGCCACACTCAGGATCAGCTCCCTACTGCCCCAGATGCCCTCGCTCCACCCGTTGCCCGGATCGCTGCTCCACAGGGCGAGCGCGGCCATCGCGGTCTTCAGATCGGGCGGCAGCGGGTCGCCGGGCGCGAGCGCGGACAGTCCGGCCCGGAAGGCCGCGCGAAGGCCGTGCACCGCGGCCGCGAAGTCCGGGCCGCTGGACCCGGCGCGGGCGGCCCGGGCGAGTCGGACGAGAAGGGTGAGCACATCCACGGCCGGGGCCTGTTGCTGCCGGGCGACGAGCGTGGCCGCGCGGTTGCCGACGTCGCGCTGCAGACTCCACAGGTACAGCCTGCTCTCCGACGACAGTCGCTGCAGGTCGGCGCCCTCCCCGGGCTTCGCCACCGGGGCGCGCCGCGGTTTCTCGACCGGTGTGTCGGGTTCGCGGCGCTTGCGCTGGTGGCCCACGGCCTCATGGTGACACCGGGCGAACCCGGCGGCCGTGTCCCTCGGGGAACCGGGTCGGGCGGCCCGCGCTGCCCGTTCGGGCAGCCTTCCTCGGCTGCCGTCACACCGTGTACGCCCTGGTCACCGCGGTCGCGCCGAACCGCAGGTACATCCCTTCGGGCGGAGGCGCGTATCCGGGTACGGCACCGAGGGCGTCGGGCAGGACGGTGAAGTCGGCAACCCGGATTCGTACCGGACGACCGCCGCGCGGGCTCACCACGAGCGTCGCCTCGACCGCGCCCTCCGCCGGCGCCTCGAACCTGAAGCCGAACCTCGAACCAACAGAGTCCTGCTCGTCTAGGTTGGCGCGGATCCGCCTGCCGGCGACGGTCAGCTCGTGCACCCTCGCGGTGGCACCGTCGACGTACAGCCCGATCGCGCTCGCCGAACGCAGCGACCGGACCCGGACCCGCAGCGTCCGCTCGCCGTCCCCGGCCGTATCCTGCAGGACCGTGAGCTCGGGTGCGGGCAGCTCCGCCGCGGGCGCGTCGGCCGCCGACAGCTCCTGGCCCCACATCTGGTCGAACGGTCGAGCGGACCGAGCGGGGCCGCGGAGGAAGCGGCCGTTCCACCGGTCGGCGGGTCCGGGGACAGCCCAGACCGCCGTGCCGGTGTCCGCGTTCAGGCCGTACGCCAGGGACGTCGGCACCGGGTGACCGCTGTCGGGTCGGTCGACGGCTACCCCGGCCCCGGTCAGGACGACCGCCAGCGCCGCCGCCGTCACCGGGACCAGGACGCCCCGCCGCCGCGGCCAGGCCAGCTCGACCAGCGGGAGGACGAGGCCGCCGAACATGGCGGCCGACGGCACCGCGGCGAACGCGCTCGCGGAGATCCCGATGTCGAAGGCGGGCCAGGTACCGGCCGCGAGGAGGACGGCGGCGGGCACCAGGCCGGCGGCCAGCGCCACGACGCGCCACGGCGACAGCGGATCGCGGATGGACAGCGCGACCAACCCGCCGATCGCCGCGCCGAGCGCGGGCAGCGCCGCGGTGTGGGACGACGCGGGCGAGAAGACCGCGAGCAGCGCTCCGGCGACGGCGGCCAAGATCACCATGCCGACAGCCAGCGGCGCGGGGCCGATCCGGCGGCGCAGCGCCGCGTACCAGCCGGTCACGATCAGCGCGGTGAGAGCGAGGACAGCTACCTTGTAGAGGTCCGGCCGGTACGGGGTTCCGGTCGGCATGTTGGCGTAGTCCGGCCGGATCGCGACGAGCGCCGGCCAGTACACCGCCGCCGCCGCGACGGCGAGCACGATCGGGATCAGCGCCACCGCGGTGCCCGCCGCCGTCCTCGGGAACGAGGCGAGCAGGCGCCGGCGGGCGACGGCGGCGAGGCCGGCCGCGGCGAGCAGCCCAGCCAGGGCCAGCGGCAGCGCGAGCCCGACCGGATAACTGACCAGCGTGTCCGGCGGGATACCGAAGAAGACCAGGTCACCGCCGGCGGAACCGTCGGCGGAGCCGGTGCTGAGGTCCTTGTCGGCGAACGCCCGGGTGACGGCCAGCGTGTTGTCCCCCATCTGCTGCAGCGACCGCTGGCCGACGTGCGCCGGGTCGTCGAGGGCGCTGTGGTAGTAGGCGCCGCCCCCGATGTAGGCCGAGTCGAGCCCGGTCATGCCGCCCAGGCGGAAGGCGGTGAAGTCGGTGTCGTTGGGCAGCTGCGCGGCGGCCTCGGCCATGGCCGAGTCGGCGACCGGATGCGGGGCCGCCGCCGCGAGCGTCTTGATCAGCTCCGCGTTAGGGCTGGTCGCTCGGAACATCAGGACCGGACCGCCGGCGCCGCGCGCCTCGTGGTTGAGTACGACGGTCCGGCCCCGGGCGAGCGGGTGCTGGGCCACGAACGCCTCGGCGCCGAGCAGCCCCGGCTCCTCCCCGTCGGTGAGCAGGAAGACGACGTCGTTGCGTGGCCGTACCCGATCCTCGGTCAACGCCCGGGCCGTCTCCAGCACCGCGGCCGTTCCGGAGCCGTCGTCGTTGGCGCCCGGGCCCGCGGGAACCGAGTCGTAGTGGGCGACGACGAACACCCGGCCGGTGGGCGCGGTTCCCTCGAGCATGGCGACGACGTTGCGGACCCGGCCGACAACCGTCGGGCCGGGCTCGGGCCGTGGCCACTGCCCGACCCCCTCGCGCACCTCGGTCCGCAGACCGAGCCGGCGCAGTTCGTCGACCAAATAGTCGCGTACCCGGTCGTTCTCCGCCGTCCCCATCGGGTGCGGTGCCTTGGCGAACCGCTCGATGTGCGCGAACGCCCGCTGCGCGCTGAACTCCGCGGCGGGCGCGCTCGCCGGGCGCGGAGCGGGCGGCCGGATGTCCCAGACCGTGACAACGGCGAGGAGGAGAAGCACGCCCAGCGCGACGAGGCCGGCGACCCACCCGGCCGGCTCACGGGCACCCGTCCCACCCCTGTCCTCGGCCATCTCGTTCCTCCCCGATCACGGCTTCGAGGCCTCACGGTAGCCTCCGGGCATGCGGCGAACGCTGTCCGCCGACGAGCTGAGGGCACTGCGGCTGCGGGCGCAGCGCCTCGCGGGCCAGCCGGCGCGCGACGTGCGCTCGGCGGTCACCCGGGCCGGTGGGCTCCAGGCACAGGCGGCCGGCCCGGCCCGGCTGGCGGCGCGGGTACGCACGGCTGGGCTCACCGCCGACGACGTCGACCGGGCGTGCGACGTCGACCGCGCGGTCGTGCGCACCTGGGCGATGCGCGGAACGCTGCACATGGTCCCGGCCACGAATGTCCGATGGATGGTGGGCCTGCTCGGACCGGTCTTCGCCAGGGCGGGACGGCGGCGTCGCGAGCGGCTCGGACTGGACGATCGGACCTGCGAGCGCGGCTTGGCCGCGATCGAGAAGGTGCTGCGTGACTCCGCTCCGCTCACCCGGGGCCGGCTCGTCGAGCGGATCGCCGACGAGGGCGTACGCATCGACGCCGCGACGCAGGCGCCCGCCCACCTCGTCGCGTACGCGGCGATGCGGGGTCTGATCTGCCGCGGACCGAACGTCGGCTCCGACGAGCCGACCTACGTGCTGCTCGACGACTGGGTCGACGACCGGGGCCGGCTCGGCCGCGACGAGGCGCTGGCCGAGCTGGCCCGCGGCTACCTGGCCGGCTACGGCCCGGCGACCGTCCACGACTTCCTGACCTGGTCCGGGCTGCCCGCGGCGGACGGAAAGAAGGCGTTCGCACTCATCTCGGACGAGATCGTGGACGTCGAGGCGGACGGGACCGCAATGTCGGCGCTGTCCTCGACCGAACTGGACGCCGCCGGGGAAATCCAGCCCCGCCTCCTCGGGCACTTCGACGCCCTTCTGCTCGGGTACCGCGGCCGCGACCTCGTCCTCGATCCGGCGTACGGCAGGCGTATCCAGGCCGGCGGCGGGTTCATCCGGCCCGCCGTGCTGGTCGGTGGCCGGGTGGTCGGCACCTGGCGCCTGGACCGCCGCGGCAACCGGCTCGCGGTCGTGGCCGAGCCGTTCGGCGGGCTGCCCCGGGATGGCCGGGACGGGCTGCGGGCCGAGGCCGAGGACGTCGGCCGATTCCTCGGGTTCCGCGACGGTGGCGTCGCTTTCCACGTTGCACAATGACGGGCATGGGCGAAGACCCGCTAGAGAGGCTGCGGCAGCTCTGCCTCGACCTGCCGGAGACCACCGAACGGCCCAGCCACGGCGAGCCGACCTGGTTCGTACGGGACAAGAAGGTCTTCGTGATGTACGCCGACCACCATCATGACGACAGGCTCGGGTTCTGGTGCGCCGCCCCGCCGGGCGCGCAGGATGCCCTCGTCGCCTCGGACCCGGAACGGTTCTTCGTTCCCCCGTACGTGGGTCACCGCGGCTGGCTCGGCGTTCGGCTGGACGTACCCGACGTACCTGTCGACTGGGACGAGATCGCCGAGCTGGTCGCGGACGCGTACCGAGTGGTCGCGCCCAAGCGCCTCGTCGCCGAACTCGACGCCCGCGAACAGTGATCCTTCGTCCACGGTCGCGTCAGGGTTTGAGCGCACCCAGAGGGACGACGTCCACGCCGTCCGGTCGTCGGTAGGCGTACTCCGTGCCGGTGATGACCGCGAGTGCCTGTGGTTCCTGCGCGATTCGTAGCGGAAAGCTCATAGACGAGTTAGCGGGAGAATCATCGACGAAATAGCGTAACGGCAGTTCACAGCTGACACGACAACCCGAACCATCGGTCGGCCCGGTTACGACGGCGGCCCGCGCGGCACCGCGACGGAAGCCTCCCCGCGGAAGACAATCCCGCCGCCGCGGGCCTCCCTGCTTCGCCGTCCCGGCCGGATGCGGTGAGAGCGGGGCCACGCCGGTCGCTGGCCCGTTCGGGTCGCGGAGAGGGATCCGCGGGGCGTTACTCCGGAAAGTATCTCACCTGGGGTAGGTCCAAGAAGAGTCGGCTATATTCGTCGGCCGGCATCGGCGCGAAGCCTCGTAGCCGGACGAGACGCAACCGCGAGAATCGTTGCCTGGCGACGAGCAGCGCCAGACCTCTGGCTCCGAAAACGTGTTCCTCGGCCTGCTCGTCCGGGTCGATCAATGGTCGCTGAAGGCGGGCGGCCACCGGGTATGGAAACCGTTTCTCCGCCGCCCCCAGACTCCGCAGCAATGCCTCCGTCGAGGTTGCCGGAGCCCGCATGACTTCGACGAGCCGTACTCGCTCGTCCGCGGAGAAGAACACCCAGACCTCCGGCCCATCGGGAGTAGCAAGGAATACCCGGTAAGGAAGATGGGTGTCTGCGAACTGAAGCCATCCTGCGGACACCATGCGGCCAAGCTCGGCCGCCAGTACACGAACCGTTACATGAGGAAGCCCACGCCAAGCCGACAGTGGACCGTCCACCAGGGGAGCCATGATCGGTGCGTCGCTCATCGTCCAACACGTCCGGGCAGCCAGGTCCGTAGCTGGTGCTTCTCAGAAGTCAAAGGATGCTCCCACGCCCGCCGCGAGGCGCACGACCCTTTGGTCGATCGGTCCGCCCGCCACCGGGATCAGCAGGGTTGTGCCGACGCCGATCCGGACAACACCGACGCGCACACCGGCCTCGACACCTGGCATCAGGTCCAGCCTTACCGAGGACGTAAAGGGCTGCCCTGGCGAAGCACTCCCTCCGGCCGTGACGGCACCGCGCACATAGACATCTGGCCAGGAGTACTGCAGAGCCACCGTCCCGCCGAGGCCCAGACGTTCGCCCTGCGTCAGGTACGTCATTGTGCCGCCGAGGTGGAGCTGCAGGGCGCCGGCACGACCGAGTAGCACATGCCCGTAGTCCAGCCGGAGAAGCCCGTCGCCATCGGTGGTCAACAGCGCCGCGGCACCGAGCCGATGTCCGGGGTAACGCCGCCGCGCGGCCTCCGTCTCATTCCAACCACCGAGGCCGATATATTCGATCCGCCCCATGAAGTAGGCCACCTTCAGGTTCTCTTCGTTTCCTCCGAGAATGTCACGGATCTCCTCTACCTTTGCTACGAGGCTTTCATACGCTCTTCTTGCCGGCGGTTCTCTGAAGGAGCCACTGGCGCCCTCTACTGCCGTCCGAAGAGTTGCGTCCGACCGGGCACGGTCGGTCAGCCGGGCATAGAGGAGTCGAGTGAAGTACTCGCTGAAGCCCTCGACGGCGATTCCTGATCTCTCCAGTCCGGAGACACCTCGGGCGAAGTCCTCGTGCGTGACGGCGTGCAGCATCTCATGGATTGTGGTGCCGAACGTCTTCCATCGCCCTGCACGCCGCGTGGTCTGCGGGTCCTCTCCGGGTTGGCTAGGGGCGAGCCGAGCCTGGATGTAGGCCTCACCTCCAGCCTCCATGCCGCCATGGAAACGGATGATGATCCTGATATCGTTCCGCCGCTCTCGCAAGACTCGGTCGCGTACGTCGTTGAACAGCCGTTCGTCGCGACCGCCTCGGCCTCCTATCACGTGGAACCGCTCGAGGACGTCGCCTCCGGCGTTCCCCATCCTCGACGCCACCCAGTCGCGGGCGGCGGCGTCGGTCTGCGCAGTCAACGTCGTGGGCACGAGATGAATGTGCTGGCGCAGTTGGTAGCCCTCTCGCCGCTGACGTTCTCTTGGGGCATGAACGGCAGCCCGAAGATAGTCCCCGTAGGATTCCTTGACCGACCGCTCCGCCAGGTCGGCCAGAGAGAGGATCTCGCCTTCTGCCAGCGCAAGGTTTGACGACTCGAGGGCTTGGGCGTGCGGGAGAGCCCGGTCGACGTAGTCGTGCATCCGTGCCGCCATGGCGTCACTGAACCCGACAGGATCGGTCACCGGTTCGACGTTGGGTTGCGCCGTCTGTTGGGGATTCAAGATCCCAAGGACCCCTTCACGTTCGGACGCGGTCGGATAGCGCGCCCGCCCCGGAGGGTCGTCGGGCGTACGCATGAGCCGGTGACCGACGGAACCTCGCGGCGTACCGGCTGCATCGCGTTGTAAGCCGAAGGCGACGGCTGCGTTGCCGGCCTTGGACTGGAGGTCAAGGAGCTGTCGGACATCCGGGTGCCGACCGGCATCGCCCACCCTGTGGCGCGATGACACGCCCGGCGGACGAACTTCATCGCCTCTATCGCTATGCGTTCTCGTCATCCGTCAATCCAGTTATTCGTCGGCAAGCAGAGGCCACCCACCAGCCGCCTCTTCGAGCTCGGCCAACGCTGCCTCAAGCTTTTCCATCGCTTCGTGGTGAACAGCGGGGTAACCAGCGTTGGTAACACCGCCCTCCGCGTCGCCCAGCCGCCAGGCGTAGGTAATGGGGGCGGTGTCGTACGCGCCGTCGGCGAAGGCGTCGACGCTGGTCGGCAGGCCGCTGTCGACGACGGCCGCTTTGGCCGCCACCACCTGCTCCGGTGTGAACCGGCATAGCTCCCAGGTTCTGTCGCCCTCGATGGCTTCCACCCGCCCGTCGTCGTAATACACCTGGGCCCGCCCGATGGCGAAGTGCGGGTCGACGTATCGCCATGCCAGGTACGCGCCAGCGGGCAGCAGCTCGGTGCTCATTCGACGGTCCAGGTCTTGCTTGTGGCGGTGTTGAGTGACTCCAGGAAGTAGACGTAGTGCCCCCGCTTCACCTCGTCGCCGCGGGACATGATGCTCGGGCCGTCCTGGACCAGCAGCTCCTCGGCCGCGTCCTCGCCCATGGCGTCCTTCACATCCTGATACTCATCCCGTTCGTCGCTGAGCACCGGCCGGTCCGCCTCGAACTTCTGCCGAAATCCCTTCTTGTGGGCATCCTCCTCCACGTACTCGTCGCCGAGGCCGAACATGTGCCCCGCCTCGTGCGCCGCAACGTTCTGGGACACCTCGATTTCCGCGCTCGAGGAGGCAGAGACGTCGACCCGGCGAAACATCGGGTCAGCGCCGGCATTGTGCTCCCCCACGCCGATGGTGATCTGGGGTGGGAGCCCGAGATCGCTTTCCATGCGTCCGGCGACGGCGTTCGCGCGCCGAAGGCTGAGGTCATTGTTGTAGGAAACCGAGCCGGGCGAGGTGGCGCGGCCTCTGAAGCCGAAGTCGATCTTGTCGATGGGCACGTCGAGCGGCCCACTCCGCTTTCGGAGCTGCCGGAACCGGCGCTCGAACCCGTCGATGCCACTCTGCACGGCGGGGTTGATCACGGCACTGTCGTGATCAAAGGGACCGATCTGGCGGAGCAGTTGCGCGGGCCGCACCTTACGCTTGTGCGTTACCGGAACGTCGGGGTCACGCGCGTCGAGCACCGCGGTCTTGGATTCGTCGAACTTGCCCGACACGGCGGACCGCAGTCGGGGCGCGCCACGAGGCACCCATTGTGCGGCGATGACCGTGTTCGCCTGCGCGGGGTCGTCGACGTGTTCGACCTGCACATCGCAGGTGGCGCGATAACTGGCGAACCCGGGATCATTCAGCACGAAGACGTGCTTCTCCTTCCATCCATCCTGCACCGCCGTTGCGAACTTCCCGACCCACTTCTTCTTGTCGTCGGACGGGAACTTGAAATCCCTCAGCTGGTCCCTGGTCCATCGGTGCCGGCGAAACTCCGGGCGGCGCATCATGCCACGATCGAAATCCTTGAACACGACATGGACCTTCAGGGTGATCGTCACCTTGCCGACGGCGGGAAGCGGTCCGACCGGGTCGTAGAAGAGGTCGAAGCGGGGGTTGATCTCCATGAACCTCATGTCGCCGAAGTCCGGCAACCGCGACGGCGGCACCGGCGACGGCGGGCTCACTGGGCCGGCCGGCGCAGGCACCTGCCCCGGCGGCTCCCGCTGAACCACCCGGCGGTCGCCGGGATGTCCGCCGTGTAGCAGCGCGGCGGTAGCGGCGTTGCCGCCGATCGCCTGGAGCACCAGCAGATCGCTCGCCCGCAACGCGCGGCCTCGGTCGGCCGCCGCGGCGATCAGGCTGCCTTGGTCCTCCGTCGGCCGAGGTTCTCTGCTCGTCGACGGAACCTGCGGTGACGGTCTGCGACGCTCCGCCCCGGGGCCCCGGTCGCCAGCGTTCCGGTCGACGGGCTCGTACCTCGTCATCGCAACAGAGTCGCCCGCAACAGACCAGGGAGACCAGAGCCCGTAGGCGGACCTTTGGGCAGCCGCTTCGGCCCCAACGGGCAGTGCCGCCGCGTTCCCGGCTGGCCTGCACCTTCGGGCACGGAGGGCTTCCCCCGCGCACGTCCGGTAGGCCGTATCGCTGCCGCCCATGTCGCGTCAGGCTCGCTGACGACAGCAGGCAGAGGAGGCCCGCATGCCCACGTATCTCTCACCGGGTGTGTACGTCGAGGAGGTGGACTCCGGGTCACGTCCCATCGAGGGCGTCGGCACCGCGGTCGCAGCCTTCCTCGGCTTCGCCGAGAAAGGCGCTTACAACACCCCCATCCTGGTGACCAACTGGACCCAATTCGTGCAGGAGTTCGGCGAGTTCACCGACGGCTCGTACCTGGCGCACTCGGTCTACGGCTACTTCATGAACGGCGGCGGCCGCTGCTACGTCGTACGCCTTCCCCGCGGTGGCGGCAACGGCCAGAAGCCCAAGGAACTTGCGTCCGGCGGCGGTGCCGAGCTCGGCGGCTACAAGGTCAAGGCCCTCGGGTCGGCCAAGAACAAGTCGTACACCGTCGAGGTGGCCGAGGTCGACGGCGCCGACGGCGGCGACGGCGGCAACCCGCCGCCCGACGACGCCTTCAAGCTCGTCATCAAGGAGGGCGACCGCGTCGTCGAGGAGCACAGCCCGGTCACCGCGAGCAAGGGCGACCAGAACGTCGTCACAGTCGTCAACGCCCGCTCCAAGGTCATCCGGCTGGAGGAGAAGACGGTCGGCGGTGAGCTGGAGAAGCCGTCCGGCTCGGTCACGGTCGGCCGGCCCACCGCATCGCCGGCGCCGAGCCAGCGGCAGAACCCCGACGAGTACGTCGGCGACGCGTCGCAGCGGACCGGCCTCGGCGGCCTGGAGGCGGTCGACGAGATCACCATGCTCGCCATCCCCGACCTGATGGGCGCGTACGAGCGCGGCGAGATCGACGACGGCGGCGCCAAGGCCGTGCAGGCCGCGCTCATCACGCACTGCGAGCTGATGGGCGACCGGGTGGCGATCCTGGACACCCCGCCCAGCCTCAACGCGCAGCAGATGAAGCAGTGGCGCGGCACCACCACCGGCTACGACTCGAAGTACGCAGCCATGTACTGGCCGTGGATCAGCGTCCTCGACCCGATGTCGGGCGAGAACGTCTTCGTGCCGCCGAGCGGCCATATGGCCGGGATCTGGGCGCGTAACGACGACACCCGCGGCGTGCACAAGGCACCGGCGAACGAGGTCATCCGGGGCGCCCTCGCCGTCGAGCTGCAGATCACCAAGCCCGAGCACGACGGCCTCAACCCCGACGGGATCAACTGCATTCGGGCCTTCCCCGGCCGCGGGATTCGGGTATGGGGCGCCCGGACGCTGTCCAGCGACCCGGCCTGGCGGTACCTCAACGTCCGACGGCTCTTCAACTACCTCGAGGAGTCCATCCTGAGCGGCACGCAGTGGGTGGTCTTCGAGCCCAACGACCACGCCCTGTGGGCCAAGATCCGGCGCACCATCGAGTCGTTCCTGCTGATGGAGTGGCGCAAGGGCGCCCTGTTCGGGCTCACCCCGAGCCAAGCGTTCTACGTCAAGTGCGACGACGAGACCAACCCGCCCGAGGGCATCGACGCGGGACAGGTGGTCTGCGAGGTCGGCGTGGCCCCGGTCAAGCCAGCGGAGTTCGTGATCTTCCGGCTGGCACAGATCTCCGGTGGCGGCGGCGAGGTCAACGAAGGCGAGTAAGCCGGGTAGGCAACAAGGAGGTATGACAGGTCATGGCCATTCCCGATCTTGACAGCTCGGTCGGCCACTCCTTCGGAATGGAGTGGGACGGTGTCGTCATCAAGCAGATCACCGAGGTCAGCGGCCTCAAGATCGAGCAGGACGTCATCGAGCTCAAAGAGAACTCCGCCGCGGACGGCAAGTACACCGTGAAGAAGCTGCCCGGCCGTCCCAAGGCCGGTGAGGTCACCCTGACCCGCGGCCTCACCGAGGACACCAGCTTCGAGGACTGGATCAAGAAGTCGCACTTCGGGAAGATGACCGACGCTCGCAAGGGCGGCGCGATCCTCGTCTTCGACTTCGAGGGCACCGAGCTGAAGCGGTACGAGATGCTCAACGCCTGGCCGAAGTCCCTTGAGGTCAGCACCCTCAAGGCGGGTGACACCAGCGTCCTGACGGAGAAGCTGACCATCACCCACGAGGGCTTCAAGATCCAGTTCATGTGATGAAACGGTCAATAGCGGTCGCAGAGAACGGCCACCAGTCGGAACCCGACGCGCTGCGCACGGAGTTCGAGTTCGAGCTGCCGCGCGGGTACGTCGACCCGCAGGGCGCCGTGCACAAGCACGGTGTCATGCGCCTCGCCACGGCCCGGGACGAGCTGGTACCGCTGCACGACGACCGGGTACGAGAGAACCCGGCCTACCTCACGGTGGTCCTGCTGGCCCGGGTGATCACCCGGCTCGGCGCGGTCGAGAGCGTACACGTCGGGATCGTGGAGAACATGTTCGCCTCCGACCTGGCGTTCCTGCAGGACCTGTACCGCCGGATCAACGCGGAGGGGCACACCCGGGCCGGCGTGACTTGCCCCTCCTGCAAGCACGAGTTCGCGGTCGACCTGGCCGGTGGTCGCCTGGGGGAATCGTGACGTACGGGACGGACCGGCTGTATGAGGAGGTCTCGTACGTCGCGTACCACTTCCACTGGCCGCTGGACGACATCCTCGACCTCGAGCACCCGCTTAGGCGGCGCTTCGCGCAGGAGATCGGCACCATCAACCAGCGGATGTCCCAGGGCGGGTGAACGACGATGTGGCCCTTTCGGCGAGGATCCCGAGCCGAGCCGCCGGCCAGGCGTGCCCGGGGGGACTGGCGGTCGCTGCCACCGGTGCAGAGGATCGTCGAGCCCGCCGAGTTGACGCTGCGGCCCGCGGCCTTCGAGCGCGGCCTCGTATCGTGGCGGGACCCGGTCTTCCTCGCCCCACTCGGCCACCAGATCTCCGCCGACGCCCCGACGGGCATCGCGAACGGGTTGGCCGCGCCCGCGTCTGGCCCTCTCCCGTCCGTGCAGCGGCACATCGACCTGCCGGTACGTACGCCGCCCGCATCGCGGCCGGCGCGGCGGGCCGCGACGGTACCCACGGTGCAGCGTGCGCCCAGCCTCACCGCGGCGCCTCCGCCGCAGCCAACGGCTCGGCGTCTGCCCGTCCTCCCTACCGTGCAGCGGGCGACCGCCCACCAGGACCAGGCGGAACCGCAACCGGAACCGGAACCGCGGCCACCCGCCGGCGCCGCGGAGGAGGGGATCGCGGCGACGGCACAACCGCCCGACGCCGAGATCTATGTTGCGGGGACCCAAACCGGGCAAAACGACCCCCACGACATAGATCTCGGCGACAGTGCTCCGCTGCTTGGCGCGTCCCACCGCCCAGCGGACTCCGGGCCGCCGGCATCCGCCCGGCCGGCGGCCACAGGATCGGCGTCGCGGCCCGAGCTGCCCGTGCAACGCTCCGAGGCC
>WHSR01000003.1 GCA_009379995.1 Streptosporangiales bacterium
AACGACCGGCTCAAACAATGGGAGGACTACTACAACTACCACCGCCCCCACGGCAGCCTCGGCGGCCAGACCCCCTACGAGAGACTGCTACAAACAACCCGAACCCAGCCTGTCACCGGCCAACGTCAGTAGCACACCTAGATGGCTGGGGAGCACGCCTTGATACCACAGCGCCGTACCCCAGCGTGTGAGCTTCGCCGCCGGCTCAGCCGTCGAAGCGGGGCGGACGACGTTCGCGCAGGGCTGCCATGCCCTCCCGCGGGTCGGGGCCGCTGAATCCCAGGAACTCCAGACCCAGCGACGTGTCGAAGATCGGGCCGGCCATGCGCAGCCAGTTGTTCAGCGCGTACTTCGTACCGCGGATCGCGTGCTGCGCGCCTTCGGTCAGGCGGCCGGCCACCTCCAGCGCGGTGTCCTGGACGGCGTCGTCGTCCACACAGAGGCTGACCAGCCCGATTCGCTCGGCCTCCTCGCCGGTGAGCGGTTCGCACAGCAGCAGGTGGTACTTGGCCTTGGCCATGCCGCACAGCAGCGGCCAGATGATCGCCGCGTGGTCGCCGGCGGCGAGGCCGATCCGGGTGTGCCCGTCGATGATCCGCGCCCCCCGACCGGCGATGGAGACGTCGGCCAACAACGCGACCGCGAGCCCCGCGCCCACCGCCGGACCCTGAATCGCGCTGACCACCGGCTTGGAGAAGTTGACCATGTTGTAGACGATGTCGCGCGCCTCCCGGAACGCGCGCATCCGTACGTCGTAGTCCTCGATCATCTCGGCGATCATCGCGAGGTCGCCGCCAGCGGAGAACACCTCCCCCTCGCCGCGGACGACCACGGCGCGAACCTCGTCGTCGCAGTCGACGTCGCGCCAGATCTCGGACAGCTCCCCGTGCGCGACGGTGTCCACCGCGTTCAGCTTCTCCGGCGCGTTGATCACGATCCGCAGCACGTCCGGACGGGGCCGATCGATCCGCAGCCGCTGGTAGGCGTCGTAACGCGATGCGCTCACGGGTTCCTCCCTTCGACCGTGGCGAACGCCTCCCGAAGCCGTTCGGCGGCCCACGCCTGTGCCTCGCCGGCGGCGTCGAGCACGCCGGCAAGCCCGAAGAAGGCGTGGAACACTCCGGAGAAGCGTCGGGAGGACACCGGAACTCCGGCCTCGGTGAGCGCGCGGGCGTACGCGTCGCCCTCGTCGCGGAGCACGTCGTACTCGGCGGCGATGATCGTGGCCGGAGGCAGGCCGGACAGATCGGGCGCCCGCAGCGGGGCCACCCTGGGATCGGCGGTGTCCCCGCCGGCGAGGTAGTGGTCGAGGTACCAGCCCATGTCGGCGCGGGTGAGGTAGTACCCCTCGGTGAACTCCCGGTAGGTCGGCCTGTCGAGGTCGGTGTCCACGACCGGATAGATGAGCAGCTGGTGGCGCAGGCTCGGCCCGTGGGAGCGAGCCAGTTGGGCGACGACGGCCGCGAGGTTGCCGCCCGCGCTTTCCCCACCCACGGCGATCCGATTCGGATCCACCCCGTACGCCTCCGGGTGGGCCGCGACGTGCTGGGTGACGGCGGCGGAGTCGTCGACGGCGGCTGGGAAGCGATGCTCGGGCGCAAGTCGGTAATCCACCGAGATCACCACGCAGCCGGCCAGCTTGGCCAGGTTGCGGCAGGTGCGGTCCGCTTCGTCGAGTCCGCCGATCACCCAGCCGCCGCCATGGAAGTAGACACACCCCGGCAGTGCCTCGGCCGCCTCGACGGGAACGTACACCCGCACAGCGATCTCACCGCCGGGCCCCGGCACCGTCCTGTCCTCGACCCGGGCCAGTGACACCTGTTCACCCTGGTACGGGATCATCAGTCGCATGCCCTCGCGGTTCTCGGCCGGCGTGAGCATATGGCGTTGCGGTCGCCCCCACGAGGCGACCATGGAGAGGAACCCCTCGGCCTGCGGGTGCAGCGGCATACCCACCTCCACTGACGAAAGCGTTACCGGGACCGTAGCTCACCGGACTCGCCGGTCGGCCACACCCCGGGGCTGAGTGGCGAGGCCTTACTGATCTCCGCGAAGGTGCTCCCCGAAGAAGGCGAGGACGCGCCGCCAGGCATCCTCGGCACTCGGGTGGTGGTACGCCGCCCCCGCCACCCGGACCAGAACGGTGAAGGGCCCCAGGTTGTGCCGGTTCAGGAAGCTGTGCCCGGCCCGGGGGTACTCCTTCACGTCGTGGGGCACGTTCACGGCGTCCAGGGCACCCTCCAACCGCTGCGCATGCCCCCGCAACATGCGATCCCGCCCGCCGTAGCTGGCCACGATGGGACAGGAGCCGGCGAGGACCCGTTCGGCGTCGGCGGGCACCTGGCCGTAGTTGACCGAAGCGGCCGCGAAGTCGTACCGGGGAGCGCACAGCAGAGCGAATCCGCCGCCCATGCAGAACCCGATGACGCCAATCCGGCCGGTGCAGTCGTCGCGCTCGGCGAGCCAGGCCCGGGCCGCGTCGATGTCGTCGAAGGCACGGCCGCTGCCCGAGGTCAACGCACGGAACGTTTCGCGCAGGCACCGAAGCCGCGGCCCCCACGAATACAGATCGGGAGCCAGCGCCAGGTAGCCGGCCACGGCCAGCCGGTCCGCTGCTGGCGGAGGTCGTCGTTGAGCCCGAAGGCTTCCTGCAGCACCACGACCGCCGGCCACGGGCCGTCCCCGAGTGGCACGGCGAGGTAGCCGCGGAGCTGTCCGGTGGGTACGGGAAATGCGACGCCGGGCATGTGCCTATCGTCCACCACGCGTGGTCCAGCACATCGTTGGGTTCAATAAACAGGTGACGTCCTGGAGGGTTTCGAGGGGGCGTCGCGAGACTCCAGGGAGTTGACATGCCGAATCTAGGACCGACCGAGCTGCTGATCATGCTCGTGTTTCTCGCGATCGTCGTCGCCGTGGTGGGAGGAATCGCGTACCTGATCGGACGGCTGATCCGGCGCGGTTGATCAGCGCTTCACACCTTTCGCCACTCGGGAATCCATGCGCCGTCCTCGATGACGTAGTCGCCGAACAGCGCCGGGCACTCGGTACGCATGATCTCGCCGATCTTGCCGAAGATCAGCCTGATCTCCTCTTCGGCGCCGGGCGCGGTCCGCGCCTCGATGGTGTGCCGCAGCGTGCGGATGTTGGCGGTCCAGACCAGCCCGGTCGCCACCCCCTCGGGCGCGAAGCGGCGCATGAAGCTCGTCCGGTGCTTCTTTGCCGAGAACGGCACGCCCTCCTCGTCGAGACCGAAGTGGTCGGCCATCCACCGCTGGAACTCCTCGAGCTGGTCAAGTATCGCCGTGGCGCGCTTCATCAGCTCCTCGTCCTCGCGTGCCCACTCAGGGAACCAGAACGGCAGGTCCTGCAGCCGCACGAACCGCAGCGACTCCTGCGAGATCGCCACCCCCGGCCGATGCCTTACCACCTCATGGGTGGCTACACGAGAAATGTCATGCAGCACGAAGCTGAAGCTGGCGTGTTCGAGGACCGAGCCATGCGCGCTCTTCAGGATGTTGCGCAGGTAGTCGGTCTGGTCGGTACGTACCCGGCTGACGTTGGGGTTCAGCCCCGGCTCCCACGATCGGTAGCACAGCCGCCCGGCGAACTCAACGAGGTTCTGCGGGTCGTCGAGCTCGCCACGGTCGAGCCGCTCCAGCCAGCGCTCCCCGCCGACCTCCTGCAGGTAGCGGGCGACCTCGTCGTAGTCCAGGTCCGGCCTGGCCACGAGGTAGACCTGCGGTTCGACTACCTTCACGGTGGCACCCCCTCGAGTCGCTGGCGTACGGAACCAGCAAACCAGGCTCCGCCGACAGACTCCCGCATCGGGTCCTCACCTCGGGGGCGTTTCGCGCGGCCGAGGCTCCGGGCCGGTGTATACGGCGCGCGGGCGCAACGGCGTTCCGTGCTCGTACTCCTCCAGGGCGTGCGCGAGCCACCCGGCGGTCCGCGCCACCGCGAAGATCGCCTCCCCCGCGCCGCGGATCATGTCGGCGACCCCGGCGAGCGTCGCGACCGCGAGGTCGATGTTGGGCTCGGGCAGCCGGCGCCGCCGCGACTCGGTCAGCACCGCCTCGGCGGCGGCGACCGGTTCCGACTCCGGCGCGACAGCGCGGATACGGTCCAACAGATACGTGGCCCGCCGGTCCCCGGAGGTATAGACCCGGTGGCCCAACCCGGGGATGCGTTCGCCGCGGCGCAGCCGCTCGCCTATGACGCGGGACGCGTGACCGAGGTCGCGTACCTCGGCCAGCATCGCCTCCGCGCCCAGCGAGGCGCCACCGTGCAACGGGCCGCCGAGCACGCCGAGCCCGGCCGCGACCACGGCGTACGGGTCGGCCCGGACCGAGGCGGCCACCCGTGCGGCGAGCGTGGACGCGGCGAGCTCGTGGTCGGCGAGCAGTACGAGCGCACTCCGCAGCAGGTCGAGAAGGCCGGTCGTCGGCGGGTGGGGGCACAGCTTGCCCCATAGCCGGGCCGGGATGGTCGCGTCGGCGGGCACGACGTCGCCGAGCGTAGCTGGAGGCAGGCAGTCGACCATGCCCGCGATCAGGTTGTGTCCGGCGGCGATCACGGCGGGCTGGTCCAGGTGGAACCGGAGCGGATCGGTGGCCCCGAGCGCCGCGACGATGACCTGAAGCCGTTCCAGCGGCAGCAGTTCCGCGGGCAGCCCGCGCTGGGCCGCGGCGCCCGCCGCCAGCACCCCCGGATCGGCTCGCCACTCGGCCGCCTGCTCGGGGAACGTCCCCGTCCACAGCCAGGCGGCGACGGCCTCGAAGCTTTGCTCGGCGGCGAGCTCGAGCGCGTCACGGCCCCGGTAATACGGCCGGTCGGCGCCCAGGACGGTGATCTGCGACTCGATGACGAGCTCGGACGGGCTCGGCGGGCGCCGGGGCCTGCCGCGGCGCGCGAGCTCCTCGATCTCGCCGGAGTCGAACAGGCTGCGGCGCCCGTCCCCGGTACGCCGACGTCGCAGCACCCCACGGCTCACGTACGCGTACAACGTGGCCGGCTTCACACCCAGGCGCCGCGCGGCCTCCCCCGCGCCGATCCAGCCCGCTGCCTCGTGCTTCGAAACCACGATCCTCCTGACATTGATTTAAATCAATATTGATAAAGCTAGGTTTCGATGTCAATCTGATGGCGCCTAACGAGAGACCGGGAGGACGTACGGTGCCCCGCATCCATTTCCTCGATGTCACCAACCGCGACGGTTTGCAGACGGCGCGGACGGGCTTGTCGAAGTTCGGCAAGACGATGGTCAACTTCTATCTGGGCAAGCTGGGCGTGGCGCAGTCGGAGATCGGCTTTCCGTTCCTGTTCCACGAGGTCCCCTACGTCCGCGCCCAGCTGGCGCTGGCCGGGTCGGGCGCCTTCGGCGGGCTGCGGCTGTCCGGGTGGTGCCGGGCGGTCAGCTCCGACGTGGAGGAGGCGCTGTCGGCAACCAAAGGCTCGCCCGGCCTGCAGCACTACAACCTGTCAGTCTCCACCTCGGACCAGATGATCGAGCACAACTTCCGGGGGCGACTCGACCGCGAGACGATCATCAAGGAGATGACGCAGGCCGTGCGCACCGCCAAGGCTGGCGGAGCCCAGACGGTTGGTGTCAACGCCGAGGACGGCTCACGTACCGACGACGGTTTCCTGGTCGAGTTCGCGCTCGCCGCGAAGGACGCGGGCGCCGACCGGCTGCGCTACTGCGACACGATCGGCGGCGATACGCCCTTGCACATCCGCGAGCGGTTCGCCAAGCTCGCGGACGCCGTCGGCATGCCGGTCGAGACGCACTGCCACAACGACCTCGGCCTCGCCGTGGCCAACTCGGTCTCCGGTGCCCTCGGTGACCTCGACGCCGGCGAGGACGCGTGGATCAACACCTGCGTGAACGGCATCGGCGAACGCGCCGGCAACGCCGACCTGCTGTCGTGCATCCTCGCGCTCCGGCACGGGTTCGGGATCTCGGCCGAGATCGGTGACGACCTCGATCTGTCCTGGGCGCGGCGCTTCGCACTGTGGGCGAGTTACGCGCTCGGGCAACCCTTGCCGTACAACCAGGTGGGCGTCGGGCACAATGCGTTCGCCCACGAGTCGGGCATCCACGCCGATGGAGCGTTGAAGGATCACCGCAACTACGAGCTGTACGACGACGACACGCTCGGTCCGTTCCCCGAGGACTGGCACGCTCGGCAGGGCCGGGTGGTGATGACCGGCGAGTACGGCGGCAAGGCCGGCTTCCGCCACGTCGTGGACGGCCTCGGCGTCGAGCTCTCGGCCGACGAGGACCTGGTCTTCCAGCTCGTGCAGCTGTGCAACGCCGCCACGGGCCGCCCGCTCACCGACGACGAGCTGCGCCTCATCGCCGCGTACCCGCGCGAGCTCGCGCTGCTCTACCCGGGCGCACTCGGCTAGGCGCGGTCGCGCCCGAGACTGGTCTCGATCCCCGGTGCCGCCAGCCGCTCGAAGCGGGCGTACAGCTCATCCGCCGAGTACGGCGCCTCGCGGTCGAGCCACCAGGTGAGTAGCCCCATCAGCCCGCCGACGAGGAACGCCACCGCGGCTTCGAGCTGGCTCTCGTCGTCCACCGCCAGTCGAGCATGAAGGTGCTCGGCGAAGGCCTCGGTCAATATGGTGCGGGCCTGGCGCGCGACCAGGTCGCCGCTGTACGACCCGTTGGTCCGTCTGGAGACCATCAGGCAACGGCTCGTCGATCAGGCGCGCATCCGGCCGGAGATGAGCGTGCTCGACCTCGGCTGCGGTACCGGTGCGCTGGTCCTGCTCGTGAAGCGTTCCCATCCGACGGCACGGGTCGTGGGTCTCGACGTCGACCCGAAGATCCTCGATATCGCACGGCACAAGATCACCGCTGTGGGTGCCGACTCGAGCTGCGCTGCGGCGCCATCGAGGAGGCCGGCTTCCCACCGGCGTCCTTCGACCGTGTCCTGACGAGCCTCGTGCTGCACCATCTGACGACGGAAGAGAAGGTCTCCGCCCTGCGCACGGTGCGCCGGCTGCTGCGGCCGAACGGCGAGCTACACGTCGCCGACATCGGACCGCCGCACAACGCCCTGATGCGCATCGTCTCGCTACCGCTGCGTGGTTGGGCCAGCCACCGCGGCGATGATCGCATCGGAGCGAACCTGTCCGGCCGCATGCCGGCGCTGATGCGCGAAGCAGGCTTCGCGACCGTCGCCGAGGAGGGCAACGCCATGATGCCCATCGGGACGCTGACCTACTGGAAGGCCACCGTGTAACCTCTCACCCGGCGCGCAGCATCAGCAAGCTCGCGTGCTAACGCATCCTCTCGCGGGCGCCGTAGATCATGTCATCGAAGTCGCCCTCGCCACGCAGCACCGCATCAGCGTCGAAAGAATCGCCCAGAAAGGGCCTGAGCCGCTCGTTCATCTGCTCGGCGGCCTCGGCCGTCGCGGCGTGGGCGGCCTCCACGATGGACGCGCCCAGCTGCTCGGAGTCGGTGACCCCGCCTCCCATCGCCCTTGGGTTGATCTCCACGTCGGCGAGTTGCCCGCCAGCCGTCACGGTGACCGTGACCATCCGGTCCTCGGACGTGGCCGAGTACCGGGCATCCCGCAGCTCGGCCTGGATGGCCTCTGCCCGCTGCCTGGCCTGCTCCAAGTTCCGCGTCATCCGCGCGAGCCGTTCTGCACTTTCTGGCTTCATATCGTGCCCCGCTCACCCAAAATTACCAGGAGTGTCAAAATCAGGCCGAGCAATGCCAGTAGGGCCAACGTGACAATAATTCCGGCGAGGCATCCGACCCGCCGGTTCACGAGGACGTGCCGACGCTCCATCCGGTCCCGTGGCTTAGCGATCACGACTTCCCACCAGGTTGGCGGTGGCCTCCTCTGGAAATCAGAGTCCATAGGTTGGTCTCCCATAGTTGCGACAGCGAAGCCCTCACGAGATTATGACACTGGTAATAATAATACCGGCAATCCATATTACCGGTGCCGCGGCTAGTGCCGAGACAAGGAGCACGCCGAGGCAAAAGCCGAGGATGCGGTTCATTACGATTAGCCTACGCTCCAGCTCGTCCCGTGGAGGCGTCCTTAGCACCTCTCGCCAGGATGGCAGCGGGTCAAGAGATCCAGGTTCGTTCATCAACACAGTGATCAGGGGGATTTGGGGATCCAGTCATCGACGTCAGATGGGAAGTGCGGGAGGAAGTCCAACGGGTTCTTCGCCGTAGCCTCCCTGCGGATTGCGCTTCCCGCGGCCGCTACGGTCAGCAACTGAGGAATAATTGTCGAGAGCAGCGTATGCAATCCGCTTATTGTAGTCAAGACCAAACCAAGGAGGCTCACGATAAGTCCAGCGATGGCTCCCACGCCCGTAAGGCCGGTGCCAGCGGCGATAGCGACACCCGCGACGCTCACGAGTATTCCTTCAACCGTGTATGCGTATCCGATCATGTCCGCAATCGATGCATCGAAGGCGTCGGCGATCTCGACCAGGACGTGGCCTACTTGCGGAAACCGATCCGCCTCCTCCTCGATCGCCTGTTGGATAACTTTCATGTACTCCTCGAAGGCGACGTACGCGTCGCCTTCCCAGCGGTCCTGCACCGTGGTCAGCAGGCCTCGATCGAGATCATCACGGATCTGTTCGAGGGCCTGCTGCGATATCGCCGCCGCCTCGTTGGTGCCCCACACCTCCTGTGCGACGTTACGGATCGCGTCGATGTCTACGTCGGCTATCTGTTCGATGTACCAGGTGGGATCATCCAGGTGTAGCCGTTCTGCCCACTTACGGATCTCCGGGAAGGCTATCGGCGGAGCTGGCGTCGGATGCGGTGACGGAAGCGGCGACGGCTGCGGTGACCCCGGTGGCGACGGCGCCGGCCGCGTCGGCTGTGGTGACGGCTGGTGGGTCGGTGGTGACGGCGACGGCTGCGATGATGGCCGCGGTCCGGGGGTTGTCATACCAGGACGCCTCGCCTCATCTGTCTGACCGATCGTAGTTCTCGGCGACGGTGTTCAAATTGTGCGCGGAAACATCCAGCGTGGTCGCGATGCGGTCGAGCCGGTCGACGACGGACTGACGCGCCTGCTCGTAGGCCTGGATGAGTTCGTCGAACGGCAGCAATGCGATGTGGCGGCCACGGCCGAACGCCGACGGCGGCAGCCGGGCCTGGTGTTCGAACGTGGATGTCACCGACTGCGCTAACTGATCGCCTTCCTGGTAGAGCACTTTTGCGTAGGCGCGCAGCGCGTCGGTGTCGGTCCGGAAGCCGCCCGAGTGTCCCATTTGCGTCCCCCTTGTTTCATAATCTGCACTCCCAAGACGCGGCGATGGTAGCGACCCGCCACGGTGGCGTACAGGTGTTGCGGGCCTACGTCGCACCAGAGGCGACCGGCTCGCCCGCCGCGGGCTCGGCCTGCCGGTGCCGTCGCGGCCTGCGGACGAGCACGACTACCGCCCACACCGTCCACACCACAGTGAGTACGAGCCGAAGCCAGGCCGGCTGTACCGGGATCAACGGGACCAGCATCACCGCGTGGTCGAACGCGTCGACCAGGGCCAGCACACCGAGCACAAGGGTCGTCCAGCCGAACCCGGGTCTGTCCCGGCGCAGAATCCAGCCGGCACCCAGCCACCACAGGCCGAGCAGCGCGAACGCCACGGCCGACAGGGGCGTCGCCCCGTACGCGGCCCCGAACACGCCGGCGGCCGCCCCGAGCAGGCCCGCGGCGGTGGCGATCGCCCCGGTACGTGTCCCGCGCAGCCGGCGCCACCACAGCAGCACGACGATTCCGGCGAGCAGCACCGAGCCCACCATGGCGAGCTGGACGTCCGTCCGCGCGAGCCCGCTGGCGCCGTACCAGGAACAGCCCGCCGGCACCCGCCGTTCGTCGAGGCTGTAGTCGCTGCACACCAGCAGCGTGGCCAGCTTGGTCGGCTCGGAGACCAGGCGGGCCGAGCCGGCGGCCGAGCCGCAGGCGGGCAGCGGCTCCGGGTCGCTGGTCACGCCCCGCTGCCAGCAGTTGCCGCGGCCCTGCCCGTCCCACCAGAAGGCCATGCCGTTCGGTAGCTGCCGGCCGTCCGGGGCGAGGCCGAACTCGTTGCGCAGGTACCGGTTGTGGTGCGACGTGTCGGCGAGCTTGGACGGGTCGGACTCACCGCGGATGAAGGCCGGCACCCAGAACAACATGAGGCCGGCACGGCCGTTGCCGTACACCTGGTTGTCGCGGAACACGTTGTAGTTGCCGCCGGCGGTGAGCACACCGGTACCCACCGGGACGCTCGCGGCCGGGCACACTACACCCCGCTCGTAGCCGCGCCGAGCGGCCGGCCAGGCACATGTTCCGTCCCGAACGAAGCCGTAGTAGTCCACGTTGTTGTCGTGAATGCTGTTGTTCTCGAACAGTGCGTGGTTCTGCGGTAGGCCCGGATGCCCCGGGAAGGCGCTGTCCATCGAGGCGCCCGCGGAGTTCTCGTACAGCTCGTTGTCGTGCACCCACACCGAGTCGCCGGCGGTGCCCGAGTAGCCGAGCAGGTTGTGATGGCTGCGGCAGCGCCGGATCTCCACCGCGTACCGGAGCACGTCGTGGCCGCGTCCGTCGTTGATGTTCGACGCGCTGCCCGGGTAAACGCCCGAGTCGCCGTTGCCGTACGCCTCGCAGTCGGTGTAGAGGCCGTGATCGGTGGCGAAGGTGAGGAACCCGTACTCGTCGTTCCACCGCCCCACCAGGCGGTCGATGACGAACCCGTCGATCTCCATGACGTAGACCGCGTTGAACCTCGTCCGCTGCGCCGTGAAGTTCCGCAGGTAGATGCCGTCGGCGCGGTCGGCGCGGATCGCGTTGAGCTTCCGGTACCCCGCGTCCACCACCACGTCGGCCGGCGACGCCCCCGTCCCCTCGATCTGCAGATCGCGTACGCCGAGCACGGCGACCAGGTTCTGGTTGTGCGGGCAGGCGCGATGCTGGGAGTAGGACATCACCTGATAGCGGTAGCCGCCGGCCTCGGCCCACGGGGCGGGCAGGTTCGCGCACCTTCCGGACGGCGGCGCGAGGCTCGGCTCCTCCCGGTAGGTTCCGGGCAGTACCAGGATCCTGGTACCCGGCCGCTCCACCCGGTCCACCGCGTCCTGCAGGTGCCGGAACCCGTCACCCTGGCACGCCTCGAACAGCTCCAGGTTGCGCGCCCGCAGCTCGGCAGGGAAGTCGGCTACCCGGCGCCGGAAATCCCCCAGGTCGCTCTTGCAGACCAGGAGCTGTGGCCCGTCGGTACGGTACGCGGGAACGCTGCCGCTGCCGTCCGGCAGCGTGACCTTGCGCTCCTCGTGCGCTAAGGCGGACGGCGCCGCCCAGCCAAGGAAGGCCACCGTGACGACGGCGACCGCCGCGATCCTCACCACCCGGCCCATGTCGCCGAAGACTAGAAGACCATTCGGCCCCTGGCTACCCTTCAGTAACCGACGACGAGCTCCCGCGGGCGTCGCCGGCCGCGCGGGTGACCCGGCCGCCCAGCGCGCGCAGATACTCGGCGAGCTCCGGCGGCTCGTGCACCTCGAACTCGCAGCCGAGCAGGACCAACCGGAACGCCAACCACTCCAGGGTGTCGGCCCCGCTTCGCAGCCGACAGCTGTGCCCGTCGATCGGCTCCAGCTCGCCGGCGGTGCCGCCCAGGCGGCCCGTCACCTCCTCGATCGGGGCGTGCAGAGTCGCCACCGCCCGGTAGGTGGGTGCGAGGCTGTAGAGCTTGCTGGTGACGTACGTTGCGGCGTCCTCGGCCGGCAGTTCGCGTGGTGCGGTCCGAACGCCGGTGGGCCGCGGCTGCTGGACGCGGTCGACGCGGAAGATCCGCCAGTCGTCGCGGTAGTTGTCGTACGCGACGAGGTACCAGCGGCGGCCGGCCGAGACGAGGCGGTGCGGCTCCACCAGGCGCGTGCTCTCGGTACCGTCGACAGCCCGGTAGCCGAAGCGCAGCCGCTCGTGATTGGTGATCGCTGCGGCCAGGGCGGTCAGATGCCCGGGATCGACCGTCGGCCCGTCGCCGGCCAGCAGCGGGATGGTGGCCATGGCCGTGCCCAGCGTGCCCACGCGGCGCCGCAGCCGGGACGGCAGCACCTGCTCAAGCTTCGCGAGCGCCCGTACGGACGCCTCCTCGATGCCGTCGACGGCGTGCCCCGCGGCGGTACGCAGGCCGACCGCGATGGCCACGGCCTCCTCGTCGTCGACCAGCAAGGGTGGCATGGCAGTGCCGGCAACCAGGCGGTAGCCGCCCTCCGCGCCCATCGTCGCCTGCACCGGATAGCCGAGGTCACGCAGCCGCTCGATGTCCCGGCGGATGGTGCGCGGGCTGACCTGCAGGCGCTCGGCGAGCTCCCTGCCCGGCCACTCCCGCGGGGTCTGCAATAGGGACAGCAGACTCAGCAGTCGTGCCGCCATGACATCAAGAATGCCAGCATATGGGACAAGAGCTGACCTATATGGCGTCTACTGTCGGTCGCCCAACCTCGGCACGAAGGAGCAGGCGATGAGCTACGTCACCGGCAACCAACCGAACGGCACCCCCACCTGGATCGACCTCGGCATCCCCGACCTCGAGCGCGCGATGGAGTTCTACGGTGCGCTGTTCGGCTGGGAGTACGACGTCGGGCCCGCGGAGACCGGGCGCTACACGATGTGCCTGCTGCGCGGCCGACCGGTCGCGGCGATCATGCCGAACCCCGACCCGGACGCCACCGAGTTCTGGTGGAACATGTACTTCGCCGCCGAGGACTGCGACGGGACCGCCAAGCGCATCACCGACGCGGGCGGCACCCTGATCCAGGAACCGATGGACGTCATGGACCAGGGCCGCATGGCCATCGCCAGGGACACCGTCGGCGCTCAGTTCGGCCTCTGGCAGGGCCGCGCGCACATTGGCTGCCAGATCGTGAACGAGCCCAACTCGCTCGTCCGCAACGATCTGGTCACCCCGACGCCCGAGCCCGCCCGAGCCTTCTACCCGGCGGTCTTCGGCTACACGCTGGATCGCAACGAGGATCTCCCGGGCATGGACTTCACGTTCCTGCGCCGGCCGGACGGCAAGGAGATCGGCGGGATCGTCGGCCTGCCGGATGCCGCCTCGTCAAGGTGGGCGACCTGTTTCGAGGTGGCCGACACCGATGCCGTCGCGGAGCGGGCCGCCGCGGCCGGTGGCACGCCCGGCGCCGTCGACGACACCCCGTACGGGCGGATGGCGACCATCACCGATCCCTTTGGCACCGAGTTCTCCGTCATCGCGAGACCTTGAGGGACGGCCGAGCGTCATGGGTTGATCAGTGCTTTATAGGCCGCGCGCACATCTCTGCCGGACGTCGGCGTCATTGTCGGTCCCGCCACCTCACGTGAACCCGACGTCGGACGAGCCCATACCGAAGGTGACGAGGCCTCTTCTATGACGGCACGATGCTGATCCCCACGGTCGCTCAACTTGCATGGGGCGCGCCAAGAATTACGGCGGCCAGTGGCCGGGGCGGGGGATTCGGTAGGTGATGCGGCCGTCGGGGTGGTGGGTGATCTGCACTTGGTCGGGATGGCGGGTTTTCCATTTGTGGTGGAACCCGCAGGCCAGGACGGTGTTGGCCAGGCTGGTTTCGCCGCCAAGCGTCCACGGGGTCACGTGGTCGGCCTCACACAGCGCGGCAGGGATGTCACAGCCGTTCACCACGCAGGTACGGTCACGGACCTCCAACGCCCGGCGGATCGCTGGGGTGACCAGCCGCTGCTCCCGGCCCACATCGAGCGGGACGCTCCCCGGCCCGACAATCACCCTCGACAGGCCGGCGTTCTCGGCGATGCGGCGAGCGTCGGCGGCGGAGATCGCGTGCCCGCCCGGAAGGATGCCGGGAGTGTCGCCGCCGGTGAGGGTGTCCAGGTCGACGACGACGCTCATGTGGCTCTGCTGCCGACCGCGGATCAGGGTGTACAGGGCGTCGGCGTAGCGCTGCTCCCGGGTGCGTGGATCGTCGGTGCCGGCGGGCTTGGCCAGCGGATCGAGAGCGGACTTGAGGCAGGCGGTCATCTCGGGGTCGAAGATGCCCTCGAAGTGGCTCTTGCCGTCCAACAGATCCGCGATGGACAGCCAGCGGCGGTCGAAGCCGCGCTCGTCGTCCTTGTTCGACCCGTCCGGGTCCAGCACCCGCCGCAGATGCCCGCCCGCCTTCGCGACGTCCTCCACCGACCCCTCCCGCGCCAAGTCGAGGAGAATGTCTTCGGCCTGCTCAGCGACCTCCCGGTTGTAGTGCTTCACCGCATGGCGGACGGCAGCGGTGTGCGCGTACCCCAGCTCACCGGCCGCGAACAGCTTCTCGGTGGCGGGCAATCGGCGCAGCTGCCGGGCCACCGTCACCCGCTCGGCTGCCTGGCCACGACGTATCCGGCAGGTCTGCCGCAACCACGCGCTGGTCGACGGGTACCCCCACGCCTGCGCCGCTTTCTCGGCATCCACCCGACCCACCCGGGCTACCACCGCAGCCTGTAGCAGGTCGACGGCGCGGGCAAGCTCGTGGGTCTCCTCCATCGCCAGCGTGGGCGAGTCCGGCCCAGCACCGCCGGCCAACTCGGCGGCGATCTCCGCGAGTTGAGCCAGTAGCACTCGGGTATTCGAACTCATGTTCCCATCTTACGCAAGAACCCGACAACCCGACACCGAGAAACCGGGCGGTGGGGAAAGGCCGCTCTTCCAAGTGGGTCGCGGTGGCGCCGAGCATCCCTTCACCCGTCGACTGGTCGACCGGCATGCGCGGTGGCGGGCGAGCCGGTGAGCCGGTAGACGCGGCGGGCGTTGTCGGCGCCGATCAGGCGGGCGATCCGCGCCGCGTCCTGCGGCGAGCACTCCTCTCGGGCCACCCAGTCGGACAGAACCCTGTCGAGCCCGCGCCGGTAGAGCAGGGCGCCGAGGTAGTACAGCTCGGCGAGTCCGTACGCGTCGGTGCTGAAGAGGTTCTTGTGGAACGGGGCGAGTTCCAGGGACTCGGCGATCACGGCCGCCGAGGAGGCCGCCGTGTAGTGCACGGCGAGCCCGACGTCGAGGTGGACATGCGGGTACACCGCGGCCAGGTAGCCGGCCTCGCGGTGGTACGGGTAGCAGTGCAGCAGCATGACCGGGACCGGCTCGGCGGCGCGCAGGAAGTCGCGCATCAGCAGCGGGTTGCTGCGGCGCAGGTCGATGTCGGGATCACCGTAACCGACGTGGAACTGGATCGGCAGGCCCCGTTCACGGGCCACCTCAACCCCGGTCCACAGCGCGTGGCGCAGCAACACCGGGTCGGCGAGCCGGGATCCGCCCGCACGCAGCCAGCGGCCGGCAGCGGCCGCCACCTCCGCACGCCGGGGCGGCGCCGGGTCGAAGTCCAGCCCGTGCCGGTAGGCCACTATCGACTTCAGGCCGGCGGCGCCCGCCGCCGCCCGGTCGAGCTCGTCGGCTACCCGGTCCGCGTACTCCCCCGCGCCCGGCCCTCCGGCGGCGACCCGCTCGGCCACGGCCTCCAGGCGGACCACCGGGTGGGCCACTCCCCCGGCCAACTCGGCGATCTCCGCCGGGGTCAGCGCGTCGGGCGGTGCGTACCCGGTGTCCACGAGGAACACCCCGATGCCGGTGCCGGCGAGGAGTCGGCGGTTTGCCTCTTCGGCGCCGAGCTCGGCGCGCCGCTGCAGGTACTCCTCGGCCGACGGGAACGGCGACAGGTCGAGGACGGGCGCGCACCACCGTCGGATCGCCAGGCCGAGCGGGCTGTCGAAGTATGTGGTCCCCGGCGGCGCTGGACTGTCCGACTCGGTGATGAGCAGCTCGAACGACCGTCGGTCCAGGTCGGAGCGTACGACCCCGTGGCAGTGGCCGTCGAACAGCGGAAGCCGGTCGAGGTAGGAGTTCATGTCGACTTCGTTCCCAACGCGTGCCGGGTGAGGATGAGCAGGGCCGCCGGGATCAGCACGCCGACGCCGAGCACGACTGTCTGGACGCCCGCGCCCCACGGCGGGAAGCCCTCCAGGTGGCCCGCGTGGAACACGAAGTGCGGCACGGTAGTAGCCGAACGGCACGCGGTCGACGCCGACGATGGACACGTACACCAGGTGGGAAAGGCCCGCCCGCCGCACGGCCTCGACCACTGCCCTCGTCGCGGTGACCTCCTTCGCGCCGCGCATCGTCGTGGCGCAGTGAACGACGACGCCGGTTCCGGAAAACGCGGCGGCCACGCCCTCGCCGGTCAACAGGTCGGCGGTCGCCCACCCGTAGGGCGGCCGCGGCTCGACGGGCACCGTACGCCGGCTGGCCACCCGCACCTCATGCCCGGCCGCCAGAAGTTGCGCGACGACTACCCGGCCGAGCGCGCCGGTACCGCCGGTCACGAAGACTGGTTTGTCCACCCCTCGGTGCTCCATGGTGACGAGCTTGCCAAACCCGGCGCGCACTACCGCAACTGGGCGAGGGCACCCCTCCGTTCCCTGGCGTCCCGGGCCAGCCGCAGCACGTTGTCGACGATGCGAGGCCCGGCGCCGCACCGCGCGGTGAGGATCGACTCCGGGTGGAACTGCACGGCCCAGTGCGCCGCCCGTGCGTTCTCGATGGCCATCACCACGCCGTCCTCGCTCGCGGCCGTCACCTCGAAGCCGCTGCGCACCGCGTCCCGCTCCGCGTACAGGGAGTGGTAGCGGGCAGCGGTGAAGGTCGGAGGCAGGCCGGCGAGCAGGTCGCCCCCCAACACCGTCACCGTGCTCGGCTTGCCGTGGACGGGCTCGGCGAGCAGCGACAGCTCGCCGCCCGCGTGCTCGACCATCGCCTGCAGGCCGAGGCATACGCCGAAGATCGGCAGCTCGCGGACGACCAGCGCGTCGAGCAGCCGCGCGCAGCCGAAGTCGCTGGGCCGGCCCGGGCCCGGAGACAACACGACCAGGTCGGGGGCGATCTCGTCGATTATCACCTCGGGGAACCCCGCGCGCAGCGTCGTCACCTCGGCGCCGTGCCGCCGGAAGTAGTCGCCGAGGGTGTTGACGAACGAGTCCTGGTGGTCGACGAGCAGCACCCGCATCCCCGCGCCGGCGGGGAGCCGGTCCGCGGCCGGGACCGCCGTGACCTCCTCCTCCGGCGGTTCGGCCATCCGCGTTGCGGCCAGGGACTCGAGCAGGGCGCGGGCCTTCAGCTCGGTCTCCCGCTCCTCGGCATCCGGATCCGAGTCGTGCAGCAGCGTGGCGCCCACCCGGACAGCGGCGATGTTGTTCTGGATGTGCGCGGTGCGCAGGGTCAGCCCGGTGTTCAGCGAGCCGTCGAATCCGATGACCCCTACCGCTCCCCCGTACCAACGGCGCGGCCGCGCCTCGTGCTCCTCGATGAACTGCATGGCCCAGGTCTTCGGCGCGCCGGTCACCGTCACCGCCCACATGTGGGTGAGGAAGGCATCCAGCGCGTCGAACCCGGGCCGCAACCGTCCCTCCACGTGGTCGACGGTGTGGATGAGCCGGCTGTACAGCTCGATCTGGCGGCGTCCGATCACCCGTACGGTCCCCGGCACGCACACCCGCGACTTGTCGTTGCGATCGACGTCGGTGCACATCGTCAGCTCGGCCTCGTCCTTGGCCGAGTTGAGCAGTTCCTGGATGCGCTCGGCGTCTTCCAGCGGGTCGGCGCCGCGCCGGATCGTGCCCGAGATCGGGCAGGTTTCCACCCGGTCGCCGGTCACCCGTACGAACATCTCCGGGGAGGCGCCGACCAGGTACTCGCCCTCGCCGAGATTGAAGAAGAACTCGTACGGCGCCGGGTTGGTGTGCCGCAGCCGTTCGAAGAACAGGGCCGGCTCGTCGCAGGGCGCGTGGAAGGTCTGGCTGGGCACCACCTCGAACAGGTCACCGCGGGCGAATTTCTCCCGGGCGGTGCCGACGATACGGGCGTACGAGCCACGCTCGGGAGGCAGCGGTAGCGCCTCGGCCGATCGAGACGCCGGCCGGGGCGGGAATGGATCGCTCCGCTCGCTCCCCCGCGGCAGGCCTTCGGTGGAAACGCCGCTCACGGTGAACTCGTAGCTGTGCAGCCGGCACGTCTCCCGCTTGCGGTCGACCACCAATATCTGGTCGGGCAACTGCAGGACCATGTCGCGCTGTCCGTCCTCGCGCGGATGACACAACCGGATCGGCTCGAACTGGAACGCCAGGTCGTACCCGAACGCCCCGTACAGCCCCAGGTGCTCGTCACGATCGTTGGCGAACAGCGCGGCGATCCGCCGCAGCGCGGAGAAGACGGTGGGCTGCCGGCTGCGCTCCTCCTCCGGAAAGACGCCGTCGCCAGGCGAAATATAGACCTCCACGCCGTCGGCCGAGGCCGGCCCGGTGGGTTCACCGACCGCGAGGACCGCGTCCACCACCACCGGGAGCAGCACCCGCCCCCGCTCGTTCAGTGCCCGCACGGCGAGCCGGCGCCCGTGGGCGGTCACCTCCAGAGCGGGGTTCACGTAGGCCAGGTGCCAGCGGCTGTACCGGCCCGGGTACTCCATGCCGGAGCTGAGGACGCCGCCGCGCCGCCGTCCGACCTCGGCCACGAGAGCGTCGAGGTCCTCCGGCGCCACGTCCGTGTCGTGCCGGGCCACCGCGACGCCGCCCGGCGTCGTGTACTCGATCGTCACGGGATCCTTGCTTGTGCCCACCGTCTTGTCCCTGTCGTTCAGGCCCTCGCATGGCGGGCACAGCACAGCGCCGCCATCGAAGGCGGTCGCTGCATGTCAGAAACGCGGATCAGCGCCGCCCGGGGCGACGCCACCAGCAACGAAGCGAGCTAATCCGCATGGTGGTGCACACTAGCCGAACCCGAGCCCTCGGTAAAGCGGGACTACCCGGCGGCGGGCTCCGGCTTGCGGGCGGCGAACCGTACGGCCCCGGGCACGTGGGTGACCTTCACCTCGGTGAAGCCGGCGGACTCCAGCCGGTGCTGCAGCGTCGCCGGATCGACGACGGTCATGGTGTCGAAGAGGTGGATGAGCCGAAACCGCAGGCTGGGCTGGCTGTCGGTGCCGGCGAAAACGCCGCCCGGGCGGAGCACCCGGCAGGCCTCGGCGAAGAGCTTGTCCTGCAGAGAGGGGTTCGGAACGTGGTGGAGCATCGTGAAGCAGACCACGCCGCTGAAGCTGTCCTCGGGGAACGGCATGGCCGCCCCGTCGCCGTGGGTCACCCGTACCTTGTCGGCGAACTGGTCGCGGAGCCGCTCGACGAACCCCTCGTCGATCTCCAGCGCCGAAAGGTTCGGCACCTGTTCCGCCAGCACACGGGTCGTCACGCCCAGCCCCGGACCCACCTCCAGGACATCGGTGCCCAGGTCGACGTTCTTCAGCCCCCACGGCAGTAGCGTGCTCTCCACCCGCGCCGCCCATTTCCGGGAGGCACAGTAGCGGCGATGGAACCGGTTCATGGTGACCTTTCTGGGGCGCGTCCCTTGCGGCCGCGCCGATCGCGGAGATGGCCGCATCCTGCACCCGTGGCGTGGGGGGCGTCACCACCGGGTAGAAGGTGATCTGTCCCACATCGGAGCCTCCAAGCCCTTCCCTGGGAGGTGGTCACGGTGCCCGTCGAGCCGCCGACACCCAAAGAGCTCGCCCGCATCGCCGCCGAGTACGGATTCGACCTCACCGACGAACAGATCGCCCAGTACGCGCTGCTGGCCGGGCCGACGCTGCAGGCCTTCGCCAGGCTGGACGAGTTGCCCCTGCCGACGCTGCCGGTGAAGTACCCCCGCACGCCCGGGTACCGGCCGCCGCCGGAGGAGAACCCGCACGGGGGCTGGGCCTGGCGGTGCTCGATCAAGGGCGCGGCCGAGGGTCCGCTGGCCGGCCAGCGGGTCGGGATCAAGGACAACGTGTGCGTGGCCGGCGTTCCCATGCTCAACGGCTCACCGATCATGGAGGGGTACGTGCCGCGTGAGGACGCCACGGTGGTCACGCGGCTGCTGGACGCGGGAGCCGAGATCGTCGGCAAGACGGCGGTACCGGCCTTCTGCTTCGACGGCGGCGGCCTCACCGGGTACCCGGAGCCACAGCCGACCAACCCCTACGATCGCGCGTACCTGTGCGGCGCCTCCTCGAACGGCAGCGCGGTAGTGGTCGTCACCGGCGAGGCGGACCTTGCGCTCGGCGGCGACCAGGGCGGATCGATCCGGCTGCCCTCGTCGTGGAGCGGCTGCTGTGGCATCAAGGCGACGCACGGCCTGGTGCCCTACACCGGGATCTTCCCCATCGAGCGCACCCTCGACCACGTCGGCCCGATGGCCCGCACGGTGGCGGACTGCGCCCTCATGCTGCAGGTGATCGCCGGGCCGGACGGCCTCGACCCACGGCAGATCGACGTCCGTACCGAGACCTACTCCGCGGCGCTGGACCGGACGAACGAACGGGGCCTCGAGGGAATGCGGATCGGTGTGCTGCGGGAGGGCTTCGGCATCCCCGGTGTCTCCGAGCCCGACGTCGACGAGGCGGTCCGGTCCGCGGCGGACACGCTCGCCGGCGGAGGCGCGGACGTCGAGGAGGTCTCGGTACCCATGCACGCCGACGGGCTCGCGATCTGGAACGGCGTCGCGGTCGAGGGCGCCACCGACCTCATGGTCCGCGGCAACGCGTTCGGCACCAACTGGTCCGGCCACTACAGCCTCGACCTTGTCGACTTCTACAGCCGGGCGCGACGGACGCGAGGCCGCGACTACTCGCCGACCGTCAAGATCACCGTGTTGCTCGGCGCGTACCTGGCCGAGCGGTACGGGCACCACTACTACGCCAAGGCGCAGAACCTGGGCCGCGAGCTGCGGGCTCGGTACGCCGAGGCGCTCGAACGGGTCGACGTGCTGCTGATGCCGACGACGGCGATGAAGGCACTGGCCTGGCCGGCCGAGCGGGACCTGCCTAACACGCTCGCCAGCGCGCTCGGCAACCTGCACAACACCGCGCCTTTCGACGTCACCGGCAACCCGGCGCTGAGCATGCCTTGTGCGCTCTCTCAGGGGCGCCCGGTCGGCTTGATGCTGGTCGGCCGGCACTGGGAGGAATCGGCGGTCCTGCGGGTCGGCCACGCCTATGAGCAGCTCCGCGGCCCACTGCCGAAGCCGCCGCTCCCTACCGACGGCCGTGATCTTACGGAGAAAGACAAAGCGGTCCGAGTTTGAATTTCTGCAAGATCACGGCCACCGAGAAACAGGAAGCGGAACCTCAGCTGCGCGGGGATGTAGGCAGTGAAGGAGGATGTGTATCGGTGATCGATACGCCTCGACGGAGGAGGAGAACACGTGGCTGGACGGCTGAGCGGCACGGTGGCACTGGTGACCGGCGCGTCGAGCGGGATCGGCGCGGCGACCGCGCGGGCCTTGGCCGCCGAGGACGCCGCGGTCGCCGTGGTGGCGCGGCGTCGCGAGAGGCTGGAGGACCTGGCCGACGCCGTCCACGACCAGGGCGGCAAGTCGCTGGTCATCGAGGCCGACGTCGGCGACGAGCGGCAGGCCAGGGACGCGGTCGAGCGCACCGTCGCGGAGTACGGTCGGCTCGACGTCCTCGTCAACAACGCCGGCCTCATGCTGCTCAGCCCGGTCGTCGACGCCTCCGCCGAGGAGTGGGACCGCATGGTCCGGGTCAACCAGCTCGGGGTGTTCCACTGCACGCGTACGGCCCTCCCGTACCTGCTGAGGGCGGCGGAGGAGGGGCCGCGGCGGGTGGCGGACGTGGTCACCGTCAGCTCGGTGGCGGGTCGCGTGGCACGCCCGACCAACGCCATCTACAGCGCTACCAAGCACGCCGTCGGCGCGTTCAGCGAGTCCTTGCGCCAAGAGGTCACCGGTCGGCACGTGCGGGTCTCGCTCATCGAGCCGGGCAGGGTACGTACCGAGCTGCAGAGCCACAACCGGCCGGAGGTCCAGGAGCAGCTCCGCAACCGGTTCGGTGACATCGAGCCCTTGGAGGCCGACGACATCGCCGACACGATCGTGTACGTCATCACCCGACCCCGGCACGTCGCGCTCAACGAGGTGCTGGTCCGGCCGACGGAACAACCGCAGTAGGCGACGCGGATGCCGACGAGGGCCCACCGGTTGCTGGGGATCGCCTTGGCGCTCGCCGCGGCCCTCGTGTTGTCGATAGCGCTCGTCCGCTCCGAGGGCGCCACCACGCCCACCGGAGAGGAGACCGGGACCGGCGACGACGAGCAGGTCATCACCACCGCCTACACCACCGGTTACGGCTGGTACGACAACACCCCGCCCGGATCGGCGGTCATTTCCCACCCGGTGCTGCACAGACGTGCCGGCGGCGCCGGCACCCATGACGACCCCATCACCGTGGCGGTCGGGCACGACCGATCCACCAGCAGGGACGCCCTCGACTACCCGCCCGGCACCAGGATCTACGTTCCGAACGTGCGGCGGTACTTCGTCGTCGAGGACACCTGCGGAGACGGGCCGCGCCCGCAGGACGGGCCCTGCCACGATGTGTCCGAGGCGCCGAGCGGGGCGACGACCTGGATAGACCTGTGGGTCGAGGGGCGGGGCGCGGACGAGGAGACGGTGCGGCGCTGTCAGGAGATCGTGACGAGCAGCGGCGGCGCGCTGCACACGATAGTGGTCAACCCGCGCCGCGACCACGCGGTGACCCCCGGCCCGATCCTGCGGGACGGCCGCTGCATCCGTCCCGGCGACGGCGGCTACGGCGACACCCCGGTGCGCGGCCGCTAGCACCCCTGCGGGAGGTCACCGTCCGTCGACGCCGACATCCCGGTACAGCGACAGCAGCTCGTCCACCCCGCGGACGACGAGGTGCGGTCGCCGCGCGGGCGGCAGCCGCGCGAACGCGTCCACGCCGCCGATCCCGGTGGTGACGGCGATGGCCAGCGCCCGCCCGCGGTGCGCCATCGGCACCTCGAGCTCGGGATCGTCGCCCACCACGGCCAGATCCGCCGTCCTGGCGCCGAGACGCGCCCGGGCGGCACGCAGCACGTGCAGCGACGGCTTGCCCACGACCTCCACCCGGCAGCCGGTGAGACTTCTGATCATGGCCGTGATGGCCCGCGACGTCCCTAGCGCCCTGCCCTCCGCGGTTGCGAAGAACATCGACTGCGATGCGCTGTAGAGGGTCGCGCCACCCCAGACCGCGTGGCAGGCGGCCTCCAGCGCGTCCATGGTGAACTCCCGGTACCAACCCACGAGCACCGCGTCGACCTTGCCTTCTTCGCCGGGCGACACGACCTCGATACCAGCGTCGCGCAGCGGTCGGGTCAGGCCCTCGGCGCCGAGGACCATCACCCGCCGGTATCCGCGCCGCTGGAAGGCGCCGACAGCGCCGCTCGCCGGCGTCATCACCGCGTCGTCACCGAGATCGAACCCGACCTCGCGCAGCATGCTGGCGTAGCGTTGCGGGGTCTGCGTCGTGCCGTTGGTGAGCATCACGTACGGCACGCCACATCGACGCAGCCAGGCGGTGATCTCCAACGCCCCCGGCAATGGCTTGAGCCCGTGGTTGCGCCGGTCGCCCAGCACCAGCGTGCCGTCCATGTCGAACACGAAGCCGCGGACCGACCGGAGACGCTCGCGTACGGCTGGCGTCGGCCGGCTGGCGTCCGGGATGGCGAGGTCGTCAGGCATCGGCGCGGTCCATCCGTTCGTGGCGACGTAGCTCCAGGCGGAAGCCGGGCTTGTCGACGGTGAGGTCCGGCGAGTCCGGTCGCGACCCCAGCTCGCGCAGCAGTCCCAGCACAGGCGCCAGGTCCGGGTTGTAGTGCCGGTCCGCCGGCCCGGCGGCGAGCATCGCGTCGACCTGGTCCCCCGGCATGACGGCGCGCAGCAGCAGCTCCTCGTCGCTGACGCCTCGCGGGAACCGGCGGCGAAGCTCGGCCGGCGTGGGCGGGGGTGGCTCCGCCATGATCTGCGCCGCCCTCGGTCGGTCGAGGATGCGGTCCTTGACGTCGGGGTCGACAGCGCCGGTGGGGCGGCCGAACGTGCCGAGGATGTAGCGAATCACCTGGTCCGAGACGTTGGTGTAGCGCTCGTCGGCGACCACGTTGTACAGCGCCTGCGAGCAAACGATCTGCGGGAAGGGCGTGACCATGATCGGGTGGCCCAGCTCGGCGCGTACCCTTCCGACCTCGTCGATGACGGCGTCGAAGCGGTCTTCGAGGCCAAGCTCGGAAAGCTGACGCCGAAGCGTGGTCACGACTCCGCCCGGCACCTGGTGGCGGAGGAACGCGGCGTCGTACTCACGGGGCGTGCCGACCGGCCGGGATTCCGCGTCCGCCAGCCGGGCGAAGTACTCAGCGACGACGGCGAGCAGCCGGTCGTCGACGTCGACCGTGTGGCCGAGCTCGCGAAGGTTCGCCACTACCTGCTGGGCGTTCGGCAGCGAGGTGCCGTTCGCCAGCGACCCGCAGGCGACCTGCAGCACCTCGACGCCAAGCTCGGCGGCGGCCAGGTAGGTGAGCGGCGACAACCCCAGCGTGCAGTGCGAGTGCAGTTCGAGCGGCGTGCCGGAGAGCCGGGCGAGCACGGCAGGGACGAGAGTGCCCGCGCGTTCCGGCGAGAGCAGGCCGGACGGGTCCTTGATGTAGACGCGGTCGATGTTCGGCGAGGAGGCCATCTGGGCGGCCAGGTCTGCGTAGAAGGCGTCGTCGTGCACGGCGCTGACGGTGAAGGTCAGCGCCCCGACGATCTCCTCCCCGCCGGCCGCTCGGATCATCGCGGCCGTGGCGAACACCGCGTCGATGTCGTGCATCGGGTCGAGCACGACGAACCGGGTGATCCCGTTCGCGACCAGCCGTTCGTAGACCAGCCGCATGAACTCCGGGTGTGCGGCCTCCCAGGAGACGAAGCGGAAGCCGGTGCCGATGAACTGCAACGGCGTGTTCGGCATCGCGGCCCGGGTGAGCCGGATGCGCTCCCAGGGGTCCTCCCGGTGCAACCGCACCGCCACGCCCATATGGGTGCTGGAGGTGAAGTCGAGCGCCCGGAGCCCGAGCCGATCCATCGCCGGCGCGATGCCCAGGATCTGCGCCGTGGTGAACCCCGTCGCCCCCCACAGGCTCTGGTTCCCGTCGCGGATCGACACGTCGAGGAGCTCGATGTCAGCCACGGGCCGCCCCCACGCCTTCCAGGAACCGATCGAGGAGGGCGATGTCGGCGCCACCCCCGGCGAACTCCGGATCCGCGCAGAGCGCACGGTGCAGCGGCAGGTTCGTGGTGATCCCGTCGACGCGGCAACGGTCCAGCGCGTCGGCCAGCCGCGCCACCGCGTCGCCGCGGTCACGGCCACAAACGATCAGCTTGGCGACGAGCGAGTCGTAGAAGGGCGGGACCGCCGAACCCGCCTGTACGTGCGTGTCGACACGGATCCCCGGTCCGGCGGGGAACACCGCCTCGGTCACCGTCCCGGGGCTGGGCCGAAAGCCACGCCGCCAGTCCTCGGCGTTGATCCGGCATTCGATCGCGTGTCCGTTGGTCCGTACGTCCGACTGGGCGAGGGTGACCGGCCGACCCTCGGCGATCGCGATCTGCTCGGCCACCAGGTCCAGTCCGACGACCTCCTCGGTGACCGGGTGCTCGACCTGCACGCGCGCGTTCATCTCCAGGAAGTGGAAGGTGTCCCGGTCGAGGTCGACGAGGAACTCGACGGTGCCGATGCCGCGGTACCCGAGGCGCTCGCCGAACGCGACGGCGGCCCGGTGCATCTCGGCACGCAGCCGGTCACCCAGGTCCGGCGCCGGGGCCTCCTCCACGAGCTTCTGGTACCGACGCTGTACCGAACAGTCCCTGTCGCCCAGCTGGATCACCGTCTCCCCGTCGCCCAGCAGCTGCACCTCGACGTGCCGGCCGGACCGCACCAGGCGTTCCAGGTAGACGCGCGGGTCGCCGAACGCCGCCCGCGCCTCGGCCATCGCGCGCTCGACAGCCTCCGTTAGCCCGTGCGGGTCGTGGACCGGCTTCAGCCCGCGGCCACCCCCACCGCCGACGGCCTTGACGAGCACCGGGAAGCCGATGTCCTCGGCCAGCTCCCGTGCCTCGGTCACGCCGCGTACCTCGCCGCCCGGCATCACCGGCAGACCCGCCGCGACCGCGTGGTCGCGGGCCCGCAGCTTGTCGCCGGCCGCCGCCAGCTGCGCCTCGGTCGGGCCGACGAAGACGACGCCGGCCTCATCGCAGGCGCGTGCGAGCCGCGGATTCTCGGAGAGGAAGCCGTAGCCGGGATGGATCGCGTCGGCCTCTACCGCGAGCGCGGCGCCGACGACCGCCTCGACGTCGAGGTAACTCGCCGAGGAGCTCGCGGGGCCGATGCAGATCGTGCGATCGGCCAGACGCGCCGGCAGCGAGTCCAGGTCGGCCTCGGACGCGGCGAGCACGGCCTCGATGCCGAGGCGCTCGCAGGTACGCAGGATCCGTACGGCGATCTCGCCCCGGTTGGCGATGAGGACGCGTCGCAGGACCGGCCTCATGCTGGCCGCGTCTCCGGTTCGATGCGCATCACTACGGCGTCCTGCTCGGCGAACTGGGCATCGGCCAGGCAGATCTCGGCCACCCTGCCGCGGAAGCCGGCGTAGACCGAGTTCATCAGCTTCATCGTTTCGATGATGCCGACGACCGTTTCCTCGTCGACCCGGCTGCCGACCTCGACGAACGGCGCCGCTCCCGGTCTGGGGGCCCGGTAGAACGTGCCGAGCAGCGGTGCGCGTACCTCGCGGAGGCCGTCCCGCTCCACCGGCGGCGGGCCGGGCGCCCCCGTCTCTGTGGTCGTCTCTGTAGTCGTCTCTGTGGTCGTCTCTGTGGTCGTCTCGCTGGCCGATCCTGCGGCCGGCAGCACGTTCGGCGACCCCGTCGCCTGCGACTCCTGCGTCCAACCGCCACCCGGGGCACGCCGAAGGGAGAGCCGGAAACGCTCGGTCTGCAGGTGCAGCTCGTCGTAGGGCGTGGCGTCGAGCAGCCGCAGGATGTCTTGCACGTCGTCGTTGGTCAGGTTCACCTCGCAGCTCCCCCGAGTCGGTCGAACACATGCTGGAAGGCCTTGCCCTTCGGCATCGCGACGGGGCCCTTTTCCCGGCCGGCCCACACCGTCTCCGGCCTGCTCTGCAGGACGAAGACGTTCTCGCCGGTGTTCGTGGCCGCCCCCGAGATGGCCCATTCGATGTCCTGCGGTGCCCCGTAGTGGTTCTCGACGCGTCGTCCGAGGTCCGCCAGCAGTCGGATCTCGTCGTCGCTCAGGCAAGGCCGGTCCTGCAGGTCGGCGGGTACGGCCTCGTCGACCGCCCCGGCGCCGCCCGGGTTCATCCGGTGCTGGCGGAGCTTGCTCGACACCGACCGCTTGACGATTTCGCCGGTCACCTTGCTGACGACGTAGGTGTCCGGGGTGACGTCGCCGCTGACGATGGCCGAGCCCAGACCCCAGCTCGCCTCGATGGCGATCACGGAGCGGTCCCCGGTGCTGGGGCTGCGGGTGAACATGACGCCGGAGCAGCGCGGGTCCACCATCCGCTGGATCACCACCGCCATGGCGAGGCCCCGCTCCGGCAGGTTGCGGCGCAGCCGGTAGCTCACCGACTCGACGCTGTACAGGCTCGCCCAGCACCTGCGCACGTGGTCGACCACCGCGTCCGCCCCGCGCACCCACAGGTACGTGTCCTGCAGGCCGGCGAAGCTGGCGTCCCCGCTGTCCTCGCCCGTCGCGCTGGAACGAACGGCCACCGGAGCGCCGGCGTCGGCGTCGTCCGGCTCCCGATGCAACGCGCGGTAGCCTTCCGCGATCGCCGCACACAGGTCCTCCGGCAACGCCGCCATCTCGATGCGACGGCGGATGTCCGCGGTCACCCGCGCCACGGCGGCATAGTCATCGGCGTCATCGGCGGCGTCGGCGGCGAGGCTCTCGATTTCCCGGCGGATCGCCCCGGCTGGGTCGAGTGCTTGGACGGCACGCTCGAAGGCCGACGTGGTCACGAGGCAGCCGGGCGGGACGCGCAGGCCGGCCCTCGTCAGCTCGCCGAGGCTCGCTCCCTTGCCTCCCGCCGTCGGCCGATCGTCGATGCCGATGTCGGCGAGGCTGCGAACGAGGTAGGGGTTCGTCACGGGCCATCCATCAGTCGAGGAGCCGCACGACGCCGCGGTCGCCGTCGACCCGTACCCGCTGGCCGGTCTTGATGCGCTTGGTCGCCTGCCCGGTGCCGACCACTGCGGGCATGCCGTACTCGCGCGCGACGATCGCGGCGTGCGACATCGTGCCGCCGATGTCGGAGACCGCCGCCTTGATCTTGCCGAACACCGGTCCCCAGCTCGGCGCGGTCACCGGGCAGACGAGGATCTCGCCCTCGCGGATCTGGCCGATCTCGTTGACGTCCTTCAGTACGCGGGCGGTCCCCTCGACCACGCCGGGAGAGGCCCCGTACCCGTGCACCTCTTTCTCGTCGAGCTCGTCCGAAGCGCGGGACCAGGTCTCGATCGTCTCGGCCGTGATGCCCCACAGCATCTTGACCGCTGGGTCGTTCAGCGCCTCCGGCACGGGGCCGAGGGCCGGCGGCGGCGACCAATCCCGCAGCACGCCGAGCATGCGCTTGCGCTCGGCGATGATCGGCCGGAGGTGGGCCGCGCCCAGCGGCCGGCCCCCTGACGCCCAGGCCAGCATCACGTCGGCGAGTGCCGCGTCGACCTCGGTGTGGTGCAGCTGGAAGACGTCGTCGGCCTCGTCGAGCACTCCTTGGCGGCGCAGGAGCTCACCGAACGCCCGGATCTTCTGGAAGAACCGGGTGGTGAACCAGTGCTCGCAGTAGAACTTGTGGTCCTCCACGTAGGGGAAGACCAGCCGGCAGAGGCCGAGCATCTGGTCGAAGGCGGCGCGCTCCTCCTCGCTCGCGAGCAGGTCGCGGTACTCGGCCGCGATGCTCTCGCGCTCCTGCACGAGCGTCTCGGTGGGCCGGACAAGCGACTCGCCGTCGCGCGCCTTCCGGACATAGCGGGTCAGCGCCGCGAAGGGCACCGACAGGTCCTCGTTCCAGCTCAGATGGTGGTGGTAGAAGCCGTCCCCGGTGGAGACGTGGAACCAGGGCGTACGCGCCTCCTCGAACCCCGCCAGCCAGCGAGCACCCGCCTCCCCGCGCTTGCCCAACGCGTCGAGGACCTCGGCCGGGTCGCACCCCTCGACGAAAAGGTCGTCGACGCCGCAGTCGACCGCCAGCTTCGCCAGCCGCTTGAGCTCGTCGTCCGGCCGGTACATGATCACCTCGACGCCGGCGACCATGCGGGCCACCATCTGGTCGGGGATCTCCGGAAACGCCTTCTTGCAGAACTCGAAGAAGACCACGTAGGCGCCGTAGCCGAGCATGAGGAACTCGGTGTGGTGGTGCCACATCTTCGAGTACAGGTCGAGGCAACGGTGGTAGTTCTCCCGCACGTAGTGGTTCTGCGCGACTCCGGTGGAGTTCTTGACCACGTCGATGTCCTCGAACTCGGGCAACTCCGGCACCGTGATCGCCTCGATCTCGCCGATCAGGCCCTGAATCCGGGTCTTCCAGCCGTCGTACAGCTGGTCCCAGTTCTCGTAGTAGTAACCGGCCCGCTCCTGGAAGATCGCGGCCCGCCGCTCGATCTCGGCCGGCTCGGTGACCGGGATCGCGGTGATGTAGACGCGTCCGTTGACGATCCGGTGCTCGATGCCCAACGTCGTGGGGAAGGCGAACACCCGCGCGGTGTTCGCGCCGATCGCGGTGTACGGGACCTCGGCGGTGATCGTGTCGAAGGCCGGCATCGGCTCGGGGAAGTGCATGGAGTTGTAGAACCAGAAGCGCTCGTCGTCCTCTGGCTGGAACCGGGTGAAGTACGGGTACATCGACCGCCAGCCCTCGGCGCCGGGCACGTCGGCGACCTGCGAGGGCAGCGGGAAGCTGCGGATATCGCCCTTCTGGTCCATCGGTTCCTCCAAGCGGGAGAGGGGGCCGCGGCGCGGGGGCGCGAGCCGCCGTTCAGGTGGTCGAGTAGTCCTGTTGTGTTCGCGCGTAGTCGATGAAGTAATCCAGCGCCTGCGGGTTGGCCATCGCGTTGCGGTTGGCCGCCCGCTCCGCCGGCACCCCGAGGAGGATCTTGCGGACCGGTACCTCCATCTTCTTGCCGGTGAGCGTCACCGGGATCTCCGGCACCTGGACGACCCGGTCCGGCACGTGGCGCGGCGTGTACGCGCGGCGCAGCCGGTCGCGGATCTTCTGCTCGACGGAGGCATCCAGCGTCGTCCCGTCCGCGACGCTGACGAACAGCGGCATGAAGGATCCCCCGCCGGGGAGGTCGAGGTTGACGATGAGTGCATCGTCGATCTCCTCGATCAGCTCCAGCGCTCGGTAGATCTCCGCGGTGCCGATGCGCACGCCGTGGCGGTTCAGTGTGGCGTCCGAGCGTCCCAGCACGAAGCAGCCGCCGCGCCGGTTCACCCGGAAGAAGTCACCGTGCCGCCATACCCCCGGGAAGTCCGCGAAGTAGGTCTCGCGGTAGCGCCGGCCGTCCTTGTCACCCCACAGGAACACCGGCATCGAGGGCATGGGTTCGGTGATCACGAGTTCACCGACCTCGTCGACAACGCCCTGGCCCCGCTCGTTGAACGCGTACGCGGCCACGCCCAGGGACCGCGCCTGGATCTCGCCGGCGTAGACGGGCAGCGTCGGCACGCCGCCCACGAACCCCGTGCAGCAGTCGGTGCCGCCGCTGCCGGTGGCCACCCACAGGTCCTGTTTGACGTTGCGGTAGAACCAAGCGGTGCACTGCGGTGACACCGGCGAGCCGGCGGGCATGATCGCGCGCAGCCGGGACAGGTCGTACCTCTCCCCCGGGACGATGCCCGCCTTGGACATCTGGTCGACGTAGGCGGGACTGGCGCCGAAGAAGTCGACCCGACAGTCCTGGGCCATCTTCCACAGCACGTCGACGTCGGGGTAGGCGGGATTGCCGTCGTACAGCACCGGACACACACCGGGCAGCAACGTGCTCACTATGAAGTTCCACATCATCCAGCCGGTCGTGGTGAAGAAGAACGCCCGTTCGCCGGGTCGAAGGTCCATGTGGAAGGTCTGCAGCTTCAGCTGCTCCAACAGGATTCCGCCGTGGCCGTGCACGATCGCCTTGGGCAGCCCGGTGGTGCCGGACGAGAACAGGATCCACAGCGGGTGGTCGAAGGGGACCTGCTCGAACTCGAACGCCTCCGCCGGCACCGGCGGGTGATCGAGCACGGCGTCCCACGCCATCGCGTCGCTCCTCGGCGGCTCGGGATCAGCGGGGTTCAGGTACGGCAGGTAGACGACATCCTGGAGATCCTTGAGCGCATCGATGATCTGCCGCAGCTCGGCGCGCCGGTCGTACGCCTTGCCCCCGTAGCGGTAACCGTCGACGCAGAACAGAACCTTCGGCGCCAGCTGCTGGAAGCGGTCGAGCACGCCGCGCCAGCCGAAGTCCGGTGAGCAGGATGCCCAGACGGCGCCGATGCTGGTGGTGGCGAGCATCGCGATGACCGTCTGCGGGATGTTCGGCATGTACGCGACTACCCGGTCGCCCGGTCGAACACCCATCTCGCGCAGGCGGGTGGCGAGGATACGCACCTGCCCGGCCAGGTCCTCCCACGGGACGCCGGTCAGCGGCGTGGTCTCGGTCAAGAACATCAGCGCATCGGTGCCCGGCCGCTCGTGCCGGAGGGCGTGCTGCGCGTAGTTGATCCGGGCCCCGGGGAACCATTGAGCACCGGGCATCGCGCGGCTGCCCAGCACCCGGGTCGGTGGGGTAGATGACTGGATGTCGAAGTAGTCCCAGATCGCGCCCCAGAACCCGTCGAGGTCCGCGACAGACCAGCTCCACAGGGCGTCGTAGTCGTCGAAATGCAGGCCGCGCTCGCTTTCCAACCACTTCACGAACGCCGTCAGATTGGAGTTCGCCGCCCGCTCCGCGTCCGGCTTCCAGAGCAGGTCGCCTTCGCGGACCTCGCTGCTGTCCGGGCTGCTGTCCGGGCTGATGTCCGTGCTGCTATCCGAGCGTCCACGGGGGGCGGGAAAAGGAGGCCGCATGTGCAGAGGGTGACCCAAGAGCCCAAGCGGAGACAAGGATTGCCTACCAGCTTTTCACCTGGTGAAATTGAACCCTTGGTCGCGAGAGGTCCCGATGCGTCACTACAAGGTCAAACCGATCCACGCGCTGTCCCGGGGGCTGGAGGTTCTCCAGGCTCTGCAGCAGATGCGCGCCGCGAGCCTTCACGACCTGCACCAGGTGACCGGCATCCCGAAGAGCACGCTGACCCGCATCCTCTACACCTGCCACCGCCAAGGTCTGGTCTGGCAGCGCATGGCCGACGGGGCGTTCCTGCCCAGCCACACCGTGGCGCGGCGGGTCAGGCTCGAGGACGCCAGCTGGCTGGCCGAGATCAGCTCGCCGGTGCTGGAAGGGCTTTGCGAGCGGGTGATGTGGCCGTCGGTGCTGTCGGTCCCCCGTCTCGACTACATGGAGGTCGTCGAGACCAACAGCCCACGCGCCTACTTCGACGAGGTACCGGTGAAGCCGATCGGCTTTCGCGCCAACATGCTGCGCTCCGCGTCCGGCCGGGCCTACCTCGCGTTCTGCCCCGACCAGGAGCGCGATGCCGTACTGCGCCGCCTTCGCGAGCGCGACGTACCGGGCCACGAGCTCGCGCACCACGACGAGACGATCCGACGGCTGGTCGAGGCGACCCGCAGGCGTGGGTACAGCGTACGGGCGCCGGACTTCGGCGGCGACTACGCGAAGACCCGCGACGAGGTCGACGACGGCCGCAACTCCATCGCCATGCCGATCCGGGTGGGCGGGCACGTGCTCGGCTGCATCAACCTCACCTGGCGAAGGAAGCAGATGACCCCCGCACAGATGGCCGAGCGCCATCTCGAGGACCTGGGCGACGCCGTGCGAACCGTGGAGAAGCGTGCCGCGGAGGCACTGGGTTAACCGGTTCGGTAAGCCATCTTCCTCCCCAGAAGATCAATTCAGGGTATAGGAGCGCTCCCGGAGGTGGGAGAACGTTATGAGAGCGCTCCCATCCCAGGTTGACGCCGTGTTTCCGCTCATGTTTCCCTGACTCCACTTATTCGGTTCAGCTAGCGGGCGACCAGCTGGGAAGAGAGCCGCGATGCGGGACTCGGAGATGTTCCTGATCGAGGGCCGGCCGTGGCTCGGCGCCAACTTCTGGTCGCGTACCGGCGGGCCGCTGATGTGGCGCCGCTACCACCCGGAGGTGGTCCGGGGCGAGCTCCGGGTGCTGCGCGAGCACGGCATGAACCTCACCCGGTCCTTCTTCTACTGGCCAGACTTCATGCCCGCGCCCGACCGGGTGGACGAGGAACTCGTCGGCCGCTTCACCGATTTCCTCGACGGCCACGTCGAGGAGGGCATTCAAACCATCCCCACGTTCATCGTCGGCCACATGTCCGGCGAGAACTGGGACCCGGCCTGGCGACAGGGCCGCGAACTCTACGGCGACGTATGGATGGTCGCCCGGCAGGCGTGGTTCGTCCGCGAGCTGACCGCCCGGTTCCGTGACCACGCCGCCGTCGCCGGCTGGCTGATCTCCAACGAGATGCCGATCTACGGGGAGCCGGCACCGAGCGAGCGGGTGACGCCGTGGGCGCAGCTCATGGTCCAGGCGGTGCGCGCCGCCGGGGCCACCCAGCCGGTGTCGATCGGTGACGGCGCGTGGGGAGTCGAGATCACCGGCGTGGACAACGGGTTCTCCGTCCGCGACCTTGCCGAGATCGTCGACTTCCTCGGACCGCACCTCTACCCGGTTGAGGACGACCCGGTCCGCCAAAACCTGGCGGCGGCGTTCGTCTGCGAGCTGGCGGGCTTCGCCGGCAGGCCGGTCGTACTCGAGGAGTTCGGTCTCACCAGCAACTTCGCCTCCGCGGAGAATGCCCGCCACTACTACCGGCAGGTGCTGCACAACACGCTGCTGGCCGGGGCGCCCGGCTGGATCGCCTGGAACAACACCGACTACGACGACCTGTTCGAGCAGGACCCCTACCGGCACCACGCCTTCGAGATGCACTTCGGGCTGACCGACGCCTCCGGGACGCCCAAGCCGCAGCTGGCCGAGGTGCGCGCCTTCGCCGAGCTCCTGGGGCGGATCGACTTCCCGTCCTGCTCGCGCCCGCCGGCCGAGGTCGCCCTGGTCGTGCCGTCGTACCTGGAGTGCGCCTATCCCTTCACCCAGCCGGCCGAGCGCACGTTCGTCTTCGCCGCCCTGCGGCAGGCCTACATCGCCGCCAGAGAGGCCGACCTCCCGCTCCGGATGCCGCGCGAGCGCGACGGGCTCGCCCCCGGCTTCCGGCTGTACCTGGTGCCGTCGACCAAGCAGCTCACCGCGCCGGCCTGGCGGGACCTGGAGCGGTTCGCCCACGACGGCGCGGTCGTCTACGTGTCGTACTGCCCCGGCCCGAGCAAGGCGCTGCGCGGGCCGTGGTACGCGGACCTCAACGGGATGTTCGGGGTCGAGCACGAGCTCGCCTACGGGCTCGTCGACCCCATCGAGGACGAGGAGGTGGTCGTCACCTTCGTACGCGCCTTCGGATCGATCCCGGAGGGCACCCAGCTGACGTTCCGCGCCGGGGGCAACGAGCACTCCCGGGCGTTCCTGCCGGTGCGCCCGGCGGGCGCCGAGGTCGTCGCCGTGGACGGGCACGACCGCCCGGTGCTGCTCGAACGGGCCGCCGGCGCCGGCCGGGTCGTCCTGTGCACGTACCCGCTGGAGCACATGGCGGCCGTCACCCCCCGGGTCAATCCCGAGCCGACGTACCGCATCTACGACGCGCTCGCCGAGGTCGCGGGCGTCGGCCGGCCGGTGACGACCGAGGATCCGCGCGTCTTCGCCGCCGAGCTGCGCCACCGCGACGGCCGGCGCTTCGTCTGGTTGGTCAGCCAGGCACCCGAAGAGGTCACCGTCAAGCCGATGGCGGACGGACGCCTGAACAGCTTGCAGACCGGGCAGCCGGTGGACGAGGTCGACCTGGGCGCCTACGGCGTCCAGGTGCTGCGGCTGCTGCCCGGTAACGAAGAAGAAGGAGAATCGCAATGCGAAACCGGCTGAGGTTTCTGATCCCATTCTTTGCTGCCGCCTTAGTGGCAGCGGCCTGCACCGGAGGGGGCGGCGCCGGAGGGGGCGGCCAGGCCGGCGGTCCGCCCGGCAGCTACCCGCGGAGCCAGACCCTCTACACCAGCGGAACACAGTGGGCCCCGCCCTCGAACTGGAATCCCGTCATGGACTGGGAGTACGTCACCGGGACCGAGGGGCTGGTCTACGAGCCGCTGTTCCTCTACGACCCGCTGAAGAACGAATACAGGCCCTGGCTGGCCGAAAGCGGGGACTGGACGAGCGACAACGTGTACGAGGTGAAGCTCCGCGAGGGCGTCAACTGGAGCGACGGCGAGCCCTTCACGGCCGAGGACGTCGTCTTCACCTTCGAGCTCGGCAAGTTCGAGTCCGTCCCCTACCACAACCTGTGGGACTGGCTGCAGAAGGCCGAGGCGGTCGACGAGCGCACCGTGCGGTTCACCTTCTCCGAGCCCCTTTACCAGGAATGGTCGATCCACCTCTACAACAGGCCGATGGTTCCAAAGCACCTCTGGCAGGGCCGGTCGGAGAAGGAGGTGGCCAGCGGGGCCAACAAGAATCCCGTCGGCACCGGCGCCTACCTGTACCAGACCCACAGCCAGGACCGGATGGTCTGGGTGAAAAACGAGGAGTGGTGGGCGCAGGACGGGCTCGACCTGGACGTCAAGCCCAAGTACATCGTCGACATCGTCAACTCCAGCAACGAGGCGGCTCTCGGCCAGGTCCTGCAGGGCGGCATCGACCTGAGCAACAACTTCCTGCCCGGGATCGCGACGCTGGTGAAGGGCGGCTACCAACTCCACACCTACTACTCCGGCCCGCCGTACATGCTGTCGGCCAACACGGCGTGGCTGGTCCTGAACACGACGAAGAAGCCGATGGACGACGCGGAGTTCCGGAGGGCGATGGCACACGCCGTCGACGTAAACAAGATCGTCAATACTGTCTACGGCCAGATCGTCTCCGCGGCCAGCCCCACCGGACTGCTCCCGGCCTGGGACGAGTACGTCGACAAGTCGGTCGTCGAGGAGATGGGATTCACCTACGATCCGGCTCGCGCCAAGAAGATCCTGGCCGATGCCGGCTACCGGGACACCAACGGTGACCGCCTCGTCGAGGCGCCCGACGGCTCCAAGATCGAGCTCTCCCTCATCGTTCCCAGCGGGTGGACCGACTGGGAGGAGTCCATCCGGGTGATCGCGGAAAGCGCCAAGGCCGCGGGCGTCAACGTCAGGCCGGAGTTCCCGGACTACGACGCCCTCGTGGACGCGCGGGACAGCGGCGAATACGACATGCTCATCAACAACGAGAAGCAGCTCAGCAGTACGCCGTGGGAGTACTACGACTACATGTTCCGGATGCCGGTCCAAGAAACGCAGACCACCGCCAACTTCGGGCGGTACGAGAACCAGAAGGCCTGGGACCTCGTGCAGCAGCTGGACAAGACCCCTGTCGACGATGTCGAGGGTATGAAGAAGGTCGCCTCCCAGCTGCAGCGCATTCAGCTCACCGAGATGCCGGTGATCCCGCTCTGGTACAACGGCCTATGGGCGCAGGCCAACAACACGGTCTGGACGAACTGGCCGTCGTCGGCGAAGGATACGCCCAACTATCTTCCGGCCACCTGGCGGAACTACTACGAGATGGGCGGCGTCCTCGTGCTCACCGAACTGGAGCCGGCGCCGCAACAGGAGGAAGAACAGTAATGAGCCGTCACCATTCCTCTCCCGCGTGAGGTGGGAGGGGAATGGTGACCCTGCCATGATCCCGCCGACGATGAGACGAGGAGGCGCGCGTGCGACGGTACTTCGGGAGGAAGTTTCTCATCTACGCCCTCACGTTCTTCGTCGCGGTGACCATCAACTTCATGATCCCGCGGCTCATGCCCGGCGATCCCGTCCGCAGCATGGTGGCGAGGGCCGGGATGCAGACTCCCGAGGCCGCCGCGACCATGCAGGAGTACTACACCAGGATATTCGGGCTCGACGTGCCCATCTGGCAGCAGTATCTCAATTTCTGGGCCGCCCTCCTGCGCGGTGATCTCGGCATCAGCATATGGCTGTTTCCACAGCCGGTCACGGGCGTCATCATGCGGGCGGTTCCGTATACCCTCGCCCTGCTGATCCCGGCCATCCTGCTGAGCTGGTTCGCCGGAAACAAGTTCGGCGCGTTCGCGGCACGCCGTAAATGGCTCGACAACACGATACTGCCGGTGGGATATGTGCTGACGGCGACGCCCTACATGTGGCTGGCGATTTTGCTGGCGTGGGCACTGGGCATCATCGCCGGCATCTTCCCGATCGCCGGCGGATACAGCTTCTCGCTGGCGCCCACGTTGTCGTGGACCTTCGTCGGCAGCCTGCTGGCGCATTGGTTCCTGCCGTTCGTCTCGCTCTTCCTTGTCTTCTTCGGCGGGTGGGCGATCGGGATGAGAAACATGATCATCTACGAGCTCGAGGCCGATTACTCTCACTACCTCCAGGCGCTCGGGGCGCCGCAGCGGCTGGTGCGGAAGTACGCGTTCCGAAACGCGGCCCTCCCCCAGATCACCGGGCTGGCGCTGCAGCTCGGTGTGATAGTGGCGGGCGCCGTGGTCACCGAGATCGTCTTCTCCTATCCAGGGCTCGGGCATCTGATCCTCAAGGCGATCGAGAACCAGGACTTCTTCCTGCTTCAGGGCGCCTTCCTGTTCATCGTGATCGGCGTGCTGCTGGCCAACTTCATCATCGACATCGTGTACGTGCTGGTCGATCCACGGACCCGGACCGGGATGGGAGGTGGCTCCGCATGACGGTGCCCAGCGTGGACCAAGGCGTCGACACGAAGGTCGACCGCGTGCCGGGCGCGCGGCGCGAGGCCCTCTACTTCGCGCTGCGGAACAAGAAGCTCGTCGGCGGGCTGACCGTCGTCCTGCTGTTCCTCGTCCTCGCCGTCGTCGGCCCGATGCTCACGGCTCACGGCCCGCGTGAGTACGTCGGTCCGCCCATGCAGCCGCCCTCGTCCGAGTATTGGTTCGGGACCACCACGTTCGGGCAGGACGTCTTCGCCCAGTTCGTGTACGGCCTCCGGGCAACCTTTCGGGTGGGGATCCTCGGCGGCGGGTTGACCGCCATCATCGGGATGTTCGTCGGGTTCACCGCCGGCTACCGTGGCGGGCTCGTCGACGAGACACTCAACATGATCACGAACGTGGTCCTCGTCCTCCCGGTCCTGGCGGTCCTGCTGATCATCTCGGCCTACCTCCGGGTCCGTAGCGTCGAGGTGCAGGCCCTCATCATCGGGCTCTTCTCCTGGCCGTGGGTGGCACGAGCCATCAGGGCGCAGACGTTCTCGCTGCGCTCCCGGGACTTCGTCGACCTGGCGAGGCTGAGCGGGGTGCCGACCCGGAGGATCATCTTCGGAGAGATCGCTCCGAACATGGCCTCGTATTTGTTTATGGTCTTCATTCTTCTGTTCGGCGGAGCGGTCCTGTTCGCGGCGACGCTCGACTTCATCGGGCTCGGTCCGACGGAGGGGATCTCGCTCGGCCTGATGCTGAACAACTCCGTCAAATGGAGCGCTCTTCAACTCGGCATGTCGTGGTGGTTCATTCCGCCGGGCATCGGAATCACTGCGATTGTCGGCGCATTCTACATCATGAATGTCGGTCTCGACGAGGTCTTCAACCCCAAGCTGAGAGAGATGTGAGCAAGGTGAGCCTACGGGTGGCGGGCCTCAAGGTTCACTACCGGACGCTGCGGGGCGACGTAAAGGCGCTGGACGACGTCACCTTCGCCGTCGCCGACGGCGAGACCATGGGCCTGGCCGGGGAGTCCGGCTGCGGCAAGACCACGCTCGGCAAGAGCTTGATCCGTCTGGACGGCCGCATGCGACACGTCGACGGCACCGTGGAGCTGGACGACGAGGAGCTTCCCATCGGTGACACGGCGAGGATGAACGACTTCAGGTTCCGGGAAGTCTTCATCATCCCGCAGTACGCCATGAGCGCCATGAACCCCACGCGCAAGATCGGCAAAATGACCAAGGAGCTCCTCGAGTCCAGAGGCGTCCGCTTCGAGACGGTACGGACCGAGCTGAAGCGCCGACTCGAGCTGGTGGGGCTCGCACACGACGTACTGGACAGATACCCGATCGAGCTCTCCGGTGGAATGAAGCAACGAATGGTGATGGTTCTCTCCACGCTGCTCAATCCCTCGCTCCTCGTCGCCGACGAGGTGACCTCGGCGCTCGACGTTTCGACGCAGCGGGCCGTCGCGGAGACCCTTGTGGACTTTCGGGACCGCGGTTTCGTACGGAGCATGATCGTCATCACCCATGACGTCTCGCTCGTCTACCAGATCGCGGACAGCATCATGGTCATGTATGCCGGGAAACTGGCCGAGAAGGCACCCACCGACGTGATAGTCGACTCTCCCCGGCATCCGTATACGCAGCTCCTGATCTCCTCACTGCCCGAGGTCGGCGTCAAATACGCCGATAAGAGGCTGACGGGCATACCCGGTAGTCCTCCGTCCCTCCTTGACCCCCCGGCCGGGTGCCGGTTCAGAGACCGGTGCCCTCTTGCGTTTGACAAGTGTTCGGAAGAACCCCCCTTCGTCGAGGTTGAGCATGGCCACTACGTCGCTTGCTGGAAAGCCTGAAGCCGAGAGATGCTGTACGGTCGACCGGGTCTCCATGGTCTACAAGATCGGCGCCTTCGGTGGCACGGACCTGCCCGCGGTGCGTGATGTGAGCTTCGAGGTGCGGGCCGGCGAGGTGGTCTCGCTCATCGGTGAGAGCGGCAGCGGGAAGACCACCCTCGGGAAGATGATCCTGCGCCTTTGCCCGATTACCGGCGAAACGATCACCGTCGACGGCGTCGACATCTCCACCTTCAAGAGAAGGCGGTTGAAGACGTACTACCGAAGCGTGCAGGGGGTCTTCCAGGACCCATTCAGCTCCTACAACCCCATCTTCAAGGCCGACCGGGTCTTCAGCATGATCAAGGACGAGTACTTCGCCGAGGTAAACGCCGCGGAATGGCGGCGCAAGGTAGCCGCTTCGCTGGAGGCCGTGCGGCTCAGCCCGGACGAGGTGCTCAACAAGTATCCCCACCAGCTCAGCGGCGGCCAGCTTCAGCGCATCCTCATCGCTCGCGCGCTGTTGCTCGACATCCGACTCCTCGTCGCCGATGAGATCATCAGCATGCTCGACGCCTCCACCCGCATCGACGTGCTGAACCTGCTCGCCGACCTGAAGGCACAGGGTCTGGGCATCCTGTTCATCACCCACGATCTGTCGCTGGGCAACTACGTCAGCGACAAGACGGTGATTCTTCGCCGGGGCCGAATCGTTGAAATGGGCGCTCCAGATAGGGTGTTCGGCAACCCACTTCACCCGTACACGAAGAGTCTGCTGACCTCCGTACCCCAGCTTCACAGGAAATGGGAACGGGTGGAGGCCGAGCTCGCGGCAGGGCGCGCGGGACTCACCGGCCGGTGTATCTATCACGAGCGATACCCGAACGGAGATGGGCCGGTCGGCCTCGACGCCGAACGACCAACGCTCGCGGAAGCAGAGGATGACCACTTCGTGGCATGCTTCCAGGCCGACGGAGAGGAAACGTGCTGACCGCCGATGGGTCGGCCGAGGGAGCGCGGGTGACGAAGAGACCGACGATCGCCGACATAGCCCAACGGGCGGGCCTGTCCAAGGGTGCGGTGTCGTACGCCCTCAACGGCCAGCCCGGGGTGTCGGAGTCGACCCGGCGGCGCGTCCTCGAGTTGGCCACCGAGATGGGCTGGCGGCCCAACAGCGCGGCCCGGGCGCTGTCCGGTGCCCGCACCGGAACCCTGGGGCTCGTGTTGCCGCGTCCGGCGACGCTGCTCGGCGTGGAGCCCTTCTTCATGAAGCTCATCGCCGGCATCGAGAACGCGCTCGCCGCGCGCTCCACGGCGCTGCTCCTCCAGGTAGCCCCCGACCACGACGCGGAGGCTGCCGCCTACCGCCGCTGGTGGGCGGAGCGTCGGGTCGACGGTATCTTCCTCGTCGACCTGCGGGTCGAGGACGGGCGCATACGAGTAGTGGAGGAGCTGGGCCTGCCGGCCGTGGTGATTGGCGGCCCGGGCCACCACGGCAGGTTGCCCAGCGTGTGGACCGACGACGCGGCCGCCATGGTCATGGTCGTCGAGTACCTGGCCGCGCTGGGCCACCGCCACATCGCCCGGGTTGCCGGCCTGCCCGGTCTGCTGCACACCGAGCTACGCGGCCGGGCGTTCGGAGACGTCGCGGCAACGCTCGGGCTGGAGTGGTCGGGGACGGTCACCACCGACTACTCGGCCGACCAGGGCGCCCAGGCCACCCGGCGGCTGCTCAGCGCTTCTCCCGCCCCCCAGTCCTCCGGACCCACCCCCCGTGCCGCGACCCGTCCGACCGCGATCCTGTACGACAACGACGTGATGGCGGTCGCCGGAACCTCGGTCGCGCACGAGATGGGCGTGGACGTCCCCGGCGATCTGTCGATCATGGCCTGGGACGACTCGGTGCTGTGCGAGATCATCCACCCGCCGCTCACCGCGCTCAGCCGCGACATCATGGCCTACGGCGCGCACGCCGCCGAGCGCCTCCTGGAGCTGCTGGACGGCAACGCGGTCACCGACTTCCAGGACGACATGCCCCGACTGGTCATTCGCGGCAGCACCGCCCGGCCACGCAGCCCCTGACCGGCCGTGATCCCCTGCTGGCGACTTCGGTCAGCCCGAGCCGTCGGGTGTGGCCGGGATCGGCTGTGGGCTCGTCGTCGGCGGTGCAGGTTCCTCGGGGCTCGTCGGCTCCGGTGTGGCGGGTGCGCTCTCGGGCTCCGGCACGGTTTCCGTGACCGTGGTGGCCGGGGCAGGGGCGGGCTCGGAGTCGTCTCCGCCTCCGCCGACGAGCCCGCCGACGGAGGTACTCCCGCCGCGGTTCTTGCCGTAGGCCATCGTCGCCACCTTGTCGCCGGCGAGAGCCTCGACCAAGGTGATCGTTCCCAGGGCGAGCACGAAGACGACGGCGACAGCGACCGCCACCCCCCGCCATCGGGTCGCCCGGAGCGCCGCGGCGAGCCGCGCGGCGATGCCGTCGCTTGCCGTCTCGGTTTCCGGTTGCTGTGTGCCCTCGGCCGGGGACGCGGCCGGCCCACGCGATTCTTGGGCGGGCGTGTCGGCGTCGCCGGCGTGGGTTTGTCCTGGCTCCTGTCGGTGTCGGTAGACGACGGTGACCCGGCGGACCTTCTCCCTGGTCTGCTGAAGGTAATGACTGTAGACCGCGGCACAGATGGGGATCGCGGCGCTGGCGATGGCCCCACCGATGAGGGTGCCCGTCGCACCGAAAAAGGACGCGCCCACCGCGACGGACATCGACGCGAGAGCGCTGGCGGCGATCTGCATGGGGTTCACCTCGATGCGGCGCGGCTTGTCGACCATTACAGTCAACCCCCGGACTCGACAGGTGTGCTGGCACGGCCCCTATGGGTCGGCTCTTTGTCATACCCAGCCGATGCCATGGTGATATGCCTCGTTTGGTTAGGGCGATATTGGGTACAAGATTTTTTACTTACGCGAAGGAAGAGGTCAGGTAGCCATGGCCGAATCTGAACGCGAGCGACACGAGGCAGAAGCCAAGACGCGCGCCCAGGACAAGGCCAGCGAGGTCAAGGCCAAGGCGCAGGACGCGGCGGGCAAGCTCGCCCAGAGCGCTCGCTCCAAGGGCGCACAGGCCGCCGACCAGGCCAGCGACCTCGGCCGCAAGGCCCGTGAGGCCGCCGCCGAAGCAGAGCCGGGGCGTGCGCGTCGAGTGGCCGCACCGTTGGTGGTCGTCGCCGGTATCGCTGTCGCGGCGGCCGGCTGGGTCAGGCGGCGCAGGCGCAAGCAGCGCGGGCTGCTTCGGCGGCTCACCAAGCGGTAGGCGAGCCCAGGATCCAGCTCAACTCGTCGGCCGGCGCCAGGCGTGGGAGCGTTCCTCGGGCTGTTTCGTCGTGGTCGGTTTCCTCATCAGCGGCCTGGCCAGCGGCGCCGAATTCGACAACCTGGCCGGCGAGTGCACCCCCATGAAGCTCCGGCCGCTGAGTGGTGGCTGAGCGCGGGGCCAGGAGACCCTGTGACGCGTGTCGAGCCGCCGACCCGGGTGCGCGGGGCCTGGCCGTCAAGGAACTTTTCTTAGTCTGTTAAACTTTGGCTTCATGATGGCTCAGCTTTCGCCTATGGTGTCGGCAGCGGTCGAGGACTACGCCAAGACGATCTATGCGCTGGAGGCGACGAGCGCCGAGCCCGTGTCCACCACGGCGTTGGCGCAGCGCCTTCATGTCACCTCAGGCGCGGTCTCGACGATGCTGAAGAGGCTCGCCGGGCTGGGCCTTATCACGCACCGCCCCTACCACGGGATACGTCTGACCCCCGAGGGCCGCCGGGTCGCGCTCAAGGTCATCCGACGCCACCGGCTCCTGGAGCTCTTCCTCGTCGAAGTGCTCGAACTGTCCTGGGACCAGGTGCATGCCGAGGCGGAAGTCCTCGAGCACGCTCTCTCCGAGGAACTGGAGCAGATCATCGCGGCGAAACTCGGCAACCCGATCCGTGACCCGCACGGTGATCCGATCCCGAGCAGTGAGTTGGAGCTCCAAGAGCCGCGCACCGACGGTCTGGACGCTTTGGCTGTCGGTACCCGAGGCCGCTTCGTACGGGTCTCGGACAGGAACCCGGAGATGCTGCGCTACCTCACCGAGCGCGGGATCAGGATCGGAGACGACCTCGAGGTGGTCGACCGGCAACCCTTCGGTGGTCCCCTGCTCGTACGCTTCGGCGGCCGAGTGGAGCCGATCGGCGGCGAACTCGCTCGGGCCATGCGCGTGGAGGTCCTCGACAGAAAGCTCGCCGATGCGTAGGGCGACCGCGGGTCGTATTCGCGAGGAGGTGTCGACGTGACGCTCGACCAACTCCGGCAGGATGATCACGCGACTGTTGTTGCGGTGGACAGTCGAGGAGGTGATCGGCGTCGACTGATGGATCTAGGGCTTCTGCCGGGCACCAAGATTCGGGTCCACATGAAAAGTCCTCTCGGCGACCCCACGGCTTATCTGGTGCGGGGAAGTGTGGTCGCGTTGCGACGTTCGCAGGCCCGCCATATTCGGATCGAAGCGCACGACGCACAGGAGCCGACGTGACGTCGAGCGCAGAACTCCCGCAGGCGCCCGCGCACGGCGCATGTGCCTCCTGCGCCGTCTACAACGCCGCCAACCTCAAGAAACTCGGCATCAAGCCGGGTAACTACGACTACGTCGTCGCGGTGGCCGGCAACCCCAACACCGGCAAGAGCACCGTCTTCAACGCTCTGACCGGCTTGCGCCAACATGTCGGCAACTGGCCCGGCAAGACCGTCTCCCGAGCCGAGGGCGGTTTTCGGTATCACGACCACGGCTACAAACTGGTCGACCTGCCCGGCACGTATTCTCTGCTGTCAACCAGCAACGACGAAGACATCGCCCGCGATTTCCTGCTCTTCGGACAGCCCGACGTGACGGTGGTGGTCGCGGACGCCACCCGACTCGAGCGCAACCTCAACCTGGTCCTGCAGGTCCTCGAGATCACCGAACGCGTGGTGGTGGCGCTCAATCTCATGGACGAAGCCGAGCGGCACGGCATCGACATCGACGTGCGGCACCTGGCCCGCGAGCTGGGCGTGCCGGTGGTGCCGATGGCAGCACGTAAGGGCGACGGAATACCCGCGCTGCTCGAAGCCATCGAACAGGTCGCCCAAGACGGGGCAACTGCCAAACGGCACCGGGTAGCGCAGCGTCACCCCCGGATAGAGCGAGCCGTGCGCGACCTCGCCCGGCAGCTCGAGCGCGCCTTCCCCGGCCTGCCGAACACACGGTGGATAGCGCTGCGTCTGCTGGAAGGCGACCCCGGCACCGAGCGCGCCGTGCGTGACGGCACGTTGAGCGATCTCAGCCGAGCATGGTCGGCCCGCAAGACCGCGCCCACCAACCTCGCTGGAACCCTCGAATGACCAGCGCAGAAATCCTGGATCACGCCGCACGCCTGCGCGCCGACCTGCCCAGCGACTTCCAGGACAGCGTGATCGAGTCGATCTACACCGACGCCGCCCGGATCACATCGACGAGCATCAGCCACGACACCGAACGCGCCCGTCTCACCGTCGATCGAGTACTCGACAAGGTACTCACCCACCCGGTGGGCGGCTTCGCGGCCATGGGTCTGCTGTTCTTCGCGGTGTTCTGGTTCACCATCACCGGAGCCGCCGTCCCCTCGGGCCTGCTCTACACACTGCTGGTGGACAACGGCCACGCCTGGCTTCGTGATGCCTTCGTCGCCTTCGGCTCCCCCGCCTGGCTGACCGGTCTGCTCATCGACGGCACGTATCTCGGCATGGCCTGGGTGGTCGCGGTGATGCTCCCCCCGATGGCCATCTTCTTCCCGATCTTCACCCTGCTGGAAGACTTTGGCTACCTGCCCCGCGTGGCATTCAATCTCGACCGGCTCTTCGCCCGGGCCGGCGCCCACGGCAAACAGTCGCTCAGCATGATGATGGGCTACGGCTGCAACGCGGCGGGGGTGGTCGCCACCCGCATCATCGACAGCCCCCGCGAACGGCTCATCGCCATCCTGACCAACAACTTCAGTATCTGCAACGGACGCTGGCCCACGCTGATTCTGATGGGAACCATTTTCATCGGCGCGCAGGCACCCCCCGCGCTCGCGAGCCTTGTCGCCGCCGCCAGCGTCGTGACCGTTGCGCTCATCGGAGTACTGACCGCGCTGATCGTCTCCTGGGGGCTATCGAAGACGGTGCTGCGGGGCGAAACCTCGGTGTACTCACTCGAACTGCCCCCGTACCGGCCCCCGCAGCTGTGGCGGACGCTCTACACCAGCATCATCGACCGCACCCTAGTCGTGCTGCGGCGTGCGGTGGTGATGGCCGCCCCGGCGGGCGCCGTCATCTGGCTTATCAGCAACATCGACCTCGGCGGGACGAGCATCGCCGCGCACATGACCAACGGCCTCGACCCACTCGGATGGGTGCTCGGCCTCAACGGCGTGATCCTGCTCGCCTACATCGTCGCGATACCCGCGAACGAGATCATCATCCCCACCATCCTGATGCTCACCATGACCCTCGGGCCGAACCTCTTCGACGCGCAAAACGGGGTAATGCTCGAGCTCGGGCAAACGCAAACCCACGCCGTCCTCACCCAGGCCGGCGGGTGGACACTGCTGACGGCCATCAACCTGATGCTCTTCAGCCTGCTGCACAACCCGTGCAGCACCACCATCCTGACCATCAGGAACGAAACCAATAGCCTCAAATGGACGACAGTCGCCGCGCTAATGCCTCTCGCGCTGGCCTTCGCGGTGACAGCTGCCACGGCAACGGCGGCCCGACTCGCGGGCGGGGGGTAAGGATCTCGCGGTAGGCCGCGTCCATGGGCACCAGCCGCAGCGACAACTCGTCGACCACAGATCCCAGTCAGACACAGCTTTAAGAACTGAGGTCATTTCTGTTTCTTGCTACGGTGCGGGCATGTCACCGGAGCATGTTGTCGACCCTGGTGACGCGCGGTGAGCCCGGTCACGGCGCCGCGAACCGGGAAGGGTCGGGGGACCCGCGCGCGTCTGCTGGTGGCCGCGCGCCAGCAGACGCTGGCCAACGGTGGGACGCTCGAGGTGGCCACGGTCGCGGAGGCAGCGGGCGTGGTGCCCAGCGTCGTGTACCGCTACTTCGGGTCGAAGGCGGGGCTCGTGACCGCACTGATCGACGACTTCTTCGACCGCTTCCACGAGCGCGTGCTCGACGTCGATCTCAGAGAGCACGGGTCGTGGGCCCAGCGTGAGCGCCGCCGCCTGGAGAGCGGCGTGCGCTTCCACTACGAGGAGCCCCTGGCGGTCGTCATCTACGCGCTGCTGGCGCGCGAGCCGCAGGTGGCGTGGCACATAGCGAGCGCACGCGCAAGGTCGTCGCGCAGGCGGCGCGGAACATCCGCCACGGCCAGCGGGGCGGCGAGCTAGATCCGAGCGTGGACGCGCATCTCGCGGGCGCGGCGATCTTCGGCGCGATGCGGGAGGTGATGGTCGAGGCGCTCAGCCGCACGCGGCGGCCTCCGGCGCGGAAGGTGGTCGAGCTGCTCTGGCGCCAGGTCGCCGCCGCGGTGAGGCTCGATCCCCGGGAAGCAGGGACAGATGACAGTTAGGCCGCACGTCCGCTACGAGCATGACGGGCCGGTGACGGTGATCACGATCGACCGCCCCGAGCGCATGAACGCGATCAGCCTGCAGACGCACCGCGAGCTGGTCGGCGCCACCTGGGGCGGAACCGACCCGCGCCCCGGCGACGACCGGATCATCCGCATCGAACTCGTCGGACAGAACTGACGACCGCACAGAAGAAGAAAGGAACGACACGAGATGAAGATCACTGGAAACACCGTGCTGATGGCCGGCGGCACGTCCGGCATCGGGCGTGGCCTGGCCATTCGGCTCCATGAAGCAGGGAACCGCGTGATCGTCGCCGGGCGGCGCCGCGAGCAGCTCGACGAGATCGTCGCAGCGCACGACGGGATCGACGCCGAACTCCTGGACATCACGGACCCCCGTTCGATCCGCCGGCTGTTCGAGACGGTGACGGAGAAGCACCCGGACCTCAACGTGCTGGTCGCGATGGCGGGCATCATGATCCCCGAGAAGGTGCTCGGCCCGGACTCGCTCGAGCTGGCCGAGCGAACCGTCACCACGAACCTGCTGGGGCCAATCCGCCTCATCCACGGCTTCGCACCGTTCCTGGTGTCCCAGCCGGCCGCCGCCATCCTGACCGTGACCTCGGGCCTGGCCTACGTGCCGTTGCCGATCACGCCGACCTACAGTGCGACGAAGGCGGCCGTCCACTCCTGGACCGAGAGTCTGCGCGAGCAGCTCCGCGACACCTCCGTGCAGGTCATCGAGATCGCCCCGCCGCTCACCCGCACGACACTGATGGGCAGCGGGACCGACAACGAGCGTGCCATGCCACTCGAGGACTTCCTCTCCGAGACCATGAGCCTGCTCGAGTCGCAGCCGGACGCGCAGCAGATCCTCGTCGAGCGCGTCAAGCGCCAACGATTCGCGGAGGCGAACGGGACGTACGACCAGGTCTTCGTGATGCAGAGCGGCCGCGCGAGCTGATTCTCCGATGACCAGCCTCCCCACGGTCGCGCTCAACGACGGTCGGCGCATTCCCCAGCCCGGGTTCGGCGTCTACCAGGTTCCACCGGCGGCCACGCCGCAATCAGCCTGCCGACAACCGTTGGTTCGGCAACCGGCACGTTGGCGGCCAGACTCGCCGCGCTCCCAACGATCAGCAGCGACCACGGCAGCAGACCGCCCCAGTTACCGTACCGAGAGTCCAGCAACAACGCCATCGACGACGCGACGATCATGCCGTCCACCGACAGCGGGATCAACGTCGCCGTCCACGGGTCCTCGCCGTGCACCACCACGCTCGTGGTCGTCACCGACCGGATCGCCCGGTCCGCACGACGGATAAACAGCATCCATCGCCGATCGCTCCCATGCCACGCGGGCGGACGACAGATGCTCCGCGCGCTCTCCGTGGGGGCCAACGTGCTGCTGGGCTGCGGCACGGCGACGCCGCTCCCCCGCCCCAACGCGGGCCGACCCCCTCAGCACGAACTCAGCACACGGTCCAGAAATGGCCGGGAAGAGCCGGGAACGATCGGTATTCCACCTGCTTCCCCCTGGGCCGACGTGGGGCCCGGAGGAAGCCCGCCTCACCTGGTCAAACGCTATCTTACGTCGAGGCCGGTGAGGGCCCGGCCGATGATGAGCCGCTGGATCTCGCTGGTGCCCTCGAAGATCGTGTAGATCTTCGCGTCCCGGTGGAAGCGCTCCACCGGGTGGTCCCGGGTGTAGCCGGCGCCGCCCAGGATCTGCATCGCCTGCTCGGTCACCCACACCGCTGTTTCGCCCGCGACCAGCTTGGACATCGAGCCCTCCGCGGCCTCGAAGGGCTTGCCGTTGCGCGCCATCCACGCCGCCCGCCAGACCAGCAGCCGCGCCATGTCGACGCTGGTCCGCATGTCGGCCAGCTTGAACGCGATCGCCTGGTTCTGCGCGATCGGCCGGCCGAACTGTTCCCGTTCCCGCGCGTAGTCCAGCGCGTACTCGTACGCGGCCCGCGCGATCCCGACCGCTTGGGCGCCCACGCTGGGCCGGGACGCCTCGAAGGTGCGCATCGCCGCCTGGGACCGGCCGCTGTGGCGGCCCTCGCGGGTGCGGGCCAGCCGTTCGTCGAGCTTGTCCTTGCCCCCCACAAGGCAGCGCCCGGGCACCCGAACGTCGTCGAGCACTACCTCGGCGGTGTGGGAGGCGCGGATACCGTGCTTGGCGAACTTCTGCCCCTGGGAAAGACCCTCGGTGCCGGGCGGCACGATGAAGCTCGCCTGACCCCGCGTACCCAGCTGCGGATCAACCGACGCGACGACGACGTGGACGTCCGCTATGCCGCCGTTCGTCGCCCAGGTCTTCCGCCCGTTGAGAACCCACTCGTCGTGCGCCTCGTCGTAGCGGGCGCGGGTACGGATCGCGCCGATGTCGCTGCCGGCCTCCGGCTCCGACGCGCAGAACGCCCCGAGCTTGACGTCGTCATCGGTGCCGAACATCTGTGGGACCCACTCGGCCATCTGCTCCTCGGTGCCGTTGGTGGACACGGAAACCGCCGCCAGGGTGGTGCCCACTATCGACAGCGCGATCCCGGCGTCTCCCCAGAACAGCTCCTCGAAGGCCAACGGGATCCCAAGCCCGGAGGGGTCGAACCATTGTTGGGAGAAGAAGTCCACGGAGTACAAGCCGATCTTGGCCGCCTCCTGGATGATCGGCCACGGCGTCTCCTCGCGTTCGTCCCACTCGGCGCCAGCCGGCCGAATCACTGTCGCGACGAACTCGTGCACCCACTTCTGGACCTCGCGCAGGTCCTCGCTCAGCTCGAGAGAGAACCCGCCGGCCTCGGTCGGTTGGGTATCGATGGCCGCCTCCCGGAGCTGCTACCGGTCAGTAACTGTTACCGACAGTAGCACTCAGTTCGGTGGGCTTCAAACGGTCTGCACCGCCTCCTTGACGGACGGTTCCGTTGCGGGTGAGTCCGGCGCGGGTGACCCGTCGAACTGGGTCCTGTACAGCTCCTCGTAGCGACCTCCGGCGGCGAGCAGGTCGGCGTGTGTCCCGCGCTCCACGACCTGTCCTTCCTCGATCACGAGGATGAGGTCCGCGGCCCGGACGGTGGACAGCCGGTGCGCGATCACCACCGCGGTCCGCCCGGCGAGCGCCTCGGTCAGCGCCTCCTGTACCGCCGCCTCCGAGGTGGAGTCCAGGTGGGCGGTCGCCTCGTCGAGGATCACCACCCGCGGGCGCGCCAGCAGCAGCCGCGCGATCGTCAGCCGCTGGCGTTCGCCGCCGGAGAGCCGGTAGCCGCGCTCACCGACGACGGTGTCCAGCCCGTCGGGCAGCGAGCGGATCAGCGTGTCGAGCCGGGCGCGTCGCAGCACCTCCCACAGCTCGTCCTCGGATGCCTCCGACCGGGCGAGCAGCAGGTTCTCCCGGACCGAATCGTGGAACAGATGCCCGTCCTGCGTCACCATCCCGAGCGCCTCGCGCATCGACTCGGCGGACAGGTCGCGGACGTCAACACCGGACAGTCTCACGGCGCCGGAGTCGACGTCGTAGAGCCGCGGCACCAGCTGCGCGATCGTCGACTTGCCCGCGCCCGAGGAACCGACGAGCGCCACCATCTGCCCGGGCTCGGCGCGGAACGAGACGTCGTGCAGCACCTCCTCGCCGCCGCGGGTGTCGAGGTTCACGACTTCCTCGAGCGACGCGAGCGAGACCTTGTCCGCCGACGGGTAGCCGAAGCGCACCCGGTCGAACTCGATGGACACCGGCCCATCGGGTACTCCTCGGGCGTCAGGCCTCTCGGTGATCAAGGGCTTCAGGTCCAGAACCTCGAAAACCCGCTCGAAGCTCACCAGCGCGCTCATCACCTCGACCCGCGCGCTGGCGAGCGCGGTCAGCGGCGCGTAGAGCCGAGTGAGCAGCAGCGCTATCGCGACGACATCGCCGGGATTCAGCTGGCCCCGCAGTGCGTAGAAGCCGCCGAGCCCGTAGACGATGGCCAATCCCAGCGCCGAGACCAGCGTCAGCGCGGTGACGAACACGTGCTGCACCATCGCCGTCCGCAGGCCGATGTCGCGCACCCGCCTCGCCCGCGCGATGAACTCGGCCGACTCGCGCGTCGGCCGGCTGAACAGCTTCACCAGCGTGGCACCGGGCGCGGAGAACCGCTCGGTCATCTGGGTGCTCATCGCCGCGTTGTGGTCCGCGGCCTCGCGCTCGAGCCGGGCCAGCCGCCTCCCCATCCGCCGGGCCGGCAGTACGAACATCGGCAGCAGCAGCATCGCGAGCAGGGTGATCTGCCAGGAAACCCCGATCATCACGGCGAGGGTGATCACCAGGGTCACCAGGTTGCTGACCACACCGGAGAGGGTGTCGCTGAACGCCCGCTGCGCGCCGATGACGTCGTTGTTCAGCCGGCTGACCAGCGCGCCCGTGCGGGTACGCGTGAAAAAGGCGATCGGCATCCGCTGCACGTGGTCGAAGACCGCGGCTCGCAGGTCGAGGATCAGGCCCTCACCGATTCTCGCCGACAGCCACCGCGTCAGCAGCCCGAGCCCGGCCTCCGCCAGCGCGATGGCCGCGATCAGCCCCGCCAGCCCGAGGACGAGGCCCAGCGACGTGCCGTCGATGATCGCGTCGACGGCACGGCCGGCGAGCACCGGCGTGGCGACCGTGAGCATCGCCACCACGACGCTGAACAGCAGGAACCAGACCAGCTGCCGGCGGTGCGGCCGCGCGAAGGCGCCGATGCGCCGCAACGTGGCCCTGGAGAACCGCCGGCGGTCCTCCTGCGCGTTCATCGTGTGATACAGCGACATCCACGCGGTTACTTCCATATCCATCAAGCACCACCGGACTCTCGGACGGAGTTGGCACAACTAGAGACTGCTGGGATCATCGGAAATCATCGGCGTGGTCGGCCGTGAGCGTAGGCCAGACCAGAAACAACCGTCTCGACCCCGTCGAGGGCCGGTTCCATCGTGTCCGGTACGGACAGGTCGCCACGCACGACATCGACCCCGGCCGGCAGGCCGGCGGAGTCCGGGGCGCGGCTCAGCGCACGGACGGCGGTGCCGCTGCCCAGCAGCTGGGACACGACGTGTCGGCCGACGTTCCCGGTGGCCCCGGTCACCAGAATCACGTTTTCCCCGGTCACAGACTTCCCCTCTGCGTCGGCCTTTCGTGGCCCTGCCGGCATTCTTGACCGGCGGTACGACAAGACGGTAAAACCTCAACTAAAGTTGAGGTCAACCCAACCGAATCGGGGGATCGTTGCCATGGATCAACCGAGGTGGGATCGGGACGAGCTCACCGTCGGGGAACTCGCCGCGCGCAGCGGCGTGGCCGTCTCGGCACTGCACTTCTACGAAAGACAGAACCTCATCAGCAGCCGGCGTACCTCCGGCAACCAACGACGCTACCGACGCGACACACTGCGCCGCGTGGCGCTGATCCGGGTCGCGCAGCGCGTCGGCATCCCCCTGGCCGACGTCCGCGCCGCCCTCGCGGAGCTGCCGGACGGCCGCGCCCCCACCCGCCTCGACTGGCAACGACTGTCGGCGCGCTGGCGGGCCGAACTCGACCAGCGAATCCAGCATCTCCAGCAGCTGCGCAACGACTTCACCGACTGCATCGGATGCGGCTGCCTGTCGATCGACAGGTGCGCACTGGCCAACCCCTACGACGAACTCGGCAAGCATGGTCCCGGCCCTCGGCGACTCCTCGAACCCTGATTCCGGGCCCATTAGCATCGAGACGTGTCAGCGGGGGTCGACCCGGAGGACGTAAGCGCTACCGCGCAGCGACTTGCGAGGGCGGCGATGTCGCTGGCACGGGCGGGCAGCGATCCCACCGGCGCGGCCACGGTCCTCATGGGTCTCGGCGGCTCCGACAAGGAGGCCGTCCGGCTGGCGCGGGCCCGCTGCCTCGCCGCTTCAGACCAGGATCCCGGGGACTGGGCGGCCCGCAACGCGGGAGAATTTCTCGACACGCTGCTGCGGCGCCTGGAGAGTTAGGACTCCTCGCCGTTCACCAGCATCATGAGCTGCTGGGCATTCTGCTGCGCATAGTTCCGATAGCAGTTGTTCATGAGCACGTGGGTGGTCCCGGCCTTCTCGGCGAGACCGCGCAGCCGGGGCGCCCACTCGGTCAGCTCCCGCTCGGAGTACAGGTAGCCGAACCGCTCGTAGATGTCCTTGCTGTTCCACCTCTCGCTGTGCCCGTGGAACCGGACCAGTGCCAGGTCGGACGTTGCCGCGAGCACGGGCGGGATCGAGCTCGGGTAGCCCTGGGGCATGTCGACGCAGACGTACGGGATGCCGTACGAGGTCAGGAAGTCCAGCGTCTCGCGCTGGTTCCCCTCGCTCATCCAGGTGCGGTTGCGGAACTCCACGCAGATGCGCAGCGGCTCGCAGCGCGCCTTGCAGTCCAGGATGTACTGCTTGTTCCGCCAGGCGATCGGGAACCACTGTGGGAACTGCAACAGGACGGCGCCCAGCTTGCCGGCCTCGTGCAGGGGCAGCAGGGAGGCCACGAACCGTTCGAATACCTGCTCCACCACGGCGGGATCGAGATCGCGCGCGTAGACGTTCTTCTTGTCGGTCTGCGGGCGCAGCTCCTTGTAGATCGCGTTGGTCCTGGTGGGATGCTGCGTGAGCAGCGAGAACGTCTTGACGTTGAAGGTGAACCCCGGTGGGGTGCGTTCGGCCCACAGGCGCGCGGTGCTCTCGGCCGGCGGTGAGTAGTACGTGGAGTCGACCTCGACCAGCGGGAACTGGGAAGCGTAGTAACCCAGCCGCTGCTCGGCTGTCCGCAGGTCGTCTGGGTACCAACCGGAGGCCAGCAGGGTCTTGTCGGTCCACGACGCGGTGCCCACGAGGATCTTGCCCACGCTTCCACGGTACGCGCCGCTCAGGTCGCCTCGATCCTGGACAGCCCCGCGATGTGGGCCGCCCGGATGTGCCTGCGGGCCGCACGGCGGGCCGCCGCGGCGTCGCCGGCCAGCAGGGCCACCAGGATGCGCTCGTGCTCCCGCTGCGACGTCTCCAGCCGGCCCGGCACCCACATCGTGGTCCGCATGCCGGCGGCCAGCATGTCGTGCAGCACGCCCGCAGTCTGCTCGAGGAACCGGTTGCCCGCGGCGTCGACGATGCTCAGGTGGAACGCAGTGTCCAGCGCCCGCAACCTCTGCAAGTCGATATCCGGTTCTTCGGCCGCGGCCACCAGGGCCTCGTAGGCCCCCCGGACCGCGTCGAGCTTGTCGGCGTCGCGGCGCTCGGCCGCCCACACCGCCGCAGGGAGCTCCAGGACCTCACGCATGGCGAAGAGTTCGTCCAGGCTCAGCTGCTGCTGGAGAACTGCGGCGCGCAGCTCGCGGACGGTGTGCGGCTCGGCGACGAAGACGCCGGAGCCGTGCCGCACCTCCAGATGGCCCTGGGCCTGCAGCGAGCGGACCGCCTCACGGAGGGAGGGTCGGCTCACCTCCAGGACTGTCGCCAGCTCCCGTTCGGCCGGCAGACGATCTCCCGGTCGCAGCTGCTCCCGCGCGATGAGGAGCAGGATCTGCTGAGCGATCCGGTCGGTTACCTTGCCCTGTCCCAAGGGTTCCCAGGGCGTGTCCTTCGTGTCCAAGATCGTTCAGCCCTACCTCACCGCGGAGGCATCGAGGCGCGGAATGCCGAACTCGTCGGCCCACCGGTCGAGCTCGACGAGGGTGTCCGCGGAGACCGGAACCGGCGAGTCCGGCGGCATCCGATCCGGAGGGACCCGCCGCTCCCCGGGCAGCCGTCCGCCCGCCTCCCGTACCGCTTCGGCGAGCGCGGACCGCCGGGTTGTTCCCTCCCCGTCCACCGAACACCTGTCTGCATCCAAGGCGATGATCACGTGCGCAACCCGCTGCGGTCGCGCTTCGTCGGCCGAGTCGAACATGTCGGCGAGGTCCCGGGACAGGCTGGGTCCGACCAGCGCCGCGGTGAGCGCCTCGACGGCGAGGGCCAGCGCATACCCCTTGGCCCCACCGAGCGGCGCCATCATGCCGTGCAGCGCCTCCCGGGCGTCGGTAGTGGGCCGGCCGTCCGCGTCGAACGCCCACCCGGGCTCCAACGGGATGCCGGCCTGCGCGCGATGCCCGATCGTGCCCCGGGCGACAGCACTCGTGGCCAGGTCGACGATCAGCGGGTCACCGTGGCCCGAACCCCCGTCCCCGAGGGGTGCGCCCACGGCGAGCGGGCTGGTCGACAGCACCGCCGACGTGCCGTCCCACGGCGGCATGACGGCCGGCCCGTGGGAGAACACCAGGCCGGCGAGCCCCGCGTCGACCAGTGGCAGCACGTACAGCCCGAGGGCACCGCAGTGCCCGGAGTTACCGAGCGCAACGGCGGCCACGCCATAGCGCCGCGCCCGGTCCCGGGCCGTCTCCGCCGCCCACCACATCTGCCAGTGCCCGAGCCCGGCGCCTCCGTCGAGCGTCACCAGCGGCCCGGTGTCCCCAACGGCCCGCAGCTCGGCCCGCGGATCCAGGCCGTAGGAGCGGATGCGGCGCAGGTAGAACGGGAGCCGAAACAGCCCGTGCGAGGCGATGCCCCACAGGTCGGCCGCCACCAGGCAGGACGCGGTCCGGGCCGCATGGGCGGCAGGCATCTCCGCCGCGCAGAGCAGCGCGGCGGCGTGGTCTTCCAGGTCCTGTTTGGTCGGCAGGTTGTCGGTCGGCATGGACCCGGATCGTCAGGCGCTGATGTGCAGCTTGGTGAACACGAACTCCCGGTGGCCGAGCACCTCGGCGGAGCAGAGCCGGCCGTTGATGGTGCGGTCAACGACGTCGAGAAGCTGCGACCCGGCCTCCTCGAGCGTGCACTCGCGGCGCAGCAGACCAGAACAGTCCAGGTCCATGTGCTCGCTCATGGTCTGCGCGGTTGTGGGGTTCGCGGTGAGCTTGACGACCGGCTCGATCGGGTTCCCGATGACGTTGCCTTGACCGGTCGGGAACAGGTGGACGACGGCGCCGGCCGCCGCCATCAAGGTGATGCACTCCGCCGCCGCCGAGGAGGTGTCCATGAAGTTCAGGCCCGGCTTGGTCGGTGCCTCCGCGGGCGTCAGGGCGTCGACGACGGGCTTGCTGCCGGTCTTGGCGATGTTGCCCATCGCCTTCTCCTCGATCGTGGACAGACCGCCCGCGATGTTGCCCTGGGTGGGCTGGGAGCCGAGCAGGTTCGCCCCGGTACGTTCGATCACCTCGATGTAGTCGTCGTAGATGCGCTGGAACTTGGCACGCGCCTCGTCGTCAACACACCGCTCGGCGATCAGGTGCTCGCCTCCGGATAGCTCGCTTGTCTCACCGAACAGCACGGTGCCGCCGGCGTCCACCCAGCGGTCGACGACCTCGGCGGTGGTCGGACAGGAGCCCAACCCGCTCGTGGTGTCGGATTCGCCGCACTTGATGGACAGCATGACGTCTCGCCGCTCGACCGGCTCGCGCACCAGCTCGCTTGCGCCCTGGAGGAGGTGTGCGGCCGCCCGGGACGCTTCCTCGACAACCTTGAGGTCGCCCTTGCGCTCGATCGACACCGCGTGCACGGGCTTGCCGGTCTTCGCGATGCCGTCGGCGACGCGCTCGGTCCAGTTCGGCTCGATCCCGATGACCACTGCCGCGGCGACGTTCGGGTTGACGCCGGTACCGATGAGGGTGCGGAAGGTCAGCTCCAGGTCGGATCCGAACTGCAGACGCCCGTAGGCGTGTGGGAGGGCCAGCGTGCCCGGCACCACCTTTGCCACCGCCTCGGCGGCCGCGTTCGACAGGTCGTCGACCGGGAGGATGACCACGTGGTTGCGGATGCCGACCGACCCGTCGGGGCGTCGGTAACCGGTCAGGCGACGCTGTTCAGCCACCGTGCACTCCTCACGTTGTGGACGTGTACGTACTCACCCTTGGCGATCGGCTTCGTCGCGACGGCAACCCGCACGCCGTACTCGACGACGTCCTCACCCTCGGCGATGTCGACGAGGGTGAACTTGTGCCCGAGCGGTACCTCGCTCCGCAGCTCGACGGCAACGGAGGAAGCGCCCTTGAGGTACCCGCCCTCCGCGGCCCCCGGGCTCAGGTCTCGCACTGCCACCGCGACCTTGTCGCCCTCGTGGTGTGCCAGGAAGTCGGGCTCCCGGCCAGCTCCCCGATGGGACGTGCCTCCCATCCCTTGCCTCCTCCTGTGGTCTGACCTCTGGCCGAAGCATACCGCTTGTCGGCGCTGCAATGTGTCCACACGATACGGCGCACCGAGGGGCGGTGTGCGACGAAAGCGCCGGGGTGTCTAGAACCAGATTCACTTGCCCCGTCGGCCGCTGAATGGCCGGACGCGGCGACCTGTCGAACCGTGGACGCTGATCCCTACTCGCCGCCGCGGGAGGGATTTCCGATGGCAACCATGCGCTCGACCGCCCGTCGGGCGGCCGCCGCGATCTCCGGCGCGACAGAGATCTCGACCACCCCCTCGCGGAGCGAGCGCAGCAGCTTCTCCGCCGTGATCATCTTCATGTACCGGCACTCGGCGCGGTCGTTGACCGGCTCGAACCTGGTGCTCGGGTTGGCGCCACGGAGCTGATGCAACATGCCGGTCTCCGTCGCCACCAGCACCTGCCGGGCCGTCGTGCGCCGCGCCGCGTCGACCATGCCGCCGGTCGACAACACCCGTACCCGCTCGGCGGGCACGGCGCCGGCCCCGGCGAGGTAGAGCGCCGAGGTCGCGCACCCGCACTCCGGGTGGATGAACAGCTCCGCGTCCGGGCTCGCCTCGGCCCGGGCGCGGAGCGTCGCCCCGTCGATGCCGGCGTGCACGTGGCACTCGCCGGCCCACACGTGCATGTTGGCGCGTCCGGTCACCCTGCGGACGTGGGCGCCGAGGAACTGGTCGGGCAGGAAGAGGATCTCCCGGTCCTCCGGCACCGACCTGACCACATCGGCGGCATTGGAGGAGGTGCAGCAGACGTCCGCCTCGGCCTTGACCGCGGCGGACGTGTTGACGTACGCGACGACCACCGCTCCGGGATGCTCGGCCTTCCACGCGCGTACGTCGTCGGCGGAGATGGTGTCCGCGAGCGAGCACCCCGCCCGCGGGTCCGGGATCAGCACGGTCTTGTCCGGCGCCAGGATCTTCGCGGTCTCGGCCATGAAGTGCACGCCGCAGAAGACGATGGTGCCGGCGTCCGCCCTCGCGGCGGCCCGGGACAACGCGAGCGAGTCGCCGACGTGGTCGGCGACGTCCTGGATCTCCGGCCGCTGGTAGTTGTGGGCGAGGATCACGGCATCCCGCTCCCGGGCCAGGCGGCGCACCTCTGCGGTCCAGATACCGTTCGCACTGATCGTCGCCACGGAGCCTCCTGTCGGACCGTCGGCCTCGATTAGTTTTCGCCTCATAGGCGTAAACCTTCCAAGGACTATAACATTCGGGCCATGCCGGCCGGCCACGCAGCGCACAGTGAAACGGGTCACGAGGTGCTGGCGGTGGTGCTGCAGGTGCGGGACGCCGGGCTGGGCGTGTTGCTGTGGCGCCGTGCGCTCCCGCCGTACGAGGGCTGCTGGGCGCTGCCCGGCGGTGCGCTCGGGCACGACGAGGACCTGGATGCCTCGATCCGCCGCCAGCTCGCCCAGAAGGTCGACGTCCGCGAGCTCGCCCACCTGGAGCAGCTCGAGACGCGGGGTGCGCCCGGACGCTGGCCGGGACGGAGGGTGCTGGCGACCGCCTACCTCGGTCTCGTACCTGCCCACCTTGATCCGCGGGTCCCCGACGACACCAGCTGGCATCCGGTCGACCGACTGCCGGAGACCGCCTTCGACCACGCCGACCTCATCATGTCGGGCCGGCGGCGGCTGCGGGCCAAGCTTTCCTACACCAACGTCGGCTTCGCGCTGACCCCGCCCACGTTCACCGTCTCCGAGCTGCGCCGGTACTACCAGGCGGCGCTGGGCTACGAGGTCTCCCCTACCAACCTGCAGCGGGTGTTGCTGCGGCGACGGCAGATCGAGCCGACCGGTGAGGTCGAGCCTCCCGGGCGGTCCGGCGGCCGGCCCGCCGCGGTCTTCCGCTTTCGGACCCAGTGCCTGGAGATCACCGACGAGTTCGCCGTGCTGCGCCCGCCCGGCGGGTAGCTCCGCCAAGCGCGGCGGCACCGGCCGGTTCGGCGAGGTCGCCGAACGGCAGCGGGCAGTCGGGGTTGCAGGCGCAGTCGGTGATGCTGTCGCACTCGGCGACCTTGCCTGGGTCGGGTCTGGTCCGGAGGCACTGTTCGGCAGGCACCTCCATCTTGTCGTAACGCCTTGTCATCCCTGCCGATAGGTGAATGGGGCGATCATTGGGGCCGAAGTGACTCTTGAAACCCTGCACCTGGTGCCCAGCCTCCATCAGTCCCTCTGACCATCGAGGTTGGCCTTGATCAATACGACATGGCGTACCAGCGCCGGCAGACTGGTCGTCGCCGCGCTCGTCGCGGCCGGTGCTGCGCTCGCCTTCTCCGGCGTGGGCGCGGCCGAAACGACTCCGTCCCACGAGCCGTCTCCCGCAACCGGCCCGTCGGCGGACGCGCCCGCAGACTCCTCGGCGGATACGACCGCAGACGGCACAGCGCCATCGCCGCCTGTGAGCGAGGACCAGCGGGCGGCCACCCAGGGCGCGACCAGGAACGGTGACAACGGGACCGTCAAGGTCCACCGTTCGACCACACCGCCGGACGACCGTCGCAACGAGCCGAAGGTCTGCGAGTTCTACCTCGTCGGCTTCGGCTTCGATGCCCGCCAGCAGGTCAGGTGGTGGATCAGGTCCTGGCCGCCCACCGGCGACCGGGAGATCGTCGACGACGGCACCCTCACCCTGGATGAGAACGGGCACGGCCGCACCGGCGACATGACGCTCCCGGACGGGCACTACAAGCTCTTCTGGAAGTTCGCGGGCGAGAAGGGTCGCGCCAAGCAGAAGGTCTTCTGGGTGGACTGCCCCACCGAGACCACACCGCCGACAAGCACGCCCACCCCGAGCGAGACGTCGACACCGAGCGGAACCCCGTCGACGACCGAGACCCCGGCCGGGGGCGCCGGAGCCGGGGGCCGATCCTCCGACCCGCCGACGTCGGGGACGCCCACCGGCGCGCTCCCCTTCACCGGCTTCTCCGGTCCACTGCTCGCCGGTCTCGGGTTGGCGCTGCTGATAGGCGGGACCGCGCTGGTCATCGCGGCTCGGCGGGGCAAGCTGCCCGGCCTGCCGCACCGTAACTGAAACCCTCGCCCTTCCGCCCGTGATCTTGCAAACTGGGTTCGACCCTTTCTGCAAGATCACGGGCAGAGGGTGGGTCATCGGGCGCGGAGGGCCAGGATCGCGATGTCGTCGCGGGCCGGCTGGGGTGCGAAGTCGGTGACCGCGCGCTGGATCCGGGCCGCCACCGCACCCGCGGACAGGCCCGTGCAGTCGGCGAGGAGCTCGTTCAGCCCGTCGTCGTCCCCGAGCAGCCGGTCTCCGTTGCGCCGCTCGGTCACCCCGTCGGTGACGCACAGCAACACGTCGCCCGGTTCGAGTTCGACCACGTCGGCGGTGAAGGTGAGCTCGTCGAGCACGCCCAGCAGCGGCTGCGGCTCCGCCACCTCGTCGACCGCACCGTCCGGGCGCAGCCGCAGCGGAGGCGGGTGGCCCGCCGAGACCACGCTCAGCCGTAGCCCGCCGCCCGCGCGTACCGCGAGCTCGCCGCTGACCAGGGTGAGGAACCGGGCGCGCGGACCCTCGTCGAGGATGGCCGTGTTGAGCCGTTCGAGGATGGCCGGGATGGAGTAACCCTCCCTGGCCAGGATGCGCAGCATGTGACGGGCGAGCCCGGTGACGGCGGCGGCCTCCGGACCGGTGCCGCACACGTCACCCACCACGAACCGCCACGTGTCGCCGTCGAGCGTGGAGACGTCGTAGAAGTCCCCGCCCACCTCGTTGCCCTCGCCCGCGGCGGTGTAGAGGACGGCGAGCTCGGCCCCGGCCACCTCGGGCACCTCGGGAGGCAGCAGGCTGCGCTGCAGGGCCTGGCTGGTCGCGGCCCGCTCGGAGTACAGCCTGGCGTTGTCGAGCGCCACCGCCGCCCGGCGGCCCAGGTCCTCCGCCAGCGCGAGCACGTCGCGGGGGAAGCGGGTGCCGCCCGAACGGCCCAGGACCAGCGTCCCGAGACTGCGTCCCCGTGCGACCAGCGGGAAGCTGACGGCGAGATCGGAGCCCAGCGGGCGAGGCAGCGACGCCGGATCCGGCCACGGACGCACTCCGGTGGTCGTCCGGGGCTCCGGGGCGGGCGCCTTCTCCAGCGCCGAGCGCAGCGCGTCCACCCTCGACTCGTCCGCGTGCCAGACGTACGCGAGCTGGCTCATCCCGCCCTCGTCGACCGTGTAGAGGGCGCACCAGGTGGCAAGCCGGGGCACGACGAGCTGAGCGACGAGTGCCAGGGTCATCTGCTGGTCGAGGGTGCCGGCGAGGAGGTCGCTCGCCTCGGCGAGAAAGCTGAGCCATCCACGGCTGGCCCGCTCGAGCTCGGCCAGCCGGGCGCGTTCCAGGGTGAGCGCGATCCGGTCGGCCGCATCCTGCAGGCGAATCGCATCGTCGTTGTCGAACCGGCCCGGCCGCTCGGCGGCAACGCAGAGGATCCCCACGATCCGCGCCTCCACCAGCAGCGGCACGGTCAGCAGGGAACGCATCCCGGTGCCGCGGAGCAGGATCATGGCTCCGGACCGTTCCCCTACGTCATCATGCACCACAGGCAACCGGCTCGAGTTGAGACCACCCAGCAGCTCCTCCGCGGCCAGCCGAGTCCGCCGCGGCAGGCCCGACGCGGTCCCGGTGCTCGCTCGGATCTCCAGCTCCGTCTCGTCCTCCCGGGCGAGGAGAAGATAAGCGGCGTCGCCGCCCAGCACGTCCCGCGCCCTCTCGACGGTGCGTTGCACCATCTCGTCCAGGGTCAGCCGAGCCACCAGGGAGTCCGGGAGAATGTCCGGCTCGTCGCTGCCGGCGCGTTGCGTCGTGGTCGGGTGGGGCAGACCCGCGTCGAGAAGGGCGCGGTGGACGCGGTCGACAACCAGCCACACGACAGTGGGCTCGCCGTCCTCGCCGTTGCCACGCAGCGCGGAGACGAAGACCGGCACCATCCGGCCATCCCGGTGCCGTACCGTGCACTCGCCCTGCCACCGGGCGAGGCACACCACGTCTGCAAGGGCCAGACCACTCTCGTCCGGCCAGGCGAAAAGCTCGGCGAGGCTGAGCCGCCGGACCTGGGCGGCGCTCCACCCGAAGAGGGCGGCGGCCTCACCGTTCCACCCCCGGATGTTCCCCTCCAGGTCGGTGCGGACCACGGCGATCCTGCTCCCACCGACGAGGGCCGGCAGCTCGTTCGTGGTGCCGATCGGGCTGGCGAGGGTGGTAGCGGAGTGCTCGGCCCGGTACGCGTCCACGTCGAGCTGGAACCATACGCACTTGCCCGTCCGGGTGTAGGTCACCCCCCACGCCGATGCCAGCGTGGCCGAGACGAGAAGGCCCCGTCCCTGCTCCTCCTCGAGGGTAGACTCCCGCCGCCCCTCGGGCAGGCCGCGGGTGGGGTGCTGGTCCTCGACCTCGACCCGTACCGCCCCGGCCTCGAGCCGGCACACCACCTGGATCGGGGTCCCGGCGTGCACTACCGCGTTGGTGACCAACTCGCTGGTGAGGAGGACTGCGTCGTCGACGATGTCGTCGTCGGCCTTCCACTCCAGCAGCGCCTCCCGGACAAAACCACGCGCGGCCGCGACGGCTCTGCCGTCGGCCTCGAAGGTGGCGCTCATCACCTCGGAGCTCGTCACCTTTTTCCCGTCAAAGTCCTACGCCAGCATGAATGCTCACATGGTGACAGACTTGCCACGTTGAGTGATGCCACCCCGGGGAGGAGGACGACGTGGCCGCGAGCGGGATGACCCGCACCCGACGTGCGACGACTCCGAAACAGGATGGGGCGCAGCGATACCGCGAGGAGGACCTGCGCGCCCTGCTGGCCGGGCTGACCGCCATGCGCGACGGCAACTTCCGCGCCCGGCTCACCCCAACCGGAGACGACCTGGTGGCACAGATCGCCACCGTCTTCAACGAGGTGGCTGACCGCAACGAACACCTCTCCAGGGAAGTGGCGCGCATCCGCCGGGCCGTGGGCAAGGACGGTCGTGTGAGCGAGCGTATCGCGCCGAGCCCCGGCGGCGGTTCCTGGGCGGGGACTGTCCAGTCCGCCAACGCCCTGCTGGATGACCTCATCCGTCCGGCCATCGACGCGGTGGGCGTCATCGACGCTGTTGCCGGCGGCGACATCTCGCAGCGGGTGCCGCTGCGGGTGGGGGAACGGCCGCTGCGCGGGGAGATCCTTGCCCTCGGCAAGTCGGTGAACCGGCTGCTGGACCGGCTGGAGGGGTTCACCTCGGAGGTAACCAGGGTGGCCCACGAGGTGGGCGACGAGGGCAAGCTCGGCGCCCAGGCCCGGCTCGGCGGCATGTCCGGGACCTGGAAGGAGGTCACCGAGTCGGTCAACCGGATGTCCAGCCGCCTCACCGCGCAGGTACGCGACATCGCGGTGGTCACGACGGCGGTCGCCAGGGGCGATCTGTCCCGGAAGGTCACGGTGGAGGTCTCCGGCGAGATGCTGGAGCTGAAGAACATCGTGAACACGATGGTCGACCAACTGTCCGCCTTCGCCGACGAGGTCACCCGCGTCGCCCGCGAAGTCGGCACCGAAGGACGCCTCGGCGGCCAGGCACAGGTCCGCGGCGTCTCCGGGGTGTGGAAGGACCTCACCGACTCGGTGAACGTGATGGCGGGCAACCTGACCAGCCAGGTCCGCAACATCGCCCAGGTGGCCACCGCCGTCGCCCAAGGCGACCTCAGCCAGAAGATCACCGTCGATGTGAAGGGCGAGATCCTCGAGCTGAAGAACACCATCAACACGATGGTCGACCAACTGTCCGCCTTCGCCGACGAGGTCACCCGCGTCGCCCGCGAAGTCGGCACCGAAGGACGCCTCGGCGGCCAGGCACAGGTGCAGGGCATCTCGGGGACCTGGCGGGATCTCACCCAGAACGTCAACTCGATGGCGGGCAACCTGACCAGCCAGGTCCGCAACATCGCCGAGGTGACGACCGCCGTCGCCCAAGGCGACCTGGGCAAGAAGATCACCGTCGACGCCCAAGGCGAGATCCTCCAGCTCAAGGACACCATCAACACGATGGTCGACCAGCTGTCCGCCTTCGCCGACGAGGTCACCCGCGTCGCCCGCGAAGTCGGCACCGAAGGACGCCTCGGCGGCCAGGCGGAGGTCGAGGATATTTCCGGTACCTGGAAGCGGCTCACCGAGAGCGTGAACGAACTCGCCGGCAACCTGACGACGCAGGTCCGGGCGATCGCCGAGGTGGCGAGCGCTGTGACCCGGGGCGACCTGACCCGATCGATCAGCGTCGAGACCCGCGGCGAGGTGGCCGAGCTCAAGGACAACATCAACCTGATGGTGACCAACCTTCGCGGGACTACGCAGGCGAACGAGGAGCAGGACTGGCTGAAGAGCAACCTCGCCCGCATCTCCGGGCTGATGCAGGGTCACCGTGATCTCATGGAGCTGGCCGGGCTCATCATGAGCGAGGTCACGCCCGTCGTCTCGGCGCAGTACGGCGCCTTCTACCTGGCGGAGAGCACCGGCGACGACACCGAGTTCAGGCTCATCGCCAGCTACGGCCACAGGCCCCGCGGCCCGGTCGCCTTCGCTCCCGGCGAGTCGCTCGTCGGTCAGGTGGCCGTGGAGAAGAAACCGCTCCTCGTCGAGGAGCTTCCGCCGAACTACATCACCGTCCGTTCCGGTCTCGGCGGGGCGACACCCACCCATCTGCTCGTTCTTCCCATCCTCTTCGAGGACGAGGTGCTGGCGGTCATCGAGCTGGCCTCGCTGCACCGCTTCGGCGCCGTACACCGTGGCTTCCTCGACCAGTTCGTGGGGACGCTCGGCGTCACCATCAACACGAACAGGGCGAATTCCCGAACCGAGTCGCTGCTGAAGGAGTCACAGCGACTCGCCCAGGAGTTGCGGGAGCGGTCCGACGAGCTGCAGAGCCAGCAGAGCGAGCTTCGCCGCTCGAACATCGAGCTCGAGGAGAAGGCCGAACTGCTCGCCGAGCAGAACCGCGCCATCGAGTTCCAGAACAACCAGATCGAGCAGGCACGCCGCGCGCTCGAGGAACGGGCCGAGCAGCTCGCCCTCTCGTCCCGATACAAGTCGGAGTTCCTCGCCAACATGTCCCACGAGCTGCGGACGCCGCTCAACAGCCTGCTTATTCTCGCCAAGCTGCTGGCGGAGAACACCGACGGAACGCTCACCCCGAAGCACGTCGACTACGCCAAGACGATCTACAGCGCCGGCAGCGACCTGCTGCAGCTGATCAACGACATCCTGGACCTGTCGAAGGTCGAGGCCGGGAAGATGGATGTGCAGCCGCACGAGGTGCCGCTCGACCAACTCGTCGACTACGTCGAGGCGACGTTCCGCCCGCTGACGCTGGAGAAGGGCCTCCGCTTCGCCGTGGACGTCTCGCCCGACGTTCCCGGCGTCCTGCACACCGACGAACGTCGGCTGCAGCAGATCCTGCGCAACCTGCTCTCCAACGCCGTCAAGTTCACCGAGTCCGGCGAGGTACGGCTACTGATCGAGCCGGCCACCGGTGTTCGGTTCACCGACAAGGCACTGCAGGACGCCGAGAACGTCGTCGCCTTCTCGGTGATGGACACGGGCGTCGGGATCGCCGCGGACAAGCTGCACCACATCTTCGAGGCGTTCCAACAGGCCGACGGCACCATGATCCGCAGATACGGTGGGACCGGGCTCGGCCTGTCCATCAGCCGCGAGATCGTCAAACTCATCGACGGGGAGATACACGTCGACAGCGAGCCAGGTCGGGGCAGCACGTTCACGCTGTACATCCCGGCAGAGCTGAAGGGGTCGCGGACGTTTCCGGGAGGCACCGCGCTCCCCCACGGGCAGGACTCCCTCGGCGCGGATCCCGGGCCGTCCGCCGACGGACGGGACGAGCTCGCGGTTGCCGGGGTCCCGGAGGCGATCACGGACGGCACCGACCGTCCCGCCGAGGGTGCGGGCCGCCCCGGCGGGTCACCCGACGGCGGGTTCCGGGTGAACGAGACATTGATGCACGCGACGCTGCCGGCGCCCAGGCGCACCGACGAGATCGGTGCGGCCTGGGCCGATCTACCCGGGCCCGAACCACGCGGGGCCGACCAGGTCCTCGCGGGGAGGAAGGTGCTCATAGTCGACGACGACGTGCGCAACGTCTTCGCGCTCACCTGTGTTCTGGAGCAGTACGGGATCGACGTCCTCTACGCCGAGAACGGACGCCAGGGGATCGAGAAACTCGAACGCAACGAGGACGTCTCGCTGGTGCTCATGGACGTGATGATGCCCGAGATGGACGGCTACGCCACGACCGAGGCCATACGTACCATGCCGCAGTTCGCCGACCTGCCCATCATCGCCCTGACCGCCAAGGCCATGAAGGGTGATCGGGAGAAGAGCATCGCCTCCGGGGCGTCGGACCACGTACCCAAGCCCGTTGACATCGACCACCTGCTGGATGTGATGCGACGCTGGATATACGTGTAGCCCGGCAACTACGATGACACCCTGTCCGCCATGGCGGGTCCGAAACGCAAGGTGCGCGGGCTAGTCATGGAGGTGGGCCGCAACAGAGGGGGTGGTGCGAGGTGGTGGAGAAGGCCCGGATCTTGCTCGTCGACGACCGGTCGGAGAACCTCACCGCCCTGGAGGCCATCCTCAGCTCGCTCGACCAGACCCTGATCCGGGCGAACTCGGGCGAGGAGGCGCTCAAGGCCCTCCTCAAGGACGATTTCGCTGTCATCCTGCTGGATGTCCAGATGCCGGGCATGGACGGCTTCGAGACCGCAAGCCACATCAAGAGGCGGGAAAAGACCAAAGACGTCCCCATCATCTTCTTGACCGTCAGCCACGATCCCCAACACGCGTTTCGCGGGTACGCCTCCGGGGCGGTGGACTACCTGGCGAAGCCTTTCGACCCGTGGGTGCTGCGTGCGAAGGTGTCGGTCTTTGTCGATCTGTACCGGAAGAACCGGCAGCTCACCGAGCAGGCGACGCTGCTGCAGTACCGGCTGACCGCCGCGGCGGCGCAGGGATCGGGAGGGGCCGAGAACCCGGCCTCGTCGGGTGAGAAGCTTCTCGACGAGCTCTCCCGCCGGCTCACCGCCGTCGAGGACCAGCTGGATCTGGTCAGTTCGCAGGCGAAGGTGACGGTGGACGGCGCCATGGCGAGCTCCGTCACCGAGTTGACAGAACGTGTGGCGCGTCTGCGTGCCGGCCTGGACGCGCTCTGCCCCGCGCCCTAGCTCAAGTCGGCCGACCCCTCCCCCACGTCTCGTGTCGATCCTGCCGGAAGCCGTTCGTATAGATGGTGGGACCGGAACGGTGCCGGCCCAACATCGACGCGTCAGGGAGGAACCCGAGATGAAGCAGTACCTGCTCAGCATCTACCAGCCCGACGGGGACCCGCCGCCGCCCGAGGTCCTGGACCCGATCATGCGGGACCTCGAGGCCGTGAACGCCGAGCTCAGGGCGGCCGGTGCCTGGGTATTCGCCGGGGGCCTGCACCCGCCGAGCACGGCCACCGTGGTGCGACCCAAGGACAACGAGGTGCTCACGACCGACGGACCGTACATCGAGGGTAAGGAGCACATCGGCGGGTTCACGGTCATCCAGGCGCCCGATCTCGACGCCGCGCTGGAATGGGGCCGCAAGTTCGCCCGGGCGATCACCCTCCCGATCGAGGTCAGGCCGATGGAGGGCGGAACCTGCGGGTGACGTCCGGCATGCCGGAGGCGCCCGCATCGGCGATAGAGCGCGTGTTCCGTGAGGAGTACGGCCGCGCGATAGCGGTCCTGGTCCGCGTCTTCGGCGACATCGACCTCGCCGAGGAAGCGGTCCAGGACGCGTTCGCCGCCGCGGTGCGACGGTGGCCGTCGGCCGGGCTGCCTCCGAGCCCGGCGGGATGGATCGTCACGGCCGCCCGCAACCGGGCGATCGACCGCCTCCGCCGGGAAGCGTCCCGCGCGGACCGGCACGCCCAGGCAGCCCTGCTGCACGAGGGCGACGAACCGGACAGTGGTGCCAACGAGGAGGGCGCCGTGCGCGACGACCGGCTGCGCCTGATCTTCACCTGCTGCCACCCTGCGCTCGCCACCGGCGCCCAGGTCGCGCTGACGCTCCGGCTCCTGGGAGGGCTGTCCACCGCGGAGATCGCCCGCGCCTTCCTGGTACCGGAGCCGACTATGGCCCAGCGGCTGGTCCGAGCCAAGCACAAGATCCGCGACGCGAGGATCCCCTACCGGATCCCGAATGAGGCCGACCTCCCGGGTCGCCTCCGGGCCGTGCTGGCCGTCGTCTACCTCATCTTCAACGAGGGCTACACGGCCAGCTCCGGCGACCAGCTCATCCGCGAGGACCTCTGTACGGAGGCCATCCGACTCGGACGGCTCCTGGCTGAGCTCATGCCCGACGAACCGGAAGTCATGGGGCTGCTCGCGCTCATGCTGCTGGTCCAGTCGCGCCGGGCCGCCCGCACCACCCCGGAGGGCGACCTCGTACTGCTGGCCGATCAGGACCGCGGCAGCTGGGACCGCGGCCTCATCGCCGAAGGCCAGGCCATCGTACGAGCTTGCCTGCGGCGCAACCAGCCCGGCCCGTACCAGATCCAAGCGGCGATCAACGCCGTGCACAGCGACGCGCCGTCCGCGGCCGCCACCGACTGGCGACAGATCCTGCAGCTCTACGACCACCTGCTGTCCCTCACCCCGACCCCGGTCGTGGCGCTGCACCGCTCGGTAGCGGTCGCCGAGGTGGAGGGTCCGGACGCGGCGCTCACCCACGCCGACCTGCTACGACGCCTGGGCCGCGACGCCGAGGCGGCACGGGCCTACGACGCGGCGATCGCCCGCACCGAGAACGCCGCCGAACGCGACTTCCTGCGGCGTCGCCGTCAGGCGCTCACCGGCCCGTGAAGCCCGTGGCGGCCGGCGTACCGGACCGGGGACAGAGGCGCCCAGCCCGCGAGGAGCTCCTCGTACACGGAGAACACCTGCACCCCGAGCGGCCGGCAGACGTCGAGCGGATCGCCGGCCTCCGGACCCCACAGCGGCACCGAGAGGTCGCCGCCCGGGCAGGTCGACAGGGCACACAGCAAATCGATCTCCGCCATGAACTCGAAGAAATCGCCCGTCCGCGCGGGCGACGCACTCATGAAATACCGATCGTCGACGAGGCCCGTCACCTGGAAGACGTTGAGCACGTCGTGGACGTCGAACTCGGTGAGCCCGTACGGGAGCACCGCGCGGACCAGGTTCGAGTGGCAGTGCTGGTCGAAGTCTTCCCCGGTGAGCAGCTTGTTGACGTACGGGTCGCAGCGCGAGCCGAGCAGATCGTGGCAGCGCCCACCGTGCTCGTCGACGCCGTAGTCGACGGTGTCGGCAGTGATGGTCAACATCGGCCGCAGGTACGGCAGGCAGGACCAGAGCCGGTCGTAGGTCGTCACGTGCGCGGCGTGCAGCTGGCGGGTGCGCGCCGCCCAGAACCGCTCGCGCGGGTTGTGCAGGCTCCAGCAGTTGAAGTCGCCCACCTGTGGGCCCTCGACGGCGACGATCCGGCACACCTGACCGGCCCGGACCGTCCACGCCCGCCCGGACCGGATCGGAATCACGAACTCCTCGGCGAGCCGGCGCCGGTCCGTGCCCGCCGCGATCCGGGCGTAGAAGTCCCTGTCGACATCGAGCGGGCTCCCCTTCGTCGCCCGGTAGGCGGGCTGCGGCCGCTGGGTCACTAGGGCACCGTCCCGTCCGGCGGCTCGTCGACACTGGCGCTTCCGCCGAGGTAGGCGGCCTGCACACGGGGGTCCGCGGCCAGCTCCCCGGCCGGGCCGGACAGCACGACCCGGCCGGTCTCCAGGACGAACGCGCGGTCGGCGAGCCGGAGGGCCTGCCGGACGTTCTGCTCGACCATGAGGATCGTCGTACCGGCCGCCCGGATCCGCTGGATGACCTGGCCGACCGCCCTGACCACGGCGGGGGCGAGGCCCATGGACGGCTCGTCGAGCGCCAACAGCCGGGGACGCGACATGAGGGCGCGGCCGATGGCCAGCATCTGCTGCTCGCCCCCGGACAGCGTGCCGGCCACCTGCCGGCGGCGTTCGACGAGCCGCGGGAACAGCGCGTAGACCGCGTCCCTGTCCTCGGACATCCGTTTGCGGTCACCCCGCGAGAGGTATGCCCCGAGGCTGAGGTTCTCGTCAACGGTCAGTCCAGAGAAGATCCGCCTGCCTTCGGGCACGTGGACCAGGCCCGCCGAGACGATCTCGTGCGGGCGCGCCCTGGTGAGGTCCGAGCCGTCGAAGATGACGGCACCCGACCGCGCACGCTGCAGCCCGGAGATGGTCCGCAGCGTCGTCGTCTTCCCCGCGCCGTTGCTGCCCAGCAGCGCGACGATCTCGCCCTCCTCGACGTCCAGCGACGCACCCTTGAGGGCCTCCGTGTCCCGGTAGAAGGTGTGCAGGTCACGGACGTCTAGGAACGCCACCCGAGCACCTCCTCGACAGTCTCCGCCGCCGTCTCCTCCTCGCCCCCCAGGTAGGCGTCGATGACCCGCTGGTTTCCGCGGACCTGCTCGGGAGTCCCCTCGGCGATCATCTGGCCCTGATCCATCACGATCACCCGATCGGAGACGCTCATCACCAGGTCCATGTCGTGCTCGATCAGGACGACCGAGACGCCACTGTCGCGCACCTGCCGGATGAGGCCCATGAGCTCGTTCTTCTCCGTCGGGTTCGTGCCGGCGGCCGGCTCGTCCAGCAGCACCGCGAACGGCTCGCTGGCGAGCGCACGAGCGATCTCCAGCCGACGCCGCTCGCCATACGACAGCTCTCTCGCCAGGCTGTCGCCGCGATCCCCGAGTCCGACGAACCCGAGCCACCGGCGGACCTCGGCGTGCGTCGCTCCGCTCACCCCCACTAGCCCGCCCGTGAGTCCGCGGGACGTTCGCCAACCGTCGCGGCGACGGCGACAGTAGCGCCCGACGAGCACGTTGTCGGCCGCGCTCAGCCCGTCGAACAGCCGGATGCCCTGGAAAGTCCGGGCGAGGCCCGCGGCGACGACGCGGTGCGGTGCCCGGCGGTGCAGGACCCGGCGGCCGTGCCTTCCCCCGTGCAGCACCACCCGTCCCGCATCGGGCTTCGTGACACCGGTGATGCAGTTGAACAGCGTTGTCTTGCCGGCACCGTTCGGCCCGATGATGCTGACGATCTCCCCGGTCCGTACGGTGAAGCTCACGTCGTCGACGGCCCGGACCCCGCCGAAACGACGGCTCACCCCGGCGACGGTCAGCAGGTCCTCCCCGGCTGCCGGCTGCCCTCGCGTCGCGGGCGCGGCCGCCTCGAGCGGAGCGGCCGGCACGGGCCGTCCCCGCGGCGCACCGCGGGGACGCGGGGCCGGCCACAGGCCCTGCGGCCGAAAGACCATCAGCGCGATCAGCGCGAGGGCGAAGATCAGCAGTCGGAAGTCGGCCACCGCCCGCAGCGCCTCCGGAAGGGCGATGATGACCAACGCGCCGAGGAGGACACCCGGCAGGCTGCCCATCCCGCCCACGATCACGACGAGCAGGATCTGCACCGAAACCAGAAAAGTGAAGCTGGTGGGATCGACGGCACCGAACCGTGCGGCGAAGAACGGGCCGGCCACCCCGCCGACGATGGCGCCCATGACGTAGGCGAGGAGCTTCACCCGGACGGTCGGCACGCCCACCGCCTCGGCGGCGGTCTCGTCCTCGCGGAGGCTCCGCCATGCGTACCCGAGCCACGATCGGGACAGCACCCAGGACAGGAGCAGCGCGGCGACTGTGAAGGCGAGCCCGAGGTAGTACAGGCCCGGAATGGAGGTGATCGAAACCCCGGCGATGCCCGGCGCCGGGATGCCGTACAGCCCGTTGGGGCCGCCCGTGATCGTCAGGTTGGTGGCGATGATGCGGACGATCTCCCCGAAGCCGAGCGTGACGATCGCCAGGTAGTCGCTGCGCAGGCGCAACGTGGGATAGCCGATGATGCATCCGCCGATCGCCGTCGCGACGACCGCGAACGGGAGGGTCTGCCAGAAGCCCAAACCCGCCTCGAGGCTCAACAGCGAGGAGGTGTAGGCGCCGATCGCGAAGAACGCGGCGTAGCCCAGATCGAGCAGTCCGGCGTAGCCGACGACGATGTTGAGGCCGAGGCCGAGCATGGCGAAGGTGAGCACGCTCGTCGCAATGGACAGCTGGTAGCTGCCCATCACGAGGGGCGCCGCCAGCGCCACGGCGAGCGTGACCGCCCAACCGGCAGCCGCGCGGCGTTCCGAGACGAGGCCCAGGACCCGCGGCATCAGGGGGTATCCCGTGGGTCTCGTTCGTCGCGAGCGGCGATCCGGGTGGATGCGTCGCAACGCGGAGGAGGAGCGCGTAGTGGAGCTACGCGCGACGACGACAACGCAGCGACGCGCCATCCGGGCGCCGCGCAGCAGAACAGCAGACCCACGGGATACCCCCTAAACGCGCTCCACGATGCGTTCGCCGAACAGACCCGTCGGCTTCACCACGAGAACGAGGATGAGAACGCAGAAGACGAGGGCGTCGGTCCACCGAGCGGACACGTAAGCCGCGGCGAACGACTGGAGCAGACCGATCAACAGGCCTGCGACCATCGCACCGGGAATGTTGCCGATCCCGCCGAGCACCGCCGCGGTGAACGCGCGCAGCCCGATGAGAAAGCCCATGATGAAGTTGATCTGGGTGTAGTACAGCCCCTGCATGACCCCCGCAGCGCCGGCGAGCACCGAGCCGAGGAAGAACGTCAGCAGGATGATGCGCTCGACGTTGATCCCCATCAGCCGCGCGGCGTCGCGGTCCATGGCGAGGGCCCGCATGGCGGTGCCGAGCATGGTGCGGTGCACGAACAGGTACAGCCCCACCATCAGGAGCACGGCCATCACGAACATCCCGACCTGGGCGTAGGTGAGGCGTACCCCGGCGACCCCGAACCCGGCGGTCGGCAGCAGGTGCGGGTACGAGCTGAATCCGGCGCCGAAGATGAGCCTCGCCGACTCCTCCAGCGCCAGCGAGGCGCCGAGCGCGCTGATCAGGATCGCCAGCCGGGGTGCCGACAGCAGCGGCTGGTAGGCCACCCGTTCGACCACCACACCGAGAAGGCCGGTGAAGAGCATGCCGGCGACGAGCGCCGCCATGACGATAAGCGCGACGGGTACGTGGGCCGCGGCGGCGGCCACCAAAACCGTGTACCCGGCGAATGCGCCGACCATGAAGATGTCGCCGTGGGCGAAGTTGATCAGCCTGATGATCCCGTAGATCATCGTGTAGCCGAGTGCGGTGAGCGAGAGGAACGCCCCGATGGTCAGGCCGTTCACCAGGTACTGAAGGAACTGGCTCAACCCCGCCCACCTCCCGGGACCAGCGGTCGGTCAGCCAAAGTCAACCCACTGGCCGTCCTTCAGGTCCTTGTAGCCGGCGAACTTACCGTCCTCGACCCGCGCGATGATGTACACCGGGTCGGATCGGTCGCCGTTCTCGTCGAAGGTGATGGTGCCGGTAAGGCCCTGGAACCCCTTGATGCCGGCGAGGGCCTGGGTGATCTTCTCCGGCTCGGCCGATCCCGCCTTCTCGATGGCCTCGGCCACCACGGAGACCGCGTCGTACTCGTACACCGAGTACGGGCCGGGCTGGGCACCGTGCGCCTGCTGGTAGCTCTTCACGTAGTCCTGCGCCGCCGGCAGAAACTGCGCCAGCGGGGCGGTGGACAGCATGAAGCCCTCGGCGGCCGGACCCGCCGTCTTGATGAGCGTCGGATCGTTGGTGGCGTCGCCGCCCACCATCTGGAAGTCCGCGCCCAGTTGTTTGGCCTGCTTGATGAGCAGCCCGGCCTCTGCGAAGTAGCCGGTGAAGTAGAGCACGTCGGGCTTGGCGCCCGAGATCTTGGTCAGCACCGGCGTGTAGTCCGCCTGGCCCGGGGTGAGCGCGTCGTTGTAGACGACCTGGGCGCCCTCCTGCTGCAGCGCCTTGGCCGCAGCGTCGGCCAATCCCTTGGCGTAGGTGGTGTTGTCGTGCAGCACCGCCGCACGGCCGGCCTTGAGGTCGTTCACGATGAAGCTGGCGGCGATCGGCCCCTGCTGGTCGTCGCGGCCGATCGTACGAAACGCCTCCGCGAACCCCATCTCGGTGAGCTGTGGGTTGGTCGAGGCGTCCATCACGAACGGGATCTTGCTGCGGTGGAAGGTGTTGAGCTCCGGCAGGGCGGCGGTCGAACAGTAGCCGCCCGCGGCCGCGGCTATCCCCGAGGAGACGAGCCTCTGCGCGGCCTGGGCACCGACCTGGGCGCCGCAGGCGTCGTCGGCCTGGGCGATCTGGATCTTGCGGCCGAGAACCCCGCCGCGCTGGTTGATGTCCTGGGCGGCGAGCCTCGCGCCGCGCAGGATGTCCTCGCCGGCGCTGGCATAGTCGCCGGACAGCGGGACGGGCACACCGATCTTGATGGGTTCGCCGCCCTCCCCGCCACCGGTACCGCCGCCGCAGCCGGCGGCCAGCAGAACGGCGGCCGTCAACCCTGCGAGAGCGGACGATCGCGAAAGCGGAGCCATGGTCGGCGTCCTCCCCTCGTCGGGCCCTTACCGGGCAGTCGACGCGGCAATTGGCCGAACGATAGCTCACCCACGTTTCGCCGCAACGTTACCCGCGGGGTGGCCGCCAAAGTGGGACTGATCTGTTATCGGCTCCCCACGCCCAGTAGCCGTACCCCGGTGAGGGCGGCGATGCGCTGTTCGGCCAGTCGGTCCGCGGCGCGGTAGCAGGGGATGCCCTCGGCGTCGGCGATGGCGAAGATCTCCTCGATGCGGTCGTAGACGCGGCGGACGTTCGCCATCGCCCGTTCCCGGTGGAACCCGCCCCTGCGCAGCCGATCGGTGTCGTAGATCGTGCCGCCCGAGTTCGCGACGTAGTCGACGGCGTAGACGATCCCCCGCCTCTCCAGCTCGTCACCGTGTCGCTCCTCGGCCAGGATGTTGTTCGCCGAGCCCGCCACCACCTTCGCGGTGAGCTGCGGGATCGTCTCGTCGTTGATGACGCCGCCGAGCGCGTACGGGGCGAAGATGTCCACGTCCTGACGGTAGATCTCGTCGGGCGGGACGGCCTCGACACCGAACTCGCGGACCGCCCACGCCACCTTGTCCTCGTCGACGTCGGTGACCACGACGGATGCCCCCTCCTCGTGCAACATCCGCAACGCCTTGCCGCCGACAACACCCAGACCCTGCAGGGCGACCCGGCGGCCGGCGAGCTGACCGGTCCCCCACACCCGCGTCGCGCAGGCACGCGCCGCGGCGATGGCGCCCAGCGCGGTCGCCGGCGAGATGTCGCCCGCGCCGCCGCAGTGCTCGGGCAGGGTGACGACGTTGTCGGTCTCGGTGTAGATCATCTCCATGTCGTCGAGCGTGGTGCCGACGTCCTCGCCGGTGAGGTACTCGCCGCCGAGCTGGTCGATGAAGCGGCCCAGCGCGCGCAGCAGCGCCTCGCTCTTGTCCCGCTTCGGGTCGCCGATGATGACCGCCTTGCCGCCGCCGAGGTTCACGCCGGCCGCGGCGTACTTGTAGGTCATACCTCGGGCCAGACGCAACGCGTCGAAGATCGCCTCCTCCTCGCTGGAGTACGGCCACATGCGCAGCCCGCCGACCGCCGGGCCGAGCGCCGTCGAGTGGATGGCGATCACCGCGCGCAGGCCGGTGGCGGGGTCGTTGCAGAACACGACCTTCTTGAACCCGTACCTGCCCACGTAGTCGAAGATCGGAAAGCTCATGCCGATGCCCTCACGCCGCCGTGTAGCCGCCGTCGACGTAGAGGATCGCGCCGGTGACGTAGCTGGAGGCGTCGGAGGCCAGGAACACGGCGGGGCCGACGAGCTCCTCGGGGCGGCCCCGGCGGCGCATCGGGGTGAACGTGATCACCTGCTGCTCCTTCTCCGGCCGGGCGTGCTCGGTCCCCGCGTCGCGCATGATGTTCTCGAAGTAGCCGGGAGAGATCGCGTTCACGCGAATCCCGCGTTCCGCCCACTCGACGGCCAGGACCTGGGTGAGCTGGTTGACTCCGCCCTTGGCCGCGGAGTACGAGGCCAGACCCTGGATGCCGACCCCGCCCGCGATGGAGGAGTTGTTGATGATCGACCCTCCGGTGCCCTGCGCGTGCATCTGGCGCCCGGCGAGCTGCGCGCAGTGGAAGTAGCCGGACAGGTTGATGTCCAGAACCTTCTGCCAGTGCTCGTCGGTGACGTCCTCGGCCGGCTCGATGATGTCGATGCCGGCGTTGTTGACGAGCACGTCGAGACGCCCGAACCGGTCCACCGTCACGCGGATCAACTCGGCGCAGCTTTCCCGCACAGACGTGTCGACCCGCATGGCCAGGGCGCTGCCGCCCGCCTCGATGATCTGCTTGGCGGTTCGTTCCGCCTCGTCCAGAGTGCGGGAACAGGTCACGACCGACGCCCCCGCCTCGGCCAGCCCCCGCGCCATCACCTGCCCCAGCCCTCTTCCGGAGCCGGTGACGACGGCGACCTTGCCGGTGAGATCGAACAGCCCTCCGTTCACCCTGACCTCCTACGCTCGTCTCCTTGCCGGGAGTCGGTCTGGCCGTACATGGCGAGTTTGCCCTCGACCCTCCGGATCTCCTCGGCTGGCAGCAGCCGCGGCTCCCCGATCATCCGCGCCTGCAGGTACACCTGGCACAGCCACTCTAGGTATCGGGCCCGCGAGTAGGCCGTGTGGAGTGTGTCACCCACGCTCAGCGCACCGTGGTTGGCGAGGATGCAGGCGGTGCGGCCGCCGAGCGCGGCGACCACGTTGGCCGCCAACTCCTCGCTCCCGTACGTCGCGTAGCGGGCGACCCTTACCGGCCCGCCGAAGAGCGCCAGCAGGTAGTGGATCGGCGGCAGCTCGTCGACCAGCGTGGAGAGCACGGTCGCCGCCGTCGGGTGAGTGTGCACGATCGCGCGCGCGTCGGTGTGGCGGTAGACCTCGAGGTGCATCGGCAGTTCGCTGGTCGGCACCGGACCCGCCTCCGCGGGACCGCCGTCGAGCCGGTAGACGCAGATCGTTTCCGGGGCGAGGTCGGCGTAGTCGACCCCGCTCGGCGTGCAGGCGACGAGGTTTCCGCTGCGTACGCTGAGGTTGCCGGAGGTCCCGACCGCGAGCCGGTCGGCCTCCATGCGCCGGGCGAAGCGAACGAGCTGGGCGCGTTCCTCCGGCAGCAGCACGCGCGCTTCCGTCCTACTGCCCGCCCGCCGGCGTACTCGACACGACCTCCCCGTAGGCCGCGAGGGCCCGCACCGCCTCGGCGCGGACCTCCTCGGCCAGCTCCGGCGGATCGATCACCTGTCCGGCGCTGCCGAGGCGCAGCGCGAGGCGACGCACCCATCGGGTGTCGGGCGTGCGAAGGGCGACGCGCAGGCCGCCGTCGCCCGTCTCCTCCACCCTTTCACAGGGGTAGTGGTCGGCGACCCACCGTCCCGACGCCGTGACCTCGAGCGTCACCAGGACGTCGTCCGGCGAGGGCTGGAACAGCCCGTCGTCCAGGTTGCGGGGCTCCGCCTCGGGTGGCACGGCGGCCGGGAGGTCGAGTATCCGAATGTCGACGACACGGTCCAGCCGGAACAGCCGTACGCCCTCGGCACGGCGGCACCACGCCTCCAGGTAGGACCGGCCCTCCACCAGCAGTAACCGCATGGGGTCGACGGAGCGCTCGGTGATCTCGTCCCGCGCCGGCACGTAGTACCGCAGGTGCAGCCGTCGCTGCCGGCGTAGCGCCTCGCGGACCCGGGCCACCACCGCCGGCTCGGTCTCGACCTGGACGGCGATCTGCGCGCTGATCGAGGCGGCGGCATCGCCGGCGGCGCTCTCGAGTTTGGCGATCACCCGGTCGAGCGCCTCGCGGTTCTCCAGCTCCGGAACGTCCGCGAGCGTACGCACCGCGACCAGCAGCGCGCTGGCCTCGTCCACGTCGAGCCGCAGCGGGCGGGCGATGGTGTCCGCGTTGCTGACGACGATCATGTCGCCATCCCACGACACGTCGATGAGGTCGGCCGGGGTGTGGCCGGGCAGGCCACACATCCAGATCAGCCGCAGATCGTCGACGAGCTGCTTCTCGGTGACGCCGAACGCACGCGCAACCTCCCCTACGCTCGCCCCCGGCTGGGCGAGGAGGTACGGCACCAGCGTCAGCAGCCGGGTCAGCCGTTCCAGGGCGGATCCTCCGCGTGCGTCGCTCACCCAGCCACCTCCTTCAGCCGCCAGATCATCGCGTCGCGCGCGTCGGCCGGCTCCAGCACTACGACGTCGTCTCCGAAACCCACCAGAAAGCCTGCGAGCCATTCGGGGTCACGGAACGAAAACTCAACGAGGTCCCAGCCCTCGCCGTCGGGCCGCGCGTCCCCGGCCCACCTGCGCACACCCTCGCCCGCCCCCTGCCGTATCCGCAGGCGCGCGACGCGGCGCTCCACAGCGGGCTCGCCGCGGGCGATGACGATGTCACGCACGTTGACGTCGGGCGGAATGCGGACACTGCCCGGATCGCCGATCGGGGTGACCTCACCGATGATCCGGCTGAGCCGGAACACCCGGACGCCCTCCCGGTCCCGGTCGAAACCGGCCACGTACCACCGGCCGCGCCAGCTCACCACGCCCCACGGCTCCAGCCGCCGCCGGGTGGGCTCGGTCGCCCCGGCGGTCCGATACTCGAAGGCCACCGGCCGCCGGTCGCGCACCGCCTCCCACAGGGCGGGGAACGTCGGCTCGGAGGTGTCGACGCGGGGCTCGATGCCGGCCGGGGTCGCCTCGTCGGTCTGGATGCCGGCGGCGCGAAGCTTCAGCAGGGCGCCGGACGCGGCCTCGGCGAGGCTGGCCCGTTGCCAGACCCGCGCCGCCACCCCGAGGACCGCTGCCTCGTCGGGCTCCAGCGAGATCTCCGGCAGCTCGTAGTCGGAGCGCCGGATCCGGTACCCGGGCTCGTCCTCCCACGGGCTGTCGCTTCCCACCTCGAGAGGTATGCCCAGCTCCCGCAACTCCTCCTTGTCGCGCTCGAACATGCGCTTGAAGGCCTCGTCGGACTCGGCGTACCCGGGCACCGCATGCCGGATCTGGTCCGCGGTGAGGTACCGCCGGGTCGCCAGCAGGCAGATCACCAAGTTGAGCAGACGCTCGGTCTTGCGGCGAGACATCGCACCATCACACTCCCCAACGATCTGACGCTACCCTTCCCAGGTGATCAGATGGCGTAAGGGCGAGATTCTGCGGGCGCGTCGCGCCTGGGCGGGCGCGATCGAGCTCGACGTGGCCATCGAGGGCGAGGGTGAATGCAGGGCGCTGGCCTACCCCGACGTTGTCGGGCATCCCGAGCCGGGCGACCGGGTACTGCTCAACACCACCGCCCTGGTGATGGGCCTCGGCACGGGCGGGTACGCGCTCGTGGTCGCCCTTCCCGATCGGCTACCGCCCGACCCGGCCGGACCGGGCCACCTGGTGAAGGCCCGCTACACCCCGCTGCAGGCCAACGTCTCGGGGGTCGACGAGCAGGACTCCGCGCATCACCGGCTGCTGGAGGACGCCGACACCGTGGACGGCATGCCGGTGGTCGTCGCCGACCTGCATTCCGCGCTGCCGGCGATCCTCGCCGGGCTCGCCCTGGACCGTCCGGGTACCCGGGTCGTCTACGTCATGACCGACGGCGGCGCCCTGCCGTTGTGGTTCTCCCGTACGGTCGCCGACTTGCGCTCGGCGGGAGCCCTCACCGCTTCGGTCACCGTAGGGCAGGCGTTCGGCGGCGACCTGGAAGCCGTCACCCTGCACACCGGACTGCTGGCGGCCAGGAACGTGCTGGAGGCCGAGGTCGTCGTCGTCGCCCAGGGGCCGGGCAACCTCGGCACCGGAACCCGCTGGGGCTTCTCCGGGGTGGCGGCGGGCGAGGCCGTCAACGCCGCGGCCACCCTGGCCGGCAGGCCGGTGGCCTCGCTGCGGATCAGCGAGGGGGATCCCCGCGAACGGCACCGAGGTATCTCCCACCACAGCCTCACCGCGTACGGGCGGGTGGCCCTCGCCCCCGCCGACGTGGTCGTGCCGGTGCTGCCCGGCCCGTTCGGCGAACAGGTGGCCGCCGAGGCTAAGCCGCTCGCCGAACGGCATCGGCTGGTCTCCGTGCCCGTGGACGGGCTCTACGAAGCGCTGCACGGCTGTCCGGTGCGGCTGTCCACCATGGGCCGCGGCCTCGACCAGGACACCGCCTACTTCCTCGCCGCCGCCGCTGCCGCCCGCCACGCCGCGTCCCTGCTGTGAACTATCCACACCGCCCCGACCATTCTTATCGGGCGCCGGAGGCCGCACCGCACGATGACAGAAGGGCCAGATCGAGGAGTTGCCAACGATGAGCCGAGTCGCGCACGTCCCCTACACCATCGAGCAAGACGAAGACGGCGCGTGGTGCGCTCACGCTCAGTTGCGGCCTGGCGTGGGTGCGAACGGCGAAGGTGACACTCCGGAAGCTGCGATCGCCGACCTGCGCGAGGCCCTCACCGCTTGATCGCTGAGTTCGGTTGAGGGGTTCAACGGCTCCTCTAACTGCTGACTGGTCAGGTTGCATACTGCATCTGTGGACGACGACGAGGCGCGGCGATCGGCACACAGCTACGCACCGAGCGCGTCGCCGAGCCGGGCCCGTTGTCCGACGGCCCCCGCAACGCCTTCCTATCCCCCATCACACGAATCGCGAAGGACGGTCTAATGCTCGGACACATCACCGATCCGTCCGCCGAGGGCGGGCTCGCCCGCCGTGACCTGCCGGAGCCGGAGCCGCAGGAGCACGATGTCGTGGTCGAGGTGGCGGCGTACGCGGTGAATCGCGGCGAGCTGGCGCTGCTCCAGGGGCGTCCGGACGGCTGGATGCCCGGCCAGGACGTCGCCGGGACGGTCACCAGGGCGGCGGCGGACGGTACGGGTCCCGCGGCCGGCGCCCGCGTAGTCGGCGTCGCGGACGGCGGCGGCTGGAGCGAACGGGTCGCCGTGCCGTCGCACCGGGTGGCCCTCCTGCCCGCCGAAGTGTCGTACGCGCAGGCGGCGTCGCTGCCGGTAGCCGGCCTCACGGCGCTGCGTGCTCTGCGCACCGGCGGCCCGCTGCTCGGCCGGCGCGTGCTGGTCACCGGGGCGACCGGCGGCGTCGGCACGTTCGCCGTCCAGCTCGCCCGGTCCGCCGGCGCGCTCGTCACCGCGCACGTCAGCGGATCGTCGCGGGTCGAGCAGGCGAAGGCCCTCGGGGTGACCGACGTCATCACCGAGATCACCGACGACGCCGGGCCGTTTGACCTCGTCCTGGAGGCGATCGGCGGGCGGGTGCTCGCCGACGCGGTACGCCGGCTGGCCCCGGGCGGCCAAGTGACCGCGTTCGGGATCACCAGCGGCCAGCGCAGCGAGATCGCGTTCTTCGACTTCGCCCAGGCGGCGCCGGGTGGGCGGCTGGAGGGCTTCTTCGTCTACCGCACCGGCGAGCAGACCTTCGGCGAGGACCTGGCGACGCTCGCCGCGCTCGTCGCCGACGGGAGGCTGCTGCCGCAGCTCGGCGTCGTGCGCGACTGGTCGGAGACGGTCCAGGCGGTCGACCTGCTCCGCCGCCGTGCCGCCACAGGGAAGGTCGTACTCACCCGTGGCTGACCGCGTCAGTGGATCGCCGGCTCCGGGATCTCGCCGGGCTGGGCGAGGAAGTCGAAGTCACAGCCGCTGTCGGCCTGGGTGATGTGGCGGGAGAAGAGCTGGCCGTACCCGCGCACGTACGGCTGCGGTCGCGGCTTCCAGTCGGCACGGCGCCGGACCAGCTCGTCCTCGTCGAGGAGCAGGTCCAGCCGGCGGCCCGGCACGTCGAGCCGGATCGGATCCCCGTCGCGCACCAGCGCCAGCGGGCCGCCCACGTGCGCCTCGGGCGCGACGTGCAGCACGCAGGTCCCGTAGCTCGTCCCGCTCATCCGCGCATCGGAGATCCGCACCATGTCGGTCACCCCGCGGCGGAGCAGCTTGCGCGGGATGGGCAGCATCCCCCACTCGGGCATGCCCGGGGCGCCGAGCGGCCCGGCGCCCTGCAGCACGAGCACCGAATCCTCGCTGACCTGAAGGCCGTCGTCGTCGATGCGCGCCGCGAGGTCCTCGTACCCGTCGAAGACGACGGCCGGGCCGGTGTGCTGCAGCAGGTTCGGGGAGGCCGCAGTGTGCTTGACGACGCAGCCGCTCGGGGCGAGACTGCCCCACAGCACGGCGAGCCCTCCCTCGTCCGACAGCGCGTGCTCGGGGTCGCGGATCACGTCCGGATCGTGGACCCTGGCACCGTCCAGGTTCTCGCCGAGCGTGCGGCCGGTCACTGTCGTCGCGACCTGATCCAGCCGGTCGCCCAGCAGCCCCATGAGCGCCCGAAGCCCACCGGCGTCGTAGAAGTCCTCCATGAGGTACTGGCCGGAGGGCCGGATGTTGGCAAGGACCGGTACGCGACGGGCGATCTCGTCGAACCGGATCAGCGGCAGCTCGACACCCGCCCGTCTCGCCATGGCGACCAGGTGGATGGCGGCGTTCGTCGAGCCACCCAACGCCATCACCACCGCTATCGCGTTGTCGAACGCGGTGGGGGTGAGGATCTGGTCCAGCCGAAGGTCCTCCCATACCATCTCGACGGCACGCCGGCCGGTGGCGGTGGCCATCCGCGCGTGGTCGGAGAAGGCGGCCGGGATCGACGCGGCACCCGGCAACGTCAGCCCCAGGGCCTCCGCCGCCGAGGTCATCGTCGAGGCAGTGCCCATCGTCATGCAGTGCCCGGGCGAACGCGCGATGCCGTTCTCGATCCCCTCCCACTCGCACTCGCCGATCTCGCCGGCGCGCTTGGCGTCCCAGTACTTCCACACGTCCGAACCGCTGCCCAGCACGGTGCTCCCCCACCGCCCCTTCAGCATCGGCCCGCCGGGCAGGTAGATCGCCGGCAGGTTCATGCTGGTCGCGCCCATCACCAGGCCCGGCGTCGTCTTGTCGCAGCCGCCCATGAGCACCGCCCCGTCGATCGGGTACGAGCGCAGCAGCTCCTCCGTCTCCATCGCCAGCAGGTTGCGGTACAGCATCGTGCTGGGCTTCTGGAACGGCTCGGAGAGCGAGATCGCGGGCAACTCGACCGGGAACCCGCCAGCCTGCCACACCCCTCGCTTCACCTCCTCGGCGCGCTGCCGGAAGTGGGTGTGGCACGGGTTGATGTCACTCCAGGTGTTGACGATCGCGATGACCGGTTTGCCCGCGTAGTCCTCCGGCCCGTACCCCATCTGCTTGGTTCGCGACCGGTGTCCGAAGGCGCGCAGATCCTTGACGCCGTACCACCGGTGACTCCGTAGCTGTTCGGGCTGGACACGCCTCACAAGATCACCACCTTGTCGCGGGCATCGCCGCACGGGACCGTCGTACCATCGAGGATCTCATCCGGGCCCGTACAGGAAATCCTCGCAGGGAGACCATGACACACCCGATCGAGCCTGCCGTGCTGGAGCTGCTGGGCCAGGCGAGCACCGCAACCCTCACCACCCAGCTTTTCGTCCGCGGGCTGCGCAACACCTTCCTTGTCGGACTTCGGCCGCTCAACCCCGAGCGGGCGCGCTTCGTCGGCGAGGCATTCACTCTCCGCTACATCCCTTCCCGGGAGGACATCGACGTCCTCGACGTCTTCCGGGACTACGACCATCCTCAGCGCAGGGCCATCGAATCGGTCGGACCCGGCCAGGTGCTGGTGATGGATTGCCGGGGCCGGACCAGGGCGGCCAGCGCCGGCCACATCCTCGTCACGCGCCTGCTCCGTCGCGGCGCGGCGGCGCTCGTCACCGACGGGGCGCTGCGCGACTCACCGGAGATCGGCCGAACGGACCTGCCCACCTTCGCGGCCGGCGCCTCGGGTACGACGAACCTCGCCCAGCACCACGCGGTCGATCTCCAGGTGCCGATCGGGTGCGCCGACGTGCCCGTCTACCCCGGGGACATCCTGGTGGGCGACGAGGAGGGCGTCGTCTGCGTCCCGAGGGAGCTCGCGACGGAGATAGCCGAGCCCGCCGCCGAGCAGGAGCGGCTGGAGCGCTTCGTGCTCAGCGAGGTCGAGCGCGGTGCCCCGTTGCGGGGTACGTACCCGCCGGACGAGGCGACCCTCGAGCGCTACCGCCGCTGGCCCGGCCGGTGAATGCCCCGCAGGACGGCGGGAGGAACCGGCGGAAGGTGAAGGCGCTCGGGGAAGGGCCCTCGTGGCGCAGCAGGTCGAGCCGGTGCATGGCCTCCGCCACCGTGGGGACGTGGCCCGCCCCGACCCACCACAGCACCAGGTACGGCTCGGCCATACGCTCGAACCACTCGCGGCGGCGTCGCACCACGTCCAGGTGGCGGCTGGCGTAGGCGAAGTCCCACAGGGCCCGGCCAGACTCCCACACCGACAGGTTGACGATGACCATGTCGCCGTACGGCCGGACCGACGTCGCGTCGCCTTCCTCTGTCTGCAACCGCCACACGAAGCCCGGGCTCTCCTCGGCCAGCGCGTTGATCGGATCGAGGAGCGCCACGAAGTCGGCCAGCTCCGGGGACTCCAGCGGCGCACGCAGCAGCCCCACGTTGAACTGCGCCAGGTGGTGGCCGGGATGCCTGGTGTCCAGCATGCGCCCAGCAGACCACACGTCGGACTCTATGTCAATTGTCGCTATTTTTAGAACTCAGGACGACGCAGCACCAGCCGGGCCGCGGATCCATGCGCGCCGCCAGGCTCTTCGTCTCCAGTCCCTCGAGCAGCCCTTCGAGTAGGGCAAGGTTCATCCCGCAGACGAGCGGCGGAAAGGTACCGGCCAGCACGTGGAAGGGGCAATTGCGCAGCCGCAGCAGATCGCCCTCGCGGCGGGGTTCGTAGCCCCGCTGGGCGAGGACCTCGCCGAGACGCTCGCGCTCGCCGTGTTGCCCGTGTCCTTCCGAGGTTCCTTCGGCGGCGCGGCCGAGCTCCCGGCCGCGCTCGCGGGCGACCTCCTGCAGCTCCTGGTCGGCACCGGCGATCTCGACGGCCTCGGCGAGCAGCCGCGCGGCCGTCTCGTACGCCCGCGGAGGGAGGCTGACGTGGTACTCGTTGCTCCCCCGGCGGTACAGCTTGGCCGGACGCCCCGCTCCAGGGCCGCGCCGCTCGCCCAGCCGGCGGTACGCCACGTCGAGCAGGCCGGCCTCGGCCAGTTTGTCGAGGTGGAAGGCGGCGAGGGAACGCTGGATACCGAGGGCCGCCGCCGCCTCGTTGCGGCTCACATCTCGCCCCTCGGCCACGACGTGGCGGTAGAGGGCTCGCCGCACCGGATCGTGCAGAACCGAAACGGCCTCGATGCCCGGATCGCCCTCGCTCACGCCTGCATTGTAAAAGCAAGTAGCGCTTGCGTTACATCCGGTTAACGCAGGGTCGGCGGCCAGTCGTCGGTCAGACGCCGACGACCCCGGCGACCCCGGCGCCGTCCGGCAGCCGGGCAGCGAGATAGTCGGTCGGCGCGCAGCCGGCGAACTCCCGGAAGTCGCGGTTGAAGTGCGCCTGGTCGTAGTAACCACTGGCCACCGCGACGTCGACCAAGGGCCTCGGGGCGGGCTCGGTGAGCATCCGCAGCGCGCGCTGGAACCGGAGCACCCGCGCCATGGTCTTCGGCGGCAGGCCGACCTGCTCGTGGAACCGCGCGACCAGATGGCGGCGGCTCCATCCCACCTCGTCGGCCAGCCGGCCGATGGACACGTGGCCCTCGGCCTGGCGCAGCCGCCGCCACGCCCAGGCCACCGGGGGCGACGGTGTCGGCCCGGCGTCCACCCAGGCGGTCAGCACCTCGTCGAGCAGCGTGAAGCGCGCCTCCCAGGTCACCGACTCCGCCAGCCGGGCGGTGAGCTTCTCCGCCGGGTTTCCGAGCAGGTCGATCAGGCCAACCGCCGCGTTGGTGAGCTCTCGCATCGGCGTACCGAGCATCGCGTACGCGCCGAGCGGCGTGAGGTCCACCTGAACCCCGTACTGGGTCCCGGCGTGCTCGGTCAGGACCGCCCGGTCGTGCGGTCCGGCGAGGAAGGAGGTGAACGTCGCCGGGTCCCGGCCGGGATCACCCGGCATCGCCAGCCGTATGGGCGCGCCGAAGCTGATGATCAACGGAACCTTGCTCGACGGCACCTCGCGCCGGCGAAGCGGCAGCGCCGTCTCCTCCCGGTAGCCGGTGTAGCCGTGTGCGTGCGCTCGCAGCCGGGGGCGCGCGGGCCGGGACGCCATCTCCCACCAGCCCAGGTCACCCTGGTACGTGCTCGCTTCGAGGGGGGAAGTCACGTCACATCCCGGCGATGAGCTTCTCCACCCGCTCGTCGGCGGACCGGAACGGGTCCTTGCACAGCACCGTTCGCTGCGCCTGGTCGTTCAGCTTGAGGTGCACCCAGTCCACCGTGAAGTCCCGGCGCCGCTCCTGGGCACGTCGGATGAACTCCCCGCGCAGCCGGGCGCGGGTGGTCTGCGGGGGAATGGACTTGGCCTCGAAGATGTCGATATCGCGGGTCACCCGCTCGACGTTGTCCTTGCGCTGCAGCAGGTAGTACAGCCCACGGGCGCGGTTGACGTCGTGATAGGCGAGGTCGAGCTGCGCCACCCTCGGGGACGACAGGGGCAGGTCGTACTTGGCCCGGTACCTCTCGATGAGCCGGTACTTGGTGACCCAGTCGATCTCTCGGTCCACCGGCGCCAGGTCGCCGGTCTCCACCGCCCGGATGATGCGTTCCCACAGGTCCAGCACGCGCTTGGTGGTCGCGTCTCCACCACGCCGGTCGACGAAGTCGATCGCCTTGTCGAGGTACTCCCTCTGGATGTCCAGGGAGCTGGCCTCCCGGCCGTTGGCGAGGCGGATCCGGCGCCGGCCCGTCATGTCGTGGCTGACCTCCCGGATGGCGCGGATCGGGTTCTCCAGGGTCAGGTCGCGCATGACGATGCCCGCCTCGATCATCCGCAGCACGATGTCGGTCGAACCGATCTTGAGCAGCGTGGTCGTCTCGCTCATGTTCGAGTCGCCGACGATCACGTGCAGCCGGCGGAACCGCTCGGCGTCGGCGTGCGGCTCGTCGCGGGTGTTGATGATCGGCCGGGAGCGGGTGGTGGCCGACGACACCCCCTCCCAGATGTGCTCCGCTCGCTGGCTCACGCAGAAGACGGCACCCCGCGGGGTCTGCAGCACCTTGCCGGCGCCGGAGGTGATCTGGCGGGTCACCAGGAACGGGATGAGGACGTCGGCGAGCCGACCGAACTCGCCGTGCCGGCCGACCAGGTAGTTCTCGTGGCAGCCGTAGGAGTTGCCGGCCGAGTCGGTGTTGTTCTTGAACAGGTAGATGTCGCCGGCGATGCCCTCCTCGCGCAGCCGGCGCTCCGCGTCGATGAGCAGCCCCTCGAGGATCCGCTCCCCGGCCTTGTCGTGCACGACCAGGTCGACGACGCTGTCGCACTCCGGCGTGGCGTACTCGGGGTGGCTGCCGACGTCGAGGTACAGCCGGGCCCCGTTGCGCAGGAAGACGTTGCTGCTGCGCCCCCAGGACACCACGCGCCTGAAGAGGTAGCGAGCAACCTCGTCCGGTGACAGTCGTCGCTGGCCCCGGAACGTACAGGTAACGCCGTACTCGTTCTCGAGACCGAAGATCCGCCGCTCCACGACAAAAGCCTACGCAAGTCCGGCCGGGGAACTGTCGCCCCGCCCCACCGTTTCGGTAACGAGCCGGCGGCTACTCGGTGTCCTCGGAACCCTGCTTGCTCTCGTCCTGCTTCTCCTCGCCCGCCGGCTCCTCGGTCGCACCCTCGCCGGCCTTCTCGCCCTTCCCGGCCGCCGGTGGCCGCGCGGGCGCGGTGCGGCGGCCCTCCTCCAAGAGGTCGTCGAGCCGTCGGCCACGGATGCGGCGGAACTTTCGGTTGGGCCGGGTGCGGTCCAGCACAGCCACCTCGAGCTGCAGCGCGGACAGCTCGCGCGGCTCGGCGTCCTGGTGAGCGAGGGACTCGACGGCGGCGTGCAGGGCCTCCGCGAGGGGCATGTCGTCGCGGTACCGCTCCCGCAGCGCCTCCGCGACCCGATCCGCCGAGCCGCCCATGGCGACCGAACCGCGCTCGTCCGCCACCGAGCCGTCGAACGTGAGCCGGTACAGCTGGTCGGTTGCCGCCGACTCCCCCACCTCGGCGACGACCAGCTCGACCTCGTACGGCTTGGGGGTCTCGGTGAAGATGGCGCCCAGCGTCTGTGCATACAGGTTGGCGAGGCCGCGGCCGGTGACGTCGCGCCGGTCGAACTGGTAGCCGTGCACGTCCGCGAAGCGAACGCCGCCGAGGCGCAGGTTCTCGAACTCGTTGTACCGGCCCACCGCAGCGAAGGCGATGCGGTCGTAGATTTCGCTGATCTTGTGAAGGGTGCGGGAGGGGTTGTCGGCCACGAAGATGATGCCGTCCGCGTACTGCAGCACGACGGCGCTGCGACCCCGCGCGATGCCCTTGCGCGCGTAGTCGGCCTTATCCTTCATCGCCTGTTCAGGCGAGACGTAGAAGGGGATCGTCACCGCTGGTTCCTTTGCTCGTCCCTGGGACCGTCGTCGATCAATGGTCGGTCGCCGGACGCGACCTTAGTCTCCCGATCGGGACACTAGCGCAAGGGCGCCGCCGGACCGTCCGGCCGCGTCATCCGCTCGTCGACCACGCCCTGCACGACCCGCCCAACGTCCTCGTCCGACAGCTGGCGATAACCGTCGGTACCGACAACCGCGACCACCGGATAGATCTTCCGCCCGAGGTCCGGCCCGCCGGTGGCGGAGTCGTCCTCTGCGGCGTCGTAGATCGCGTGGACGCAGGTAAGGACGGCGTCGTCTTCGTTGAAGTCGTCGCGGTAGAGCTTCTTCAGCGCGCCACGGGCGAACACCGAGCCGGACCCGACCGCGTGGTACCCGCGCTCCTCGGACCGGCCTCCGGTGACGTCGTAGCTGAAAATGCGCCCCCCGTCGCGCTCCTCGTCGTACCCGGCGAACAACGGCAGGAAAGCCAGCCCCTGCAGGGCCATGCCGAGATTGGCCCGGATCATCGTGCCGAGCCGGTTAGCCTTGCCCTCCAGCGAGAGGGAGCGCCCCTCCATCTTCTCGTAGTGCTCCAGCTCGACCTGGAACAGCCGGACGACCTCGAAGCCTATGCCGGCGGCACCGGCGTAGCCGATGCAGGAGAACTCGTCGGCCGGAAAGACCTTCTCCGCCTCACGCTGAGCGATGAGGTTCCCCATGGTGGAGCGGCGGTCGCCCGCCATGACGATGCCGCCATCGAAGGCGGCGACCACGATGGTGGTGCCGTGCGGCACCTCACCGACGCCCGGCGCGGACGGGAGCACCCGCCGCCCGGGGAGCATCTCGGGCGAGTACGAGGCCAGGAAATCGGCGAACGACGACGTCCCCGGGGTCAAGAAGGCACCCGGTAGACGCCCGGAGCTATCCGAACTGGGCGCCACACATCTCCTTCCAGATAGTTAGCCGCCCGGCGCAGCACGTCCGGACGATCCTTGAACAGGCCGAGACCAACGTTGCAGGTGAAGCACAGTACCGCGCGTACGGCGCCGGTCGCGTGGTCATGGTCGACCTGGACCGCTGGCGCACTCAGACAGATCGGGCATAGTCCCCTCTGTTGGGCGACCAACTGTTGTATGTCGTCCAAGGTCAGCTTGTGGGCGCGCCGCAGGTAGTCACGCGCATCGCGGGCACCGTGGCACTTCTTGCAGTAGGTGTTGTAACCGTCTCGGCTGCGACGATTCCGGTACCACTCGCTGAACGGCTTGGTCTCCCCACAACCTGGACAGCGCTTGTGTCCGTCCGGAACCGGAACACGTTCGCGCACCGTCTTGCCCTTCTTGGCCTGCCTAGCCCGGTAGCCTGCCCTGTCACGCCGGGAGTAGCAGGCGCGGCAGTAAAACGAGAGGCCGTCCGGATTGGCTGCGTTTCGCCGGAACTCTGTAACCGGCTTAACCTCGCCGCAGTCGGGGCATCGTTTGTACGGAGAACCGGACAAGCCTCCCATATATACCTATTCTCCCCCTTTCTGCACATATGACCTCACGAACTCTTCTGCGTTCTCCTCGAGCACCTCGTCGATCTCGTCGAGGATGGAGTCGACGTCGTCGTCCAGCTTCTCGTGCCGCTCCTTGACGTCCTCGCTGGGCTCTGCCTGCGTGTCGTCGACTTCCTCGGCCTTGCGGTTCGTCTGCCGCTGACCGCCGCTGTCCTTCGTCGCCATGCCCGCAACCTCCAGGGGTCGTGGTTCTCTCTTTGACAGTATCCCCGCTCAGGGACAGCCGGGTTACCTGCGCCACGCCCGCGTGCGACTGTGCAGGCTCCTGCTCAGTCCTCGCCGGTGAGCGCGGCCACCAGGTCCGCCGCCGTCTCGCAGCGATCGAGCAGGTCGGCGACGTGCACCCGGGTACCGCGCAGCGGCTCGAGCGTCGGGACACGCTGCAGCGACTCCCGGCCCGGGATGTCGAAGATGACGGAGTCCCACGAGGCGGCGGCCACCCAGTCGGCGTACTGCCGCAGGCACCGGCCGCGGAAGTAGGCACGGGTGTCCTCGGGCGGGTCGGCCACCGCACGCTCGATCTCCGCGTCGGCGACGACGCGCTCCATGCGTCCCCGGGCCGCCAGCCGGTTGTACAGGCCACGCTCCGGCCGGATATCCGAATACTGCAGGTCAACGAGCTGAAGCCGCGGGCTGTCCCAGGACAGCCCGTCCCGGTTCCGGTAGCCCTCCAGCAGTTCGAGCTTGGCCACCCAGTCGAGCTCCCGGGACAGCTGCATGGGATCGTCCTCGAGCCGGGTCAACACGGACTCCCACCGATCGAGGACGTCCTTGGTCATCTCGTCGGTCTCGGACCCGTACTTGTCCTCGACGTACTTCCGCACGTGCTCGAGGTACTCCATCTGCATCTGCACGGCTGTCATCCGACGACCGTCCCGCAGGGTGATCAGGTACGTGCAGGACGGGTCGTGGGACACCGCCCGCAGCGCGGCCACCGGCATGTCCACCGACAGGTCGACCGAGAGGAACTGGTCCTCGATCATCGCGAGCACCAGCGCCGTTGTGCCGAGCTTGAGGTACGTCGACACCTCGCTCATGTTGGCGTCTCCGATGATCACGTGGAGCCGCCGGTACTTCTCCGGGTCGGCGTGCGGCTCGTCCCGGGTGTTGATGATCGGTCGCTTGAGCGTGGTCTCCAGGCCGACCTCGACCTCGAAGAAGTCCGCCCGCTGGCTGATCTGGAACCCGTCGCCACGCGAGTCGGTGCCGATGCCGACCCTGCCGGCGCCGCACACGACCTGGCGTGAGATGAAGAACGGGGTGAGGTGCCGGACGATGTCGGCGAACGGCGTCGACCGGCGCATGAGGTAGTTCTCGTGGCAGCCGTAGGACGCGCCCTTGTTGTCGGTGTTGTTCTTGTACAGCTGAATCGGCGAGGCGCCCGGCATGCTGGCCGCCCGCCCGGCCGCCGCCGCCATCACCAGCTCGCCCGCCTTGTCCCAGATCACCGTGTCGCGGGGGTTCGTGCACTCCGGCGTGGAGTACTCGGGGTGCGCGTGGTCGACGTACAGCCGCGCGCCGTTGGTCAGGATCACGTTCGCCAGCCCCAGGTCCTCGTCGGTGAGTTGGCTGGGGTCGGCAACGTCCCGCGCGAGATCGAACCCACGAGCGTCCCGCAGCGGGTTCTCCTCCTCGAAGTCCCAGCGAGCCCTTCTGGCTCTGGCCGCCGTGGTCGAGAGGTAGGCGTTGACGACCTGAGAGGACGTCACCATCGCGTTGGCACCGGGCTGCCCGGGTACGGCGATGCCGTACTCGGTCTCGGTGCCCATAACCCGCTGCACGCTCATGTTTCGAGCCTACGGGGTACTGAGGACCATCGGGACCCGCCCAACCGAGTGCACTACAGGTACTGGCCGGTGTTGGCGATCGTGTCGATGGACCGGCCGGCCTCGGTGCCCTGCTTGCCGGAAACCAGCGTGCGGATGTATACGATCCGCTCCCCCTTCTTGCCGGAGATGCGGGCCCAGTCGTCCGGGTTAGTCGTGTTGGGTAGGTCCTCGTTCTCGCTGAACTCGTCGACGCAGGCGGCCAGCAAGTGGGAGACCCGGAGACCCTTCTGGCGGGTCTCGATGAACTCCTTGATCGCCATCTTCTTGGCCCGGTCCACGATGTTTTCGATCATGGCGCCGGAGTTGAAGTCCTTGAAGTACAGGACCTCCTTGTCGCCGTTGGCGTAGGTGACCTCGAGGAAGCGGTTTTCCTCGGTCTCGGAGTACATCCGCTCCACCGCCGCCTGGATCATCGCCTCGACCGTCGCGTCGACCGATGATCCGTGCTCGGCGAGGTCGTCGCCGTGAAGCGGCAGGTCAGCGGTGATGTACTTGGAGAAGATGTCCTTGGCCGCCTCGGCGTCCGGCCGCTCGATCTTGATCTTCACGTCGAGCCGGCCGGGACGCAGGATCGCGGGGTCGATCATGTCCTCGCGGTTGGACGCGCCGATGACTATGACGTTCTCCAGACCCTCGACCCCGTCGATCTCCGAGAGCAGCTGGGGAACAATCGTGTTCTCGACGTCGCTGGACACCCCCGAACCGCGGGTGCGGAAGACCGAGTCCATCTCGTCGAAGAACACGATGACCGGCATGCCCTCGGTGGCCTTTTCCCGGGCCCGCTGGAAGACGAGCCGGATGTGCCGCTCGGTCTCGCCCACGTACTTGTTCAGCAGCTCGGGGCCCTTGATGTTGAGGAAGAAGCTCTTGCCCTCCTTGCCGGCCCTGCTCGCGACCTGCTGGGCGAGCGAGTTGGCGACCGCCTTGGCGATCAGCGTCTTGCCGCAGCCCGGCGGGCCGTACAGCAGCACACCCTTGGGCGCCCGCAGCTTGTGTTCCTTGTAGAGGTCGGCGTACAGGTACGGAAGTTCTATGGCGTCCCTGATCTGCTCGATCTGATTCCCGAGCCCCCCGATGTCGCGGTAGGTGACGTCGGGCACCTCTTCGAGGATGAGTTCCTCGACTTCGGCCTTGGGGATCCGTTCGTAGACATAGCCGGCGCGCGGCTCGAGGAGCAGGGAGTCACCCGCCCGAAGGGTCTGTCCCCGCAGCGGCTCCGCGAGATGTACCACGCGCTCCTCGTCGGCGTGCGCAATGATCAAGGCACGCTCGCCGTCCTCGAGCATCTCCTTGAACATGACGACCTCGCCGATGCTCTCGTAGTAGAGAGCCTCGACCACGTTCAGCGCCTCGTTGAGCATGACCTCCTGGCCACGCCGGAGCTGCGTGAGGTCCACGTTCGGGCTCACGTTCACCCGTAGCTTGCGCCCTCCGGTGAAGACCTCGATCGTGCCGTCCTCCCGCGCCTCGAGGAAGATCCCGAACGCGGAAGGTGGCTGCGCCAGCCGGTCGACCTCCTCCTTGAGAGCGACGATCTGCTCTCTGGCCTCCTTGAGGGTGGCCACGAGGCGCTCGTTCTGGCTCGTGACGGCGGCGAGATTCGCCTGTGCTTCGCCTAGACGCTCCTCGAGAACCCGCACCTGCCGAGGCGACTCGGCAAGCTTCCGACGCAGTACGGCGATCTCCTCCTCAAGGAAGGAGACCTGCGTGGTGAGGTCATGGACCTCCTTCTCGTACTGCGCGGCGCGAGCCTCGGCATCGTCGCGAGCAGCCACGCCCCGTCACCTCCTCCGGGAAGTCGACTACCACTGACCCTACCTAGGGAACGGCGCTAGGTAACCTGCCCGAGCCGATGCCCGGGCCGTGTCACCCACCGCCTCGTTTGACATAACAGCAGCTCGGGAGGGCTGCTGGGACACGTTTACCACAGCAGATTTAACTAATTGGCAACACACGACACTCCGTGACCTGCGCATCCTCATGCACCCTTCGCGGGCCGTCTACGGAGCTGGGGGGGCTCGACCCCCTCGGCCAGTCGGCGTGCGGTGACGAGGAATCCGGTGTGCCCGACCATCCGGTGGTCGGGTCTGACGGCCAGACCCTCGACATGCCAGGTGCGCACGAGAGACTCCCAGGCGGTCGGCTCCGTGAACGTACCATGCCCGCGTAGCGCCTCAACGATGCGACCAAGTTGTGTGGTGGTTGCCACGTAACAACACACGGTCCCGCCCGCGATCAGCGCCTTGGAGACCGCCTCCAGGCACTCCCACGGGGCGAGCATGTCGAGCATCACCCGGTCGACGTCCGTCTCGGCGAGCGAGTCCTGGAGGTCACCGACGGTCAGCCGCCAGTTCGGCGGCGGCTCGCCGAAGAAGCGCTCCACGTTGCGGGCTGCGACCTCCGCGAAGTCGGCGCGGCGCTCGTAGGACGACACCGAGCCCCCCTCGCCGGCCGCCCGCAGTAGCCAGCACGTCAGGGCGCCGGATCCGGCACCGGCCTCGACCACCGACGCGCCGGGAAACACGTCGGCCATGGCGACGATCTGGGCGGCATCCTTGGGATAGACCACCGTGGCGCCGCGTCGCATGCGCAGCGTGTAGTCGGCAAGCGACGGCCGGAAAGCCAGGTAGGCGGCACCGGCCGAACTGTGCACCACCGAGCCCTCCGGCCCGCCGATGAGATCGTCGTGGCCGATGAACCCGCGGTGGGTATGGAAAAGGCCCCCCGCCTCGAGCCGGAAAATGTACCGGCGTCCCTTGACATCGGTGAGCTGGACCTGGTCTCCTGCCCGAAACGGTCCGTGCCGCCCTCCGGTGGGCTCGCTCATACCCAGCCAGCCTAATAGGAGCCGATCGGGCGCCGGGGAAGGCGCGTCGTCAGACACCGACGAATGCGCGGTCGACGTCACTGCTCGCCAGCACGCCGTAGATCTCGCCGGTCGGCTCGACCAGGAGGTACTCGGAGGCCGGCGCCTCCTGCATCGCCATCACCAGATCCTGGCCGGCCAGGTCGGCGCCGAGGATGTGGCCCGAGTCGAGGGTGCGGGCCAGCACGCCGACCGCGATCCAGGGGCGGCGTTGCTCAGGGGTCGCCGTCACGGCGGACTCGTTGACGAGCGCGATCGGCTTCCCTTCGTGGTCGACCACGACGAGGGCGCCCGCCTGCGCCTCGACGGCCCGCCGCACGGCCTCGGCGAGGGGAAGGTCGGCGGTGACCGGGATGGCCCGCCGGGCCAGGCTGCGCGCGTTCAGCTGCGGCAACCGTTCGCGCAGCTTGGCGACGCGCAGCGTCTGGCCGGCCCCGGCCCAGATGAAGGACCCGATGAGGGCGGCCCAGATCACCGTCAACCAATTCGGCGGGCGGCCGAGCCAGAACGCCAGGATGAAAGGCAGGAGGAACACGAGGGCACCGAGCATGCGGCCGGCCCACGCCGCCACCACCGTCGCCGTGGCCGGACGACGGGTCAGCTTCCAGACCCCCGCCCGGAGCATCCGCCCACCGTCCAGCGGCAGACCCGGCAGCAGGTTGAAGATCCCGACGAGCGTGTTGGCGATGGCGAGCTCGTAGGCGAGCAGGCCCATCACCGTGCTCGCCGGCAGCGTCCGGTACAGCAGGAAACCGAGAACGCCGAGCACCAGCGACAGCAGAGGACCGGCGAACGCGACCAGGAACTCCCGCCCGGGTGTCTGCGGCTCACGCTCGATCTCGGAAACGCCACCCAGCATGTACAGGGTGATCCGGCGGACCGGCAACCCGAAACCTCGAGCCACCACGGAGTGGCTCAGTTCGTGCACGAAGACCGAGAGGTACAGCAGCACCGCGAAGGCGAACGCCACCAGGTACCGCATCCCGCCGATGCCGGGCAGGCGGTCGGCCACCAGCGGCGCGAACCCGAAGGTGATGAACGCCGCGACCAGAAGCCAGGTGGGCGAGACGTACACGGGTATGCCGAAGACGCGTCCCATGAGGAGGCCTGGCCCGCGTTCTGTTTTTGGTTCCTGCGCTGCCACGCCTCGATGCTACGTGGCGGCCTGATCACAAGGACCCGCGAACCGCGCCGAACTTCGGTGCGCCGCGGCGAACCACGACGCACCGAGGGGCCGCAAACCACAGCGTTCGTCGTAGCCCTCCCGTACTCTCCCGACCATGGGTACCGAACCGCCGGTCGTCGGAACGCTGTCTCCCTCGCGCGCCAGCGACTTCATGACGTGCGCGCTGCTGTACCGGTTCCGGGTCATCGACCGGATCCCCGAGCGTCCCAGCCCGGCCGCGGTTCGGGGCACGATTGTGCACGCGGTGCTGGAGCGCCTTTTCGACCTGCCGGCGGGCGAGCGCACCCTGGAGGCCGCCGAGTCCATGCTGGCGCCGCAGTGGGAGCGGCTGCTCGACACCGAGCCGGAGCTCAAGGAGCTGTTCGGTGACGAAGACGAGCTGGCCACCTGGCTCGCCGATACCAGGGGGCTGCTGAAACGCTACTTCTCCCTCGAGGACCCCCGTCACCTCGAGCCCGCTCGGCGGGAGCTGTACGTCGAGACGGTCCTGGACTCCGGGCTCCAGCTGCGCGGGTACGTCGACCGGCTGGACGTCGCCCCGACCGGTGACGTCCGGATCGTCGACTACAAGACGGGCACGGCACCGAGCGAGATCTTCGAGGCCAGGGCGCTGTTTCAGATGAAGTTCTACGCGCTCGTGCTGTGGCGCCTGCACGGGACGATCCCCCGCCTTCTGCAGCTCATGTACCTCGGCAACGGTGAGGTGCTGCGGTACGAGCCGGAGGAGCGCGAGCTCCTCGCGACCGAGCGCAAGCTGCTCGCCCTGTGGCGGGCGATCGAGCGGGCCATGGCCACCGGGGAATGGCGCCCACGCCCGAGCCGGCTGTGCGAGTGGTGTGACCACCAGTCACGCTGCCCGGCGTTCGGCGGCACGCCGCCGCCGCTGCCGGACATCGAACGCCTGCCGGCGTCCGACTCCTCCGATGCGGAGCTCCCCTCCCCGCGCGCCTCCATCGACGTGATGTGACTCCCGGCCTTGCCCGTGATCTTGCAGAAATTCAACTCCGGCCGGTTCAAATTTCTGCAAGATCACGGGCAAACGGGCAAAGGGAGCTAGCGCCGCCAGCTCGGCTCGGGAGGCCGGTAGTCGGCGAAGTCCTCGGCTTCCGGCTCGCCCACGTGATCTCCGCCCGGGCGAAGCACCACACCGTGCAGGTGGCAGGCGACCTGACGGCCGGCGACCTCCTGCTTGCCCGGCTCCGGGCCGGCGCGGAAGCGTACGGTCACGCCGCCGTGCTCGGCGGCGACGTCGGTGACGCCGGAGAAGACCGGCGCGGGCAGGCTCGGGCCATGCTCCTTCAGCCAGGCCGCCAGCCCCACCGCGTCACCGGACGGGAAATGTACGTGCTCGCGGCCGACGTCGATGTTGTCGAGCCGCCCCACGAGGGCGAGCTCCCGCTCGAAGGTCTCCTCGTCAACCTTCGTCCACCGCTCCTCGAGCGCCTCCACCAGGTCGCGACCCTCCCAGCCGCACACCGCGAACGCCTCCGGGCAGCGGGGATGGAAGCGACAGCCCGCCGGCGGGCGCGCGGCGTCGGGGATCTCACCGCGCGGCAGCATCTCGGCGCGCACCCGGCGACCCGCCTCCGGCAGCGGAATCGCGCTGAGCAACGAGCGGGTGTAGGGATGCTGAGGGTCGTCGAAGAGCCGGTCCGCCGGACCCCATTCGACAAGGTTGCCGAGGTAGAGAATGCCGATCCGATCGCACAGGAACCGCGCGGTGGCCAGGTCGTGGGTGATGAACAGGTAGGTGAGGTCGAGGTCGCGGCCCAGCTCCAGCATCAGCTCCAGGACCCGGGCCCGTACGCTCATGTCCAGCGCGGCGACCGGCTCGTCGGCCACGACGAACCGGGGCTCGGTGATGAGCGCCCGCGCGATGACAAGCCGCTGCTTCTGGCCACCCGACAGATCCTCCGGGTAGATGTCGAGGAACCTCTCGGGCGGGTGCAGGCCCACCCGATCGAGCATCGTCGCCACCCGCGCCCGGGCCTCGGTCCGGGACTCCACCAGCCCGTGGATGCGCAGCGGATGGCCCACGCCCTGGACGATGGTCATCGCCGGGTTCAGGGCGGCGTGCGGATCCTGGAAGATCAGGCCGAGCTCACGGCGCAGCGGGCGCATCTCGCGCTCGGACAACGGCACCAGGTCGCGTCCGCGGTAGAGCACCTCGCCCGAGGTCGGCTCGGCCAGCTTGAGGATCGAGCGGCCCAGCGTGGTCTTGCCGGAGCCGCTCTCCCCGACCAGTCCGAACACCTCACCGCCGCGGATGTCGAACGTGACCCCGTCGACCGCCTTGACCACCTCCCGGCCTCCGCGGCCCAGCAGCGCACCCCGCACCGGGAAATGCGTCTTGAGGTCGCGGACGGCCAGGAGCGCGCCGTCGTCCGGGAGGCCGCCGTTCTCGCCGGCTCGCGAGGTAGTTGAGTGGGTCATATTCCGGTCACCTGCGGATGTCCCTCGGGAGCGCGCACGTCCTCGGGCACCGGAACTCCGGCGCCCGGGTAGAGGTAGCAGGCGGCGCGCCGGTCCGGTCCGACCTCGGTGAGGGCCGGTACGGCATCGGTGCAGTGCTCCATCACGTAGGGGCAGCGGGGCGCGAAGCGGCATCCCGGGGGCGGGTCGACGAGGCTCGGCGGATAACCCGAGATCGAGTGCAGCTCGGTGGTCTCCAGCGAGATCGTCGACGCGAGCAGCCCTCGGGTGTACGGGTGCCGGGGGTCGCTGAAGATCTGGTCGACGGGACCGATCTCCACGATCTTCCCGGCGTACATCACCGCGACCCGGTCGCAGGTCTCGGCGACGACGCCCAGGTTGTGCGTGATCAGCAGGAGCCCGACCTGCTCATCGCTCCGCAGCCGGTCGAGGATGTCCAGGATCTGTGACTCCACGATGACGTCGAGGGACGTCGTGGGCTCGTCGGCGACGATGAGACGCGGCTTGAGCACGATGGACAGCGCGATCATGACACGCTGCCGCATGCCGCCGGAGAACTCGTGCGGGTAGTTGTCCGTCCGGGTGGGCGGTATACCCATCTGCGCCATCGCGGTACGGGCCATCGCCTTGGCCTCGTTCCTCGAGGTGTCGGGCTTGTGGGTCCGGATCACCTCGACGAAGTGGTCGCTGACCCGCATCAGCGGGTTGAGCCGGGTCATCGGTTCCTGGAAGACCAGCGACACGTCCTCGCCGCGCCGCCGCCGCAACGTCGACTCCGACGCACCGACGAGGTCCTTCCCAGCGATCTCGACCCGGCCCCGCACCACACCGCCGGGCGGCATGAGCTGCAGCAGGGCCCGGCCCAGCGACGACTTGCCGCAGCCGGACTCGCCGACCAGGCCGAGGCTCTCGCCCGGCTGGATCTCGAAATCCACGCCGTCGACCGCCCACAGCGGCCCGTCCGGCGTGCGATACCCGACACGCAAGCCACGTACGGACACGGCCGGCCCCCCGGGCCCTGTCTCCCGCAGCACCGCGGGCGCCCGCTTCGTCCGCGCCCCCTCGGCGGCCTCCGGCTCGATCCGCGGTCCGGAGGCGCCCCGCGCCCGCAGCAGCGGGTTCACGACGTCGTTCAGCCCCTCACCGACCAGGGTGAGGGCGGTCACCAGGATCACGATCGCCACGCCGGGCCAGAACGCCGTCCACCACACGCCCGAGGCCACGTCGGTCTGGGCCTGCGAGACGTCGTAGCCCCACTCCGGCGTCGGCGGCTGCACCCCGTAGCCGAGGAACCCCAGCGCCGCCAGCGTCAGGATGGCATCCGCGGCGTTGAGGGTGAGGATCACCGGGACGCTCTGCACCACGTTGAAGAACACGTAGCGCCCGAGCACGGTCCTGCCCTTCGCGCCGAGCGACCGGGCCGCCTCGACGAACGGTTCCTGCTTCACCGAGAGGGTGTGGTTGCGCACCACCCGGAAGTACTGCGGTATGTAGACCAGCCCTACCGCGAGGGCGGCGGAGAGAACCCCTGCCTGGAAGATCGCCGCCATCAGGAACGAGATGATGATCGCGAGGATCAACGGCGGGAACGCGTAGACCGCGTCCATGACGGTGACCAGCAGCCGATCCAGCGGGCCGCCCCGATATCCGCTCGTCAGCCCCAGCGGTACCCCGACGACCATCGCGAACGAGACCGCCAGCAGCATCACCACCAAGGCCAGCTGGGTGCCACCGATCACCCGGCCGAGCACGTCGAACCGGTCCCGGGTGGTACCGAACGGGTGCTCCGCCGACGGCGCCTGCAGCTGCGGGAGGTTCTGGAACTGACCCGCGGCGACCTCGACGCGATACTGCGTCCCTCCGTACTGATAGACCAGCGGACCGACGAACGCGAGCAACACGAAACCGACCACGAACGCGGCACCGACGAAGATGAGCACCCGCGAGATTCGGCTGGACAGCCGGAACGGTCGCCACGCGTGTCGAAGGCGGGAGCGCAACACGTCCATCTCGATCCCCCTCAGTACCTCACCCGCGGGTCGACGAACGCGTTGACGACGTCGATGAGCAACGACACCCCCGCGATCACCAATGCGATGAACGTCACGAGGCCCTGGACGGCGGCGTAGTCACGAGCGCCGATGAAGTCCACCAGGGATCGCGCCAGCCCCGGCCAGCTGAACACGTTCTCGGTCAGGGTGGCGTTGCCGAGGAGTAGCGCGAACTGCAACCCCATGATGGTCACGATCGGGATCAGGGAGTTCCGGAAGGCGTGCCGGAACATGACGTTGGGTTCTCGGATCCCGCGGGCCCGTGCGGCCTCGACGTAGTCGGAGCGCAGCGACTGCATCATGTTCACCCGTACCATCCGGACGAAGATCCCGCCGATGAGCAAACCCAGCGTGATCCCCGGCAGGATGAGGTGAAAGAGCGTGCTGCCCAGCGCCGGCCAGTCCCCGGTGATGATCGAGTCGATCGTGTAGAAGCCGGTGATCTCCTCCGGCTCGTTGAACGCGCCGATACGCCCGCTGGTCGGCAGCCATCCGAGCCTGACGCCGAACAGCAGCTGCGCGAGCAGCGCGGTCCAGAACACCGGGAACGCGTAGATCAGGATGCCGAACAGCCGTCCGCCGACGTCGAACGGGGTGTCGCGGAGCCGCCCCGCCAGGGATCCGATGGTGACACCCACGATCACCGCGACGATCATCCCGGCGACGGCCAGCTCGATGGTGGCGGGCGCGGTCTCCGCCACGATCTGGACCACGCTCCGTCGATCGGTGACCGGATCGCCGAAGTCACCGGTGACCGCACTGCCGAGGTACCGGAAGTACTGCACGATGATCGGGTCGTTGAGACCGAGCGCCTCCTGGCGTTTCTCGAGCTCCTCCGCCGGGATGTGGCCGCCCACCGTCGCGGACACCGGATCGCCGGGCGCGACGCGCAGCAGGATGAAGACCAGGGTGAGCAGGATGAACACCATGGGGATGGTGAGCAGCAGGCGCACCAACAGGTAACGCCCGAGCGAACCCGCTTTCACGCCCGACAGTCCCCTTTCGTCCCAACGGCTACATCCCGACGACCCCGCCCGGTGTGCTTGGGCACGCCCGGGCGGGGTGACCTGTTAACCGCTGCTAACCGTGCCTAACCACTGGCCTTGGACATGAGGTAGTACCGGAAGATCTGCTCCGGACCCATCGTGCCGTCGACCCCCTGCACGTTCGACTGGACGAACGCGTACGGCGTCTCCACGAACAGCGGAAGGGTCGGCACGTCCTCGGCGGCTAGCTGCTGGATCTCGCCAAAGGTCTGCAGCCGCGACTGCGCCTCCGGGTCCTCCGCCGAGATCTCCTCGTCGATGAGCTGGTCCATCTTCGGGTTGTCGTACATCCGCAGGAAGCTCGACGTGGAGTGGTAGAAGGGCGCCAGGTAGTCGTCGACGTCCAGATAGTCGGGGTACCACCCGAGCAGGAAGACCGGGTACTGGCCGCTCTTACCGGGATAGGCCTCCTCGCTGAACTGCGCCCACTCGGTGGACTTCAGCGTCACGTCGAACGAGCCGCTCTCCTCCAGCGTCCGGGCGATCGTCTGCGCCAGGGCCGGCTCGGTGTCGCCGTAGTGGTCGGTCGAATACCACAGGGTCAGCTTGACCTTGCCGTTCACGAAGTCGCTTGGCTTCTTGCCCTGGTACGCCTCCTGGAAGGCGGGCTCGCTGCCCTCGAAATCCGGCGGGACCATCGTGTAGAGCGGCTCGCCCGCCCCGCCGAACACGTCGTCGATGATCCGCTGGCGGTCCACCGCGGCGGCGATGGCCTTGCGCACGTTCGGGTCGTCGATCGGCTTGAGCCGTGGGTTGAACACCAGGTACCGGATGGAGGCGCCAGCGCCCTCCACGGTCTTGATGTTCTCGTTGCCCTGCAGGCTCTCACGCTGCTCGGTGGTCAGGTGCCGGAAGGCGACGTCGATCTCGCCGGACTGCAGCGCGGCCTGCATCTGCGAGCTCTTCTCGAAGAACTGGACGAGTACGTTCTGGCTCTTCGGCTTGGTGCCCCAGTACTTGTCGTAGGCGGCCAGCGTGATCGACTGGTTCTCTCGGAAGTCCTCGATCCGGTACGGGCCGGTGCCGACGAGGTCTTCGTGGACGTACTCCTCGTAGCTCGCGGGATCGGCATCGGCCGGCAGCTTCTCCTCCGGTGCCGGGTACTTGTCGGACGGCACGATCGTGGCCGTCGCGTAGGCGAGCTTGGAGCCGAAGGTGATGTCGGGCTCGGCGAGTTGGATCACCGCGGTCAGCGGGTCAGGAGTCTCGATGCTCTCGATCCCGTCGAGCAGGAAGCCGGCGCCCTCGGGGTGGGTCATCCAGTTGGCGCGCTCCAGCGAGAACTTGACGTCCTCGCTGGTCATCTCCGACCCGTCGTGGAACGTGACACCGTCACGCAGCTTGAACGTGTAGGTCTTCCCGTCGTCGCTGATCTCGGGCATCTCCGCGGCGAGCTTCGGGGCCAGCTCAGACGTCTTCGGGTCGTAGGAGACCAGCGTCTCGCCGACATTGAACAGAATGTTCGAACAGTAGTAGTTGTAGCACTTGGCAGGGTCCAAGGTGTTGACGGTGTCGGTCGTGCCGACGATCAGGCCGCCGCCACCCTCTTCCCCTTCGCCGCCACCGCCGCACGCGGCGGCGACCAGGGATAGTGCGCCCCCGATCGCAAGGGTGGCAATCAGGCGCCTCGGTCTGGTGCTTCGTTGCATCTTCCACCTCGTGGGTCCCGATTTCCGACCCGTTGGCCGGCAGGCCAGCGTAGCCGGCCGTATCCGTGCCGTTAGTAGCACCCCGCCGGGGACGTCGGAATCACCCTCGGGTAACGATTCACGCACGGGCTCTTCGCACGAGGGTTTCCAACAGCGCGAGGTCGACGTCGTACAGCGACCGTACGACGGTCCGTCCGGGGGCCGGCGGGATGGGGACGACGCTGGGAACCGCAACGGTCACGCAGCCGGCGGCCTCGGCGGAGGCCAAGCCGTTAGGTGAGTCCTCGAGGACCACGCACCCGCCCGGATGCACCCCGAGGAGGCCCGCCGCTTTCAGGTACGGCTCGGGATCGGGCTTGGTCCGGCGGACCTCGTCGCCCGCGACGGTCACGTCGAACCGGTCGGGGCCGAGCGCATCGAGAACGGGATCGATCAGCGCCCGGTGCGCCGAGGACACCAACGCCCGCGGCACCCGGGCACCGATCACCTCGTCGAGCAGCTTCTCCGCCCCGGGACGCAGCGGGACCTCGGAGCGCAGCCTGTCGGCCATGTCGTCGAGCAGCCACCGCGCCACGGCCTCCGGGTCGACGTCCGCCCCCGACCTGTCCAGCATGTACCGGACAGTTCGTTGCACCGAGCCGCCGACGAGCGCGGCCTGGTCCTCCTCCCGCCATTCGGCGCCGAGCCGGACCATCACCTCCCGCTCGACCTCGAACCACAGCCGTTCCGAGTCGACCAGCAGCCCGTCCATGTCGAAGAAGACGGCCTGCAGCGCCGTCACGTCCCGCTGGCTCATGTATTGAAGTACTTCGCCTCGGGATGGTGGACGACGATGGCATCGGTGGACTGCTCGGGGACGAGCTGGCACTCCTCGGTGAGCTCGACCCCGATCCGCTCGGTGCGCAGCAGCTCGACGATCTTCGCGCGATCCTCCAGGTCCGGGCATGCCCCGTAGCCGAGGGAGAAGCGGGCGCCCCGATAGCCCAGGCGGAAGAACTCCTCGATGTCGTTGGGGTCCTCGTCCCCGAAACCAAGCTCCCCTCGCACCCGGGTGTGCCAGTACTCGGCAAGGGCCTCGGTGAGCTGCACCGACAGGCCGTGCAACTCCAGGTAGTCGCGGAAGGCGTTCTTCTCGAAAAGCTCCTGGGTCGCCTCGGATATCCGGCTACCCACGGTCACCACCTGAAGCGCGACGACGTCGGTCTCACCCGACTCCTCGGGGCGGAAGAAGTCGGCCAGGCACAGGTGCCGGTCGCGCTTCTGCCGCGGGAACGTGAACCGAAGCCGCTGCGAGCCGTCGCGGTTCAGGATGACGAGGTCGTCTCCCCTGCTCACGCACGGGAAGTAGCCGTAGGCGACCGCCGCCTCCAACAGGCCCTCCGTCTGCAGCCGGTCCAGCCACATCCGCAGCCGCGGTCGGCCCTCTGCCTCCACGAGTTCCTCGTACGAGGGCCCGCCGCCGCCGCGGCGCGGCTTGAGGCCCCACTGGCCCATGAAGGTGGCTCGCTCGTCCAGACAGGCGGTGTAGTCAGCGAGCGGGATGCCCTTGATCACCCGGTCACCCCAGAACGGCGGGGTCGGTACCCGGTTATCGACCGCCACGTCCGAACGCGAGGGCATCTCCTCGGGCGGGGTCTCCCGCAGCCGGGCGGCCGAGACCCGCCGCTCCCGGCGCTCGGGCAGCTTGGCGCCCGGCTCGCCGCGCTTCACCGCCATGACGGCGTCCATCAGGCGCAGGCCCTCGAACGCGTCGCGGGCGTAACGCACCTCGCCCCGGAAGATGCCGGCCAGGTCCTGCTCGACGTAGGTCCGGGTGAGCGCGGCACCGCCCAGCAGCACCGGCCAGCGCTCGGCGACCCCCCGGGAGTTCATCTCCTCCAGGTTCTCCTTCATCACCACTGTCGACTTGACGAGCAGGCCAGACATGCCGAGGACATGGGCGTTGTGTTCCTCCGCGGCGTCGAGGATCGAGTTGATCGGCTGCTTGATGCCGAGGTTGATCACCTCGTAGCCGTTGTTGGACAGGATGATGTCGACCAGGTTCTTGCCGATGTCGTGGACGTCGCCCTTGACGGTGGCGAGGACGATCCGGCCCTTGCCGCCGTCGTCCGCCTTCTCCATGTGCGGCTCGAGGTGGGCGACGGCCGCCTTCATCACCTCGGCCGCCTGGAGTACGAACGGAAGCTGCATCTGGCCGGAACCAAACAGGTCGCCGACGACCTTCATGCCGGACAGCAGGGTGTCGTTAATGATCTCCAGGGCCGGCCGCTGCTGCAGCGCCTCGTCGAGATCCCTCTCGAGCCCGTTCCGCTCGCCGTCGACTATCCGGCGTTCCAGCCGCTCCCACAGCGGAAGCGCGGCCAGCTCCTCGGCCCGGGAGGCCTTCACGCTCTGCGCGTCGACCCCCTCGAACAGCTCGAGGAAGCGCTGCAACGGGTCGTAGTCGTCGCGCCGCCGGTCGTAGATCATGTCGAGAGCGACCTGCCACTGCTCGTCCGGGATCCGCGCCATCGGCAGGATCTTTGAGGCGTGCACGATCGCGGAGTCCAGCCCGGCCTCGACGCACTCGTTCAGGAAGACCGAGTTGAGCACCATCCGGGCGGCGGGGTTGAGCCCGAAGGACACGTTGGACAGTCCGAGCGTCGTCTGTACGTCCGGATAGCGCCGTTTGACCTCGCGGATCGCCTCGATCGTCTCCAGGGCGTCGCGGCGGCTCTCCTCCTGCCCGGTGGCGATGGTGAAGGTGAGGGTGTCGAGGATGATGTCCTCGACCCGCATCCCCCAGTTCTCGGTGAGGTCGCGGATGAGGCGCTCGGCGACCCGGAACTTCCAGTCGGCGGTACGGGCCTGTCCGTCCTCGTCGATGGTGAGCGCCACGACGGACGCACCGTGCTCCCGGATGATCGGCATGACCTTGGCCATCCGGGAATCGGGGCCGTCGCCGTCCTCGTAGTTCACCGAGTTGATGATGGCCCGACCGCCGAGCATCTCCAGGCCGGCCCGGAGGACCGGCAGCTCGGTGGAGTCGAGCATGATCGGCAGCGTGGATGCGGTCGCCAGCCGGCCGGCGACCTCGCGCATGTCAGCGACGCCGTCCCGGCCGACGTAGTCGACGCACAGGTCCAGCATGTGCGCCCCGTCGCGGGTCTGCTGGCGGGCGATCTCCACGCAGTCGTCCCAGCGTCCCTCGACCATCGCCTCCCGGAACGCCTTGGAACCGTTGGCGTTGGTCCGCTCCCCCACCGCCAGGTAGGAGGTTTCCTGCCGGAACGGCACCGCCTGGTAGAGCGACGACGCACCCGGCTCCGGCTGGGGCTCCCGTCGCGGCACCTCCCGTCCCCCTACCCGCTCCACTACCTGGCGCAGGTGCTCGGGTGTGGTGCCGCAGCAGCCGCCCACCAGGGACAGGCCGAACTCACTTGTGAACGTGTCGTGCGCGTCGGCCAGCTCGCCCGGCGTGAGCGGGTAGTACGCACCGTCGGCGGTGAGTTCCGGCAGGCCCGCGTTGGGCTGGCAGGACAGCGGAAGGCGGGCGTAATGGGAGAGATAGCGCAGGTGCTCGCTCATCTCGGCAGGCCCGGTCGCGCAGTTGAGCCCGATGACGTCGATGTCCAACGGCTCCAGGGCGGTGAGCGCGGCGCCGATCTCCGAGCCGAGCAGCATGGTGCCGGTGGTCTCGATGGTCACCTGGACGATGATCGGCAGATCGCTGCCGGCCTCCCGGAGCCCCCGCTTCGTGCCCAGGATCGCCGCCTTGGCCTGCAGAAGGTCCTGACAGGTCTCGATGATGATCGCGTGTGCGCCGCCGTCGACGAGGCCGGCCACCTCCTGCTGGTAGGCGTCCCGGAGCTCGCCGAAGGTCGTGTGGCCCAGCGACGGCAGCTTGGTACCGGGCCCGACCGAGCCGAGCACCCATCGCGGGTGGTCGGGCGTCGAGTAGCCGTCCGCGACCTCGCGGGCGAGACGGGCACCCGCCTCGGCGAGCTCGTAGATGCGGTCGGTGATCCCGTACTCACCGAGGTTTCCCAGGTTGGCGCCGAAGGTGTTGGTCTCGACACAGTCGACGCCGACCGAGAAGTACGCCTCATGAAGCGCCATCACCACATCGGGCCGGGTGACGTTGAGGATCTCGTTGCAGCCCTCGTGGCCCTCGAAGTCGTCGAGTGAGAGGTCACGCGCCTGCAGCCCGGTCCCCATGCCTCCGTCGGCCACGAGGACGTGCTGGCGAAGAGCCCGGCGCAACGACTCGGCGGTGGCACTCATAGGGCTCAACCCTATCTGGAACAACAACGCCGACACCGACCGTGAAGACCTGTAGCGTTCCGCTCCGAGATACTTCGTGCTAGGGGGTACTCGTGGCCGCTTACCGCACCATCCTCGTGGGGACGGACGGCTCGGCATCCTCGCTGCGGGCCGTCGACGCTGCGGGCCGGCTCGCCGCCGATACCGGCGCCCGGCTGGTCCTCGTGTCCGCCTACACGCCCATGCGTGAGCGCGAGCGCCTGGCTGCCGCCGAGATACTCGGTGACCTGGCGTACAAGGTGACCGGCTCGACGCCGGCGGAGGACGCGCTGCGCGCCGGGCGCGAGCATGCCGTTGCCGCCGGTGCGAGGGACATCCATCTCGCCCCGGCCGAGGGCGACGCCGTGGACGTGCTCGCCAAGCTCGCCGAGGAACAGGAGGCCGATCTGATCGTGGTGGGCAACAGAGGACTGAACAGCCTCGCCGGCCGAATCCTGGGCTCGGTGCCCGCCAACCTGTCGCACCGGGCCACCTGTGACGTCCTCATCGTGCACACCACGAGCGGCAGGTGAGACGGCGGGTGCGCATGCCACATGGCTGGACGACCCCCCGCGCCGCGCCACGCCGGGTTCGGGCTGGCCAAAACTTCACCAGGACATACGCTGGCAGGGAGCAGGGAAGTATGCAGCCGGGCTCGCACCCGCTGCCGGGCAGGAAGCGTCGAGAGAGGGCCGCGGCACAGCGGCCGAAAGGAGGCAGGGCGTGATCGAGCTCGAGGGAGTGCCCGAGCTCGTCGACCCCATCCTGGTCGCTGCCTTCGAGGGTTGGAACGACGCGGGAGACGCCGCCACCGGCGCGATCGAGCACTTGGAGCAGGCATGGAAGGCCGCTCCGGTGGCCGCCTTGGATCCCGAGGACTACTACGACTTCCAGGTCACCCGGCCCACCGTCGATCTCGTAGAGGGCACCACCCGGAAGATCACCTGGCCCACCACCAGGCTCTCGATGGTCAAGCTGCCGGAGGCCGGGCGGGACCTCGTGCTCGTGCGGGGCATCGAGCCGAACATGCGCTGGCAGGCGTTCTGCAACGACCTGCTCGGCGTCGTCCGCGACCTGGGGGCCGAGACGGTCGTCCTGCTCGGTGCGTTGCTCGCGGACGTGCCGCACACCCGATCCGTACCAATCACGGGCGTCGCCTCCGACGCCGGCCTGGCCCGCTCGCTGAACCTGGACCAGTCTCGTTACGAAGGCCCGACCGGGATCGTGGGCGTGCTCCAGGACACCTGCAGCCGGGCCGGCTTCCACGCCGTGTCGTTGTGGGCCGCAGTGCCCCACTACGTCGCCCAGCCGCCGTGCCCAAAGGCCACCGTCGCGCTGCTGAGCCGCCTCGAAGACATTCTGGATGTCGCGTTGCCGCTGGATGATCTGACCGAGCAGGCCAGCCTCTGGGAGAGCCGGGTGGACGAGCTGGCGCAGCAGGACGAAGAGGTCGCCGAGTACGTGCGCTCGCTGGAACGGCAGAAGGACGAATCCGAGCTGCCCGAGGCCAGCGGCGAGGCGATCGCCCAAGCCTTCGAGCGTTACCTCCGCCGCCGCGGCCAGGACGACGACCGGCAGTAGCGGACGGAAGGGTCGGTGCCGTCGAACAGCCCGCCGGGCTGATCGTGCTCACGCTCACCGGCGATCGCCTCCACGGCATCACCCGGTTCCTCGACAACCGGATACTGCACCACTTCGAACCGTCGCTCGCCGGCCAGGGCTCCGGCCACGCGGTGTGACCGCACGCCGTGACGTGCTCGGCCGGTCCGACACTCACGTCCCGGTGCGGTAGCGGAGGTGAACCATCCCGTTGCCGAAGCGGCGTTCATCCAGCAGTTCGAGCCTCAGCCGGACATCGTTGGTTAGGGACTGTTTGCCGCCTCCCACGAGGATGGGCGCGAGGTACAGGTGGCACTCGTCGACCAACCCGGCCTTGAACGCATGGGCGGCGAGGTTGGGGCCGCCCACGGTGATGTCGCGTTCGGCTGTCGCTTTCAGCTGCCGGACCGCTTCCGGGTCGAAGCCCCGTTCGATCCGGGTCCTGGCGGTGGAAACGGTCTCCAACGTCGCGGAGTACACGATCTTGTCGGCCGCCTGCCAGATCTCCGCGAAGTCGCGCATGAGGGGCGACTGCCCGGCGAGGGTGGGGTCGGTCTCCCAGCCGACCATCGTCTCGTACATCCGGCGCCCGTAGAGGTAGGTGCCGACCGGCCGCTCTTGGTCGTTGATGAAGGCGAGCACCTCCTCGTCCGGCACCGCCCAGTCGAACTTGCCGTCCTCGTCCTCGATATAGCCGTCCAGCGACGTGATCGCCGCGTAGATCAGCTTGCCCATGATGAGCCTCCCTCCCCGCTACCGATGGCGGCGAAGGCTGACGCCCAGAAGGGCGTCGGCGAGGTCGCGGACCAGGGCGGGTGCGGCGGTGTCTTCTCCCTGGCCAGCAAGTGCGGCGTCGGCCCAGCCGTCGATGGCCGTGAGCGCCGCGGGTGTGTCGAGGTCGTCCGCGAGCCGGTCCCGTACGCCCTCCAGGAGGGTGCCCGCGGGCGGGCCGGAGGGCCGCTGGACGGCTTCCCGCCAGCGGGCCAGCCGTTCGTCGGCGGTGTGCAGGTCGGTGGGCGTCCAGGTCCAGTCGTTGCGGTAGCGGTGATTGAGCAGGGCGAGGCGGACCGCCATCGGGTCGGCGCCCTCATTGCGGAGACGAGAGACGAAGACGAGGTTGCCCAGGGACTTCGACATCTTCTCGCCGTCGAGGCCGACCATTCCGGCATGGACGTACGCCCGCGCGTGCGGGAAGGTGCCCGTGGCGACGTGCGCCTCCGCGGCGCCCATCTCGTGGTGGGGGAAGACGAGGTCGCGACCGCCGCCCTGGATGTCGAACGTCATCCCCAGGTAGTGCAGGGAGATCGCGCCGCACTCGATGTGCCAGCCCGGGCGGCCCCGACCAAGGGTGGAATCCCAGGCCGGCTCGCCCGGACGCGCGGACTGCCACAGGAGGCAGTCCAGGGAGTCCTTCTTGCCAGGACGGTCCGGGTCGCCCCCGTTCTCCCCGAACAGACGCACCATCTCGGCCACGTCGAGGCGGGCCAGCGAGCCAAAGCGCGGATCGGCGTTCACCGGAAAGTACAGATCGCTTTCCACCTCGTACGCGGCGCCCTTGTCCCGCAGCCGCGCGATGAGGTCGGTGATGAGCGGGATCGCCTCGACGGCGCCCACGTACTCCCGCGGCGGCAGCACCCGCAGCGCCGCCATGTCGCCGCGGAACACCTCGACCTCCCGATCGGCGAGCTCTCGCCAGTCGTCTCCGGTGTCGTTCGCCCGCTCCAGCAAGGGATCGTCGATGTCGGTGACGTTCTGTACGTAGTGCACGTCGTGGCCGGCATCGCGCCACAGCCGATGGATCAGGTCGAACGCGACATAGGTGGCCGCGTGACCCACGTGGGTGGCGTCGTACGGGGTAATGCCACAGACGTACATCCGCGCCGTCGGGCCGGGCTCGATCGGCCGCACCTGCCTGGCCCCGGTATCGTGGATGCGCAGCACGGGACCCGTGCCGGGCAGATCAGGAAGCTCAGGCACCGGCCACGACTGCATACAAAGCAGCCTATACGGTGCCTTCAAGCCCCATGGTCGAGACCAGCTCGTAGATCACGTGGGCGCCGGCGATCGCGGTGATCTCAGCGTGATCGTAGGCAGGTGCAACCTCGACGAGGTCCGCGGCGACCAGCCGCCGACCGACGAGGCCGCGCAGGATGGCGAGAAGCTCCCGGCTGGATAGCCCGCCCGCTTCGGGTGTGCCGGTGGCGGGTGCGTACGCGGGGTCGAGGACGTCGATGTCGACCGAGACGTACAGTGGCGCGTCGCCGACGCGCTCGACGATACGGTCGGTGATCCCACGCGGCCCCAGCTCCTGGACATCCATCGTGTTGATGATCCCGAACCCGAGCCGGGCGTCCTCGGCGAGGTCCTCCGCCGCGTAAAGGGGCCCGCGGATGCCCACGTGGGTGAGCCGGTCCGTGTCGACGATCCCCTCCTCGACCGCGCGGCGGAACGGCGTGCCGTGCGTGTAGCGGGCACCGAAGTAAGCGTCCCAGGTGTCCAGGTGGGCGTCGAAGTGGACGAGCGCGACCGGTCCGTGTTTCTTCGCCGCGCTGCGCAGCAGCGGCAGCGCGATCGTGTGGTCTCCCCCGAGGGCCATCACCCGCGCCCCCGCCCCGTGCAACTCGTCGGCGGCGGCCTCGATCTGGGCGATCGCCTCACCGATGTCGAAGGGGTTGCAGGCGACATCGCCGCAGTCGGCGACCTGCTGCACGGCGAACGGCCAGACGTCCAGCGGGGGATGGTACGGCCGTAGCAGCCGGCTGGCCGCGCGGAGCGCGCTCGGACCGAAACGGGCACCCGGTCGGTACGTCACCCCGCTGTCGAACGGCACGCCCACGATGGCGACGTCGACGGCCTCGACCTGGTCGCGACGGGGCAGGCGGGCGAATGTGGGCGGCCCCGCGAAGCGCGGGACTTGGGCGGCGTCGACCGGACCAAGGGGTTCGGACATGCGTTCCTTCCTGATCAGGGTGTGGGCGAGGCGGGCGGCGCGGGCTGGGACTCGCCGCGCAGCCGGCGATCCCACGCGGCCAGTGCCTCCGCCGGCGTCGGCCGGGTGACCAGGCTGCCAACGACGAAGGCGACAGCGCTGGCGATGAGGCCGAAGTAAATGGGCTCGTTGGCGAGAAGGCCCTGGACGATCATCAGGACGACGACCGTCACGCTGCCCACGACGGCGGCGGCGAGAGCGCCGCTCGCTGTCGAGCGGCGCCAGACCAGGCCGCCGAGGATCGGCACGAGCAGGCCGCCGACGAGCAGGTTGTACGCGACGGTCAGCGCGGCGACGATGTCTTGGACGACGCAGGCGATCGCGATCGCGACAACGCCGATCACTAGCACGAACACCCGGATGCTCGCGACGGTCGAGACGCTGGCGCGGTGGGCGACGAAGCGGGCGTAGATGTCGTTCGCGGTGAGGGTCGCCGACGCCATGAGCCCGGCACTCGCCGTGGACATGATGGCGGCCAGGGCAGCCGCCAGGACGAGCCCCATGATGCCCGTCGGCAGCACGCCGCGTGTGATCGTGGCGAAGGCGTCGTCGGCGACCTGGAGATTGGGGTACAGGACCTTCGCGCTGCTGCCGATCAACGCCCCGGCGATGCCGTACGCCATGCAGTACAGGCCGCTGATCACGCCGCCGCGCACCGCCACCCGATCGCTGCGCGCGGTGAAGACCCGCTGCCAGATGTCCTGTCCGATGAGGATGCCGAAGAAGTAGATGAGGACGTAGGTGAAGATCGTCGCCCCGCCGATGCTCCCGAGGTCGAAGTAGCTCGCCGGAAGGGCCTCGCGCAGCCCGCCGAACCCGCCGGCCCGGGCGAGCGACGTAGGCAGCAGGACCAGGAAGACACCCAACGTCATGATCGCAAACTGGGCCAGGTCGGTGAGGGTGACCGACCACATGCCGCCCAGCAGGCAGTACACGAGCACGATCCCGCCGCCGAGGATGATCGCGGGGACGCGGGGTATGCCGAGGATGCCGTGGAAGATGGTTCCGATGGCGATCGTCGAGGTAACCGTCAGCATCAGGTCGTAGGCCGCCATGACGAGCCCGGAGATGAAACGGGCCGAGACGTTGTAGCGCAGCTCGAGCATCTCCGACACCGTGTAGACGCCCAGCCGGGTGAGCCGCCGGGCGAAGAGGGCGCTCAACGCGACGATGCCGAGGCCGAGGATGACCACCAGCCACATGCCCGAAAGGCCGTAGGAGTATCCGAGGCCGATGCCGCCGATCGTGGATGCCCCGCCGAGCACCACTGCCGAGAGCGTGCCGAAGTAGAGCGTCGGCCCCAGCCGCCTCCCCGCGACGAGGTAGTCCTCGGCGTTGCCGGCCCGCCGCATGCTCCACCATCCGACGGCGAGCATCCCGGCGAAGTAGGCGACGATCACGATGTAGTCGACCATGAGGCTCCCTCGATCGATCTTCCGGCTGGGCCGAGCCTAGAGAGATCAATCCGGCCAGGGGAACCTAGAACCCATCAGAGCCGGTCGAGGACGGTCTCCCAGGCGTCGGCGTCGCCGGGGCGTGCCGAGAAGTCGTAACGCACGCCGCCCGGTGCCAGCGCGACGAGGGTGGTGGACGTCGAGGCCCACGCTCGGTCACTGGCCCGCCGGCGCATGACCATCGCCCGCGGGTCACTCGGGTCCACGCCGTCCCCGTCCACCAGCGGCAGCCACTCGCCCCAGGCGGACTCGCGTGCCTGCCCCGAGGAGGGGGTGGGCCGCGGGGCGGCGCGGAACCGGGGCAGGAAGTACGCCACCCGCGCCTGGTCGTCGGCCCTGTCGAGCCCGGTACTCGTGATCATGTGCAGTCCGGGCGTCATGGCCGCTACGACGAGCCGGTCGCCGTCCCAGCTCCACAGGCGGGCGCCGTCGGGCTCGGCCAGCACGAGGTGGAAGGGATCGAAACTGGGCAGCTCCGAATCCTTCAGGTCCATGTCCCCCCGCTCCGCGCCGAGCAGCGGCAGCTCACCGCGGGAGCGACGGCCGTCCTGCGGCGCGGGGCTGCCCTTCCCGTTCAGCACGGCCGCGACCCGGGGAACGTCGGGGTCGACGGCGAGCCAGGTACCGCCCGCCTGGAGGTCGAGGCCGCCCAGCAGGCCGGGCCAGCCCGCCCAGTGCGCCGAGGGAGGCCGCCACCGCCGGTCGACGAACTCGTCGCGAACACCGGCCAGCAGTACCGGTACCTCGGCGGAGGGATCCACGCTCACCACGACAGTGCACACGTCGTCCCCTCCTCCCGATGGATGGCCCATTCATCCGCTAGGTCCGGGTGAATGGGCCATCCATCGGACTAGGTCGGTCAGATCGGCGGCCAGGGCACGGCCGGCCAGTCGTCGGGAGGGTCCGGGAAGACGCCGGTTCGCAGCAGCCGCGACACCCGCTCCCGGGTCACGGCCACCTCCTCGCCGGTCAGCAGGCCGTCGAGGGCTTCGGCAAGCCGGCCGCCGTCGGCGAGGTCTTCGTCGAGCTGCCGCAGCGGTGGGACCACGTCGTCGGGCAGGCGGCGCCCGCGCCACTGCCACAGCACCGTACGGAGCTTGTCGTCGACCGAGAAGCAGACGCCGTGATCGACCCCGTACACGTGACCGCCACAGGTGGGCAGGAGATGGCCCCCCTTGCGGTCGGCGTTGTTCACCACCGCGTCGAAGACCGCCATCCGGCGCAGCCCAGGATCCTGGCTGCGCGCCAGCGCCAGGATGTCGGCGGTCTCGTCCACATCGATCCACAGCTGGCACATGCCCGGCCCGAACGGTCCGTCGCGGTAGACGGTCGGTGGCACGATGTGCCAGCCGGTGGCCTCGGACACGAGGAACGCCGCCACCTCTCGTCCGGCGAGCGTGCCCTCCGGGAAGTCCCACAGTGGCCGCTCCCCCGCGATGGGCTTGTAGACGCAGGACGCGCTGATACCGTCCACCTCGATGGAGCAGAACAGGGTGGCGTTGGAAGCCTGCACGATGCGGCCCACCACCTCGATATCTCCGTCGCGCAGCAGCCGCAGCGCCTCGTCCATCCGCAGGATGACACGGTCGTCCATGCCGCGAGCGATGGGCACGCGCAGGCCGTCGTCCTGGGACTCGCCTGGCAGCACGGTCATGTGACCAGCGTCGAACGCCGTTGCCCGTTCTGCCGCGGGCAGATGTGGCCGTCCGGGTCCAGCGGTTGGCCGCAGAACGGGCAGGGCGGACGGCCTGCGGCAACGATCTTGAGGGCACGCTGCGCGAAGGCGCGCGCCTCCCCCGGCGTGATGCTCACCCGCAGCACGTCCGGGCCCTCCGTCACCTCGTCGGTGAACGGCTCGAACTCCTCTTCCTCCTGTCCTTCCTCCGCCTCCTCGGTCGCCGCCTGCGCCTCGATGACCACCCGCTCGTCCTCCGGGTCCCAGGCGAGAGCCATCGTCCCGACCCGGAACTCCTCGAGAATCGGCTGGTCCAAAGGCTCGTTGTCCTTGAGATCCGCAGGGGCGACAGCCGGCACCACCGCGGATCCCTCGCTGCGGCGCAGCACCTCGTCCAGCAGCTCCTCGATGCGCTGGGCGAGGCTGGCGACCTGGAACTTCTCCAGGGCGACGCTGGTCATCCGCCCGCTGCCACGAGCCTGCAGGAAGAACGTCCGCTCGCCGGGCTGACCCACCGCTCCGGCGACGAACCTCTCCGGAGGGTCGTAGAAGAATACCTGACGGGGCATACGCCGACCCTATGCGCTTCCCGATCCGCCGCCGACAACGGCGTCGCTCTCGCGTTTCTTGGACCGTCGGAGGGTCCACCGCCGACGAGGCGTCTCCCCCGGCGGGACGAGATCGTCGACCCCGCCTCCGGTGTCGTTGAGGCGGACCAGAAACGGCCGCAGGTCCGTGTAACGGATGACGGTGAGCGAGCACGGATCGACCTGGATCCGCTGGAAGAGGTCGAGGTGCAGACCCAGGGCGTCGGCCACGATCGCCTTGATGACGTCTCCGTGGGTGCAGACGAGGTACGTACCGCCGCTCGCACGCACGTTCCAGTCGCGGATGGCGCTGACCGCTCGATGCTGGGTGTCGCGCAGTGATTCGCCGCGTTCACCCGGGAAGGTCGCGGCGCTCGGATGGGCCTGGACGACCTGCCACAGCTTCTCCTTGGCGAGCTTGTTCAGCCGCTGGCCGGTCCAGTCACCGTACCGGCACTCCCCCACGCGCTCGTCCGCGGTCACCGTCGTGCCCTCCCGCTCGGCGACGATCGCCTCCGCCGTCTCCCGACACCGCTCGAGGGGGCTCGTCACCACCGAGGCGAGCGGCACCCGAGACAGCCGGCGGGCGAGGGCGGCCGCCTGGTCCCGGCCACGCCCGTCAAGGTGTACGCCGGGGGTCCAGCCGGCGAGGACGGGCCCGGTCATCGCGGTGAGGCCATGTCGGACGAGGATCACGGTTGCCACGTCTCGTCACTCTACGTGCGTCGAGATGTCTATGTGCCGCCAACTCGTGGGGACAATACCGGTTGTGATCGTCGACTGCGCCATCTACCACGAGGGCCGGCGCGAGGACGTACCCGGCGGCCTCGGCGACGCGTTCACCCGCGCTCGCGCGGACCCCGACGCGTTCATCTGGATCGGCCTGCACGAGCCGAGCACCAGCGAGTTCGACCTCGTCGCGAAGGAATTCGATCTGCACCCGCTGGCCGTGGAGGACGCGGTGCATGCCCACCAGCGGCCGAAGCTCGAGCGGTACGGCGACTCGCTGTTCGCGGTCCTCAAGACGCTGCGGTACGTCGAGTCGACCTCCGACATCGAGACCGGGGAGATCATGTTGTTCCTCGGCGAGGGCTTCGTCCTCACCGTCCGGCACGGCGGCGGCAGCCCGCTCGGCGCGATCCGCGCCCGGCTCGAGGGCGACAAGAAGATGCTGGCTCTCGGGCCGAGCGCGGTCCTCTACGCCATCTGCGACGAGGTGGTGGACACCTACGAGGCCATCGCCCGCGAGGTCGAGGCGGACATCGCCGAGGTCGAGCAACGGGTGTTCTCCCCCGAACGGACCAACGACGCCGAGAGCATCTACGCCCTCAAGCGGGAGGTCATCGAGTTCCGGCGGGCGGTCCTTCCCCTCGTCGAGCCGATGCGCCTGCTCACCAACGCCGGGTTGCCGGAGATCCACCCGGAGACGCGGCCGTTCTTTCGAGACGTGTCCGACCACGTGCTGCGCGTCTCGGGCGACGTCGCCGCCTTCGACGACCTGCTTACCTCAGTGCTCAACGCCAACCTGGCCCAGGTGAGCGTGCGGCAGAACGAGGACATGCGCCGCATCTCGGCGTGGGTGGCGATCGTCGCGGTGCCGACCATGGTCGCCGGCATCTACGGGATGAACTTCGACCACATGCCCGAGCTGAGGTGGAGGTTCGGCTATCCCCTGGTGATCCTCGTCATGGTCGTCGCCTGCACGGCCCTCTACCGGCTCTTCCGGAGAAGCGGTTGGCTGTGATCAAAGGCGGCAGACCGGCGAGGTGCCGTACTTGTCGGCCACCAGCCGCTTGAGCCCCTCCGGGAAGTCGGCGCGGGCCGCGAGGTGCGGGCCGATAAGCGCGCGTTGCGCCTCGGCGTCTCCGGCGAACGCCCGGATGGCGAGCTCGGGCTCGGCGTTGGCGACCGCCAGGATCGAGCCCCGGCAGCCCAGTGCCCCGGCCGCGAAGGCCATCACGGCCGAGCCGTTGTAGATCGGTATCTCCAGCTCGGCCAGCTCCTTGAGGAGCCGCTCCGGGTCGGCGGCGGAATCCTTGACGCCTCGGACCGGCAGCTTCGCCAGCGTCTCGACGTCGATGCCCGGGGCCGAGGACCGCGGAAAGTGGTAGGCGAGCACCGGCACGTCCCCCGCCGCGTCCAGCACCGCCGCGTAGTAGTCGCCGAGCCGACGCGATCCCGGGGGTGAGAGCGCGAGGACGCCGTCCGCGCCGTGCTCGCAGGCGTCCGACGTCTGGGCGGCGGCCTGGCGCGCCGAGGACGCACCCGTACCGGCGAGAACCGGCACGTCCGACGGCACCTCCGACCGCACGGCCTCCAGCAGCGCGATCCGCTCCTTGGCCGAAAGGGACCCGGCCTCACCGGTCGATCCGGCCACCAGCACGGCCCGCATGCCGTCGTCGACAAGACGCTTGGCGTGCAGCGCGCTCGCCTTGGCGTCGACCTCGCCGGCACTGTCGAAGAGCGTCACCAGCGCGACGCCGACCCCGGTGAACAGTGGATCAGCCATGAACGTCCCTCTCCCTCCCTATCGCCCGGATGGTGTCGGGGGAAACCGCCACTCCGTGGTCGCTGCCGGGGTTGATGGCCAGCCATAGCTCGCCTTCGGCCGGCCAGACGGCGCTCAGCTCGGAACCGCTGAGCGCCACCGAGTCCTCGGCGTCGATCCCGGAGTCCGCGAGCCGCTGCTCGGAGCTGAACGCCACGACGTAGCGGGTGCCCTCCTCCTCGACGAACGGCAGCTGCAGATCGGCGTCGGCCGGCTCCAGCTGCGGCACGACCACCTCGCCGTGCGCCAGAGCGTGCACGAAGCCGTCCTGGTCGTCCTGCTCCCGCAGGGCTGTCAGCGCGGCGTCGAGGTCGGCGATGGGGTTATCGGCGGCCATGGGGCAGACCCTACCCCGTGGCGGCGATCACGCCGGTGCTCAGCAGCCCGATGATGAGCCCGCCCAATGCGACCCGGTAGACGACGAACACCATGGTCGAGTGGCGGGCGAGGAACCTGAGCAGCCAGGCGATCGATGCGTATCCCACGACAAAGGCAAGCACCGTGGCGACCGCCGTGGGCAGGATCCCCGGCACGTTCGCGCCACCGATCTCCGGCAGCTCGAACAGGCCGGACAGGACGACCGCCGGGACCGACAGCAAGAACGAGTAACGGGCCGCGGACTCCCGGGTGTACCCGAGAAACAGGCCGCCGGTGATGGTCGCCCCGGATCTGGACACTCCCGGGATGAGCGCGAGCGCCTGGAACGCGCCGATGATCAGGCCGTCGCGGAGGTTGATGTGGTTGAGATCACGCTTCTGCCGGCCCATCCGGTCGGCGGCCAGAAGCAGGAGGCCGAGCCCGATCAGGGCGCCGGAGATCAGCCACAGGTTGCGCGCCCCGGTCTCGATCTGGTCCTTGAACGTCACGCCGCAGATCCCGATCGGGATCGTGCCGAGGCCGATGTACCAGCCCATCCGGGCGTCGAGATCACGGCGTAGCCCCGGGGTCCAGAGGCTGCGCAGCCAGGTCCACGCGATGCGCACGATGTCCCGCCAGAAGTACGCGAGCACCGCCGTCATCGTGCCGAGCTGGGTGACCGCCGTGAACGCCGCGCCCGGGTCCCGCCATCCGGCGAACGCGGGGACCACCCGCAGGTGCGCCGTGCTCGAGATCGGCAGGAACTCAGTCAATCCCTGGACGATCCCGAGCACGGCAGCCTGGAAGGTGTTCACGGTGCGGACTCCTCGCTTGGTAAAGGCCTCAGTCGCCGACGCCGGCCCGATCGAGTGCCTCGGCGGCGGCACGTAGCGTAGCGAGCCGTTGGTCGTACGCGGGCGCGTGTGCCGCAATCGCCAGCATGCCGACCCCGGCGTCGGCGTAGGCCCTCATCCGGTCAGCCATCCGGTCGACCGGGCCGAGTAGCGAGGTCTTGTCGATGAAGTCCACCGGAACCGCGGCCATCGCGCCCTGGTAGTCCTTGGCCAGATACTTGTCCTGGATCTCGGCCGCCTCGCGCTCGTAGCCCATTCGGCAGGCGAGCGCGTTGTAGAAGTTCTGCTCCCGGCTGCCCATGCCGCCGACGTACAGGGCGGAGTGCCCCCGGAGCACGTCGGCGCACGCGTCGACGTCGTCGCCCAGCACGGTGGGAGCCGTCGCCACGACGTCGAAGTCGTCCATCTGTTTGCCGGCCCGCTCCCGACCGGAACGGATCTGGGAGAGCAGCTCGTCCCCGTGTTCCGGTGAGAAGAAGATCGCCAGCCAGCCGTCGGCGATCTCGCCGGTCAGCTCGAGATTCCTCGGCCCGATCGCGGCCAGGTAGAGGGGGATGTGCTCCCGCGCCGGGTGCACGATGAGCTTCAGCGGCTTACCCGGCCCGTCCGGAAGCGGCAGCTGGTAGTGCCGGCCGTGGAAGCTCACCCGCTCGCGGCTCAGGGCCATCCGGACGATCTCCACGTACTCCCGGGTGCGCTCCAGCGGCGCGGCGAACCGGACCCCGTACCAGCCCTCGGACACCTGAGGACCGGACACCCCGAGTCCGAGCCGGAAACGTCCGCCGGTGAGGGTGTCCAGGGTGGCCGCGGTCATCGCGGTCATGGTCGGCGCCCGGGCCGGGATCTGGAAGATGGCGGCGAGCAGGTCGATGCGACTGGTTTGCGCGCCCACCCAGGCGAGCACGGTGGTCGCGTCGGAGCCGTACGCCTCGGCCGCCAGCGCCACCGAGTACCCGAGACGCTCGGCCTCCTGGGCGAGCCGAACGTTCTCCGCGTCGTTGCCCGCACCCCAGTAGCCGAGATTGACGCCGAGTCGCATCGCTGAGCTCCTTCCGCGGTGGTCGTACCGGGATCCCAATGGTGTCAGCCGGGGCCTTCGCCGCTACCGCCCGCCCTCTCGAAGAGGAGGTGCCAATGGTGCGAGCCCGGCCGCCCATGTGGCTCGTCGAACGCGGCGAGGAGCGCGAGGCCGTCGTGCAGCCGGAGCATGTCGCCGGCGTCGCAGTAGACGTGCGGATGGATCTTGTCGTCCGCGGCGTCGGGCTGCACCCACGTGTTGCGGCTCACCTCGACGCCTCTGCCGTGGTCGGAATTGCGTTTCGACAGCATCGTGGCCTGGTAGACGCCACCGGGTCGGAGGACCCGGATGACCTCGGCTGCCGCCGTCCGGACGAGCCTTTCGTCGCCGTGGTAGACGACGTTCCAGGCGAGCACGTAGTCGAAGCTCCCGTCAGCGAACGGCAGCGCATCGAAGCTGCCGACCAGGAACGTGACGTCGAGCGCGGATTCCATGGCCCGGCGACGCGCGTGATCAACCCCGGCCGTGCTCCGGTCCATCGCGGTGCAGTCGAAACCCTGGGCGGCGAGAAACAGCGAGTGCCGGCCTACCCCGCAGCCCAGGTCGAGCGTGCGGCGGGCCCCGCGCTCCGTCAGCAACTGCACGGTCTGGGCCACCCAGGGCTCCGGGCTGCTCCAGGCCGCACGGGAATCCAGGTCTCGCCACTGCTCGTCCCAGTGCAGGTACGCCGTCGAGCCCCCCTGATCGCTTCCTGACACGCGCGACACCTCCCCTGGCAGCATCGCAGAGCCCGCCCTGTCCTGGCATGATGCACTGCACAACAACCAGGGCATCGGGCGCGGAGGGACATGGAGCAGCGGCATCTGGGACGTTCCGGGTTGTCGGTCTCCCGGCTGGGTCTCGGCACCATGACGTGGGGCCGGGACACCCCAGAGGACGACGCCTGCGCTCAGCTGACCGCCTTCGTGGACGCCGGTGGGACGCTCGTGGATACCGCCGACGCATACGCCGGCGGGTACAGCGAACGCGTCCTCGGCAAGCTGCTCGGCGACGTGGTACCCCGCACGGATCTGGTTCTCGCGACCAGGACGGCCATCGACCGGCGGGACGGGCGTCCCGCGTCCCGCCGCCACCTGCTCGACTCCCTCGACGCCTCACTCCACCGCCTCGGCACCGACCACGTCGACGTGTGGCAGCTGCACACCTGGGACCCGGCCACCCCCCTCGAGGAGACGCTGTCGGTGCTCGACGAGGCGGTGGCGAGCGGCAGAGCCCGGTACGTCGGGGTGTCGTACTACGCGGGATGGCAGCTGGCCAGGGCGGCGACCTGGCAGCTCGCCTGGCCGGGCCGATCCCCGCTGATCTCGGCGCAGGTGGAGTACTCCCTGCTGCAGCGGGCCGTGGAAGGGGACGTGGTCCCGGCCGCCCGCGACCTCGGCACGGGCATCCTCGCCTGCTCGCCGCTGGGCGGCGGGGTGCTCACCGGCAAGTACCGCGGCGGCATCCCGGCCGACTCCCGTGGAGCGGCGCCCCACTTCGCGGCGTCGATCCAGCCGTACCTGAACGAGCGCTCCCGCAGGATCGTCGAGTCGGTGGCGACCGCCGCGGAAGGGCTGGGTGTCTCACCACTCGCTGTGGCCCTGTGCTGGGCTCGCGACCGGCCAGGCGTCGGCGCCGCGGTCGTGGGCGCGCGAACCACGGCTCAGCTGCTGGGGATCCTGGAGGCCGAGGAGACGACCCTGCCCCAGGAGATCGGCGCCGCCCTGGACGACGTCTCCACACCTCCGACCGAATATCCAGAGCCAGACGAGAGCCTCGGCTGATAGAGAGCCCGCATTCGCGTACGCTGTCGGCCGATGTCCTCCGAGGTCTTCTCCGCGTTCTGCTCCGCCGGCCTGTGGCCCAGCCTGGGCCGCACACTCGCCGAGCGGCTGCCCGCCGCGGGCATCGTTGGTCCCGAGCAGGTGAGCGTCGATCGGCTTACCGAGATCGAGAGCGTCGGCCGGAAGCGGGCCGAGCGGCTGGTCGGTAACTTCGAGGGCGCCCGGCCCGCGTACGAGGTAGTGGAGCTGCTTGTTCCGGCCGGGGCACCGGCGAGGCTGGCGGCCGGCGCGGTCGAGCACCTTGGCGAGACGGCCGCCAAGGAGCTCCGCGAGGACCCGTGGCGGTTGCTTCTGCTTCCCGAGGTACGACCCGACCAGGCGGACGGATTCGCCCGACGGCTGTTGGGGGCCGAGGCAACGCCCACCGACCCGAGACGCGGGCGCGCGCTGGTCGCCCACCTGCTGAGCCGTGCCGCGCGGGACGGACACACAGCGGTGTCCGCCGCCACCGTGACCTCCGCGTTGAGCGGCTTCGACATCGCCGAACCGCGCGAGGCCATCGAGGCCGCGCTCGACGAGGCCCGGGTGATGGCGTTCGTCTCACCGGACCCCGACGGGAGCGACGAGGAGCCGGCGGGGCTGCTCGCCCTCGCCCGTTACGCCCTCGCCGAGGAGACCGTCGCCGACGGGCTGAGACGGCTGGATGCGACGGCGGAGTCGCTGTACGACGAGGACGACACGACGGCATCGGCCGAATCGGCCGACGTGCCGGCCGACGTGCCGGACGACGAGCTGGACGAGGCCCAGCGCGCCGCGGTGCGGTCCGTCGCCGAGCACGGCGTGAGCGTGCTGACCGGCGGCCCGGGCACCGGCAAGAGCCGGACCATCGCCGCGGTAGTCGAACTCGCCCGCCGCCACGGCAAGCTGATCGCGTTGGCGGCACCAACCGGGCGTGCCGCCAAGCGCCTCGAGGAGTTGGCCGACGCGCCGGCGACCACGCTGCACCGCCTGCTGGGCGCGCAGGGGACGACCGGGGAGTTCGCACGCGGCGAGGAGTGGCCGCTCGACGCGGACATCGTCGTCGTGGACGAGACGTCGATGCTGGACGCGGAGCTGGCGGCGGCGCTGCTGGAGGCCTGCGTGGACGGCACCCACCTGCTGCTGGTGGGCGACCCCGCGCAGCTCCCCTCGATCGGGGCCGGGCGGGTGCTCGCCGACGTGATGGCGTCGGGCACCGTACGGGTGACCGAACTGCGCACCCTCTACCGGCAGCGCGAAGGTGGCACCATCGCGCGGCTGGCCACCGCCGTTCGAGGCGGCGAGCTGCCGCAGGTCGACTCGCCCGAGCGTGAGGTAGTAGTCGTGCCGGCCCGGGGCGGCGCCGACGCGGCCCGCCGGGTCGTCCAGCTGGTCACCGACTCCATCCCGCGGGCCCTCGGCATCGCCCCGGACGAAACCCAGGTTGTGACGCCGGTGCATCGTGGCGAGGCCGGCACCATAGCGCTGAACAGGGCCCTCAAGGCCAAGCTCAACCCGGGACCCGGCGAACAGGGCGGCTTCGACGTCGGCGACCGAGTGGTTGCCGTGGCGAACCACGTCGATCACGGCTTCGCGAACGGCGAGGTCGGCGTGGTGACCGGCGTCGAAGACGGTGGTGCCCTCGTGGTGACGTTCGCATCCGGTCCGGCGACCGTTCCACCCGGACTGCTGGCCGACCTCCGCCACGGCTGGGCGATCACGGTTCACCGCGCGCAGGGCTCGGAATGGCCGGCGGTGGTCGCGGTCCTTCCCGGCGAGGCGGCGGGGATGCTCTCCCGCCCGCTCGTCTACACGGCCTTCACCCGGGCGCAGCGCCACCTGTCGGTGGTCCACGCCGCGGGGCCGGCGCTGGCACGAGCCGTCCGCACCGTCGGAGAGCGGCCGCGGCGCACCCGCCTCGTCGAGATACTCCAGGACTGAGACGGGCGGGGCGAGAAACGTTTAGGGCCGTCCGCTATCCCCACGCGGACGGCCCTAAACGCACCCTCTGTCAGCGGGAGCGCGACAGACGTTTGCGCCACAGAATGTATCGCCCATATCGGGCCCGTGTACACCTTTCCGCCGATTTTCGAGACACCTCCCGATACGGGATGTGTCGCCCTAGCGGACCCCCGCCTCGCGCATCCCGCGCAGCTCCCGCTTGAGCTCCTTGATCTCGTCGCGCAGCCGGGCCGCCAGCTCGAACTGCAGGTCCGCGGCCGCGGCATGCATCTGCTCGGTGAGCTGCTCGATGAGTGAGGCCAGCTCCTCGCGCGGCATGCCGGCGAGTTCGGCGGCATGCTGGCCCGCTTCGCCACGGCGGCGAGAGGCCAGGCCGGGCACCGGGGTCTTGCCTCGGCTCTGCTGCCGCCCGGCCCCGCCGATGAGCTTCTCGGTGTCGGCATCCTCGCGGACTATCGCGTCGAGGATGTCCGCGATCTTCTTACGCAGCGGCTGCGGGTCGATGCCGTTCTCGGTGTTGAACGCGATCTGCTTGGCCCGCCGCCTATTGGTCTCGTCGATCGCCCGCTTCATCGACTCAGTGACCTCGTCGGCATACATGTGCACCTGCCCGAAGACGTTCCGCGCGGCCCGACCGATCGTCTGGATGAGGGACGTATCCGAGCGCAGGAACCCCTCCTTGTCCGCGTCCAGGATCGAAACCAACGACACCTCCGGCAGGTCGAGGCCCTCCCGGAGCAGGTTGATGCCGACCAGTACGTCGTACTCGCCGAGCCGCAGCTCGCGCAGCAACTCGACGCGGCGCAGCGTGTCGACCTCGCTGTGCAGGTAGCGCACCCGGATACCGGTCTCCAGCAGATAGTCGGTAAGGTCCTCGGCCATCTTCTTGGTGAGCGTGGTGACCAGCACACGCTCATCCCGCTCGGCGCGGACCCGGATCTCGTGGATGAGGTCGTCGATCTGGCCCTTGGTCGGCTTGACGACAACCTCGGGGTCGACCAGCCCGGTCGGCCGGATGACCTGCTCCACGACGTCGCCCTTCACCCGCGACAGCTCGTACGGACCCGGGGTCGCCGACAGGTAGACCGTCTGCCCGATCCGCTTCAGGAACTCCTCCCAGCGCAGCGGCCGGTTGTCCATCGCGGACGGCAGCCGGAAGCCATGGTCGACGAGGGTGCGCTTGCGCGACATGTCGCCCTCGTACATGCCGCCGATCTGCGGCACGGTGTAGTGCGACTCGTCGATGACGAGGACGAAGTCCTCGGGAAAGAAGTCGAGCAACGTGTGCGGCGGCGTGCCGGGCCCGCGCCCGTCGATGTGCCGCGAGTAGTTCTCGATGCCCGAGCAGCTGCCGACCTGGCGCATCATCTCTATGTCGTAGGTCGTGCGCATCCGCAGCCGCTGCGCCTCGAGCAGCTTGTTCTGCCGCTCCAGCTCGGCCAGCCGCTCCTCGAGCTCGACCTCGATGCCGGCGATGGCGCGCTCCATCCGCTCCGGGCCGGCGACATAGTGCGAGGCGGGAAGTACGTGCAGCTCAACGTCCTCGCCCAGAACCTCACCGGTCAGGGGGTGCAGGGTCATCAGCCGTTCGATCTCGTCGCCGAACATCTCGATGCGGACGGCGAGCTCCTGATAGACGGGAATGACCTCGATGGTGTCGCCGCGCACCCGGAACGTCCCGCGGGTGAAGGAGAGATCGTTGCGGGTGTACTGCATGTCGACGAATCGACGCAGCAGCTGGTCGCGGTCGATCTCCTGACCGACGTGCAGCCGCACCATGCGGTCGACGTACTCCTGCGGGGTGCCGAGACCGTAGATGCACGACACCGAGGCGACCACCACCGTGTCCCGCCGGGACACCAGCGACCACGTCGCCGAATGCCGCAGCCGCTCGACCTCGTCGTTGATCGAGGAGTCCTTCTCGATGTAGGTGTCGGTCTGCGGAACGTACGCCTCCGGCTGGTAGTAGTCGTAGTACGAGACGAAGTACTCGACCGCGTTGTTCGGCAGCATCTCCCGCAGCTCGTTGGCGAACTGGGCGGCGAGGGTCTTGTTGGGCTCCATCACCAACGTGGGCCGCTGCAACCGCTCGGCGAGCCAGGCGATCGTGGCGGTCTTGCCGGTGCCGGTGGCCCCGAGAAGGACAACGTCCTTGTCTCCCCGGTTGACACGCCGCTCTAGCTCGGCGATGGCCTGCGGCTGGTCGCCGGACGGCGTCATCTCGGTCACGACCTCGAGCGGCGCGACCCTGCGCTGGGTATCGGTGGCTGGCCTCACGGTCTCCACTCTAGGTCGGCCCGGTGACAAACCCGGCGACAAACCGGCTCTCAGAACCGGCAGAGCACGGCGGTGGCGTCGTCGCAGGGTTTCGCCCTCGGCCAGCGTCGGCCGGTCGGGTCCGAACGCTCGGCCTCGCGGACGTGGCGGATCAGCCCTCCTGGTCCGTCCCGGTCCAGCAGGTCGAGGCAGGCCCGCCAGTCCCCGAACTCGAAGAGGTCGACGAAGCGGGAGGCCCCGTCGGTCAGCACCGCGGCGCGGCGCAGGTCACCGCGGGGCACGCTGCCGGTGATCGCCCGGTCCGGCGCCGCCGGATCGGCTTGGACGATCGCCGTGTTGCGGACCTCGGTGACCACGTCCAGTCCACTCCCCCGCTCCAAGAGGATCACCGAGTCCCCCAGCAGCAGGTACTCCACCCGGCCGTCACGCTCCCGCAGCAGCGCGAGAGTGGTGGACGGCGTCGCCGGGTGGGTCAGGTCGCAGGCATCCGCATGCCGGGCGGCGACCTCCTCGATCGCTTCCGCCGCCGCGTCGACGAGCGGTGTCTCCGGCTCGACAAGCCGGCGGAGCATCGCCGCGCCGAGTTGCCGGACGAACCATGGCGTGCCGTGGACGCACCCGGTCTGCGTGCCCGGTGGCCGGGTTACCCCGTCGAGCACGACCACCAGACCCGGCACCGCGACAACGAAGTCCTCGTTGACCACCGAGGACGACCCGGCCTCGGTCGCCAGCTCGATCTCCATGCTCGGCCTCAGCCCCTGCCGGCCCGCCGCTCGAGATCCTCCCACAGCTTCCGGACCTGCTCGTCGAGCTCCTCCGGCGAACCGTCGTTGTCGATGACGACGTCGGCTATCGCGAGCCGCTGTTCGCGGGTGGCCTGCGCCGAGATCCGGGCGCGCGCCTGTTCCTCGGACATGCCGCGAAATCGCGCCAGCCGTTCGACCTGGGTGTCGACCGAGGCATCCACGACCACCACGACGTCGTACCGCGAGGCGAGATTGTTCTCGGTGAGCAGTGGTACGTCGTGGACGACCACCGAGTCCTCGGGGGCGGCCTCGAACAGCTCCTGCGCCCGCCGGCCGACCAACGGATGCACGATGCCGTTCAGCCGCTCGCGTTTGGCCGGGTCGGCGAACACGATCTCCCCGAGCCGTTCGCGGTCCAGCGAACCGTCCGGCCGCAACACCTGGCGACCGAACTCGCGGACCACGGCGTCGAGGCCGCGCGTGCCAGGGGCAACCACCTCGCGGGCGATCTGGTCGGCGTCGACGACCACCGCACCGTGGCCGGCCAGCCGGCGAGCCACCTCGCTCTTGCCCGACCCGATGCCTCCGGTCAGCCCCACGCTTAGCACAGGAAGAGGTTACCCCCAGCCCCCTTTGCCCGTGATCTTGCAGAAATTCAAACTCTCCGGTTTGAATTTCTGCAAGATCACGGGCAAAGGCAAGGAGGGCTAGCTGCCGCCTCCGGCCAGCTTCTCCCGCAGAGCGGCGAGCGCCTCGTCGGAGGCCAGGGCTCCTCCTCCCCCGGACTCTCCTCCGGTGTCCGGCCGCTGGCCGGATGCCTCGGCGTCGGCCCGGTGGGCCTCCTCGATTTGCCGCTTGTGCGCCTCGTAGCGGGTGCGCGCCTCGGCGTACTGGCGCTCCCACTCCTCGCGCTGCTCCTCGTAGCCGGGCATCCACTCGCCGGTCTCCGGATCGAAGCCCTCGGGGTACTTGTAGTTGCCCTGCTCGTCGTAGTCGGCCGGCATGCCGTAGAGCGTCGGGTCGAAGTCCTCGTAGTCCGCGCTGACGGTGCCCTCGTTGGCCTGCTTCAGCGAGAGGCTGATGCGACGCCGGTCGAGGTCGATATCAATGATCTTGACGAAGATCTCGTCTCCGACCTGGACGACCTGCTCCGGAATCTCGACGTGACGCTCGGCGAGCTCGGAGATGTGAACGAGCCCCTCGATGCCCTCCTCGACCCGCACGAAGGAGCCGAACGGGACCAGCTTCGTGACCCTTCCGGGCACGACCTGGCCGATCTGGTGGGTGCGGGCGAACTGCTGCCAGGGGTCCTCCTGGGTGGCCTTGAGGGACAGCGAGACCCGCTCCCGCTCCATGTCGACGTCGAGGACCTCGACCGTGACCTCCTGGCCGACCTCGACGACCTCGCTCGGGTGGTCGATGTGCTTCCAGGAAAGCTCGGAGACGTGAACGAGCCCGTCGACACCGCCCAGATCGACGAATGCGCCGAAGTTGACGATCGAGGAAACCACACCCTTGCGGATCTGGCCCTTCTGCAAGGTGTTGAGGAACGTCTGACGGACCTCGGACTGGGTCTGCTCGAGCCAGGCGCGGCGTGACAGGACGACGTTGTTGCGGTTCTTGTCGAGCTCGATGATCTTGGCCTCGAGCTCGCGCCCGACGTAGGGCTGCAGGTCGCGAACCCGTCGCATCTCCACGAGGGAGGCGGGCAGGAAGCCGCGCAGGCCGATGTCGAGGATCAGGCCGCCCTTGACGACCTCGATCACCGTGCCGGTGACGATGCCGTCCTCGTCCTTGATCTTCTCGATCGTGCCCCAGGCGCGTTCGTACTGCGCCCGCTTCTTGGACAGGATCAGCCGGCCTTCCTTGTCCTCCTTCTGCAGGACAAGGGCCTCGACGTGGTCACCTACCTTGACCACGTCGTTGGGGTCGACGTCGTGCTTGATCGACAGCTCGCGGGACGGGATGACGCCCTCGGTCTTGTAGCCGATATCGAGCAAGACCTCGTCTCGATCGACCTTGACAACGGTGCCCTCGACGATATCCCCGTCGTTGAAATACTTGATGGTTTCGTCGATCGCGGCGAGGAAGGCCTCCTCCGAGCCGATGTCGTTGACCGCTACCTGCGGTGTTGCCGGGGTGGCCTCGGTGCTGCTCGTCATGTGCTGGTTGGCTCCGGATACGGACATTTATGGTCATAGGGTGCACTGCGGATCTTCACTCGCTCAAGCCGAAAAACCGGTGGATAAGGTTGACCGGATCGACCGTGACCGGGCGACGCCGTACAGGCACGCACAGGTCCGCAGCGCAGCGATCAGGATATGAGACTGGCCACCCAGGGTCAATTAGAGATCACCTTGTGGCGGTGCTTTCCTTAGTGCGCCGCTTCGTCCCAGGTGAGACCCACTCCAAAGGAAACCTGGAGCGGCGCGCGCAGCGGATAGGCAGCGGTCATCTCCTCGCGCACCAGTTCCTCGACCTTGGCACGCTCACCCGAGGCGATCTCGAACACCAGCTCGTCGTGCACCTGCAGTAGCAGACGTGACCGCAGGCCGCCAGCCCGCAGCGCACGATCCACGCCGAGCATGGCGATCTTGATGATGTCGGCAGCGGAACCCTGGATCGGGGCGTTGAGGGCCATCCGTTCGGCCATCTCCCGGCGTTGCCGGTTGTCGCTCACCAGGTCGGGCAGGTAGCGCCGGCGCCCGAACATGGTCTCGGTGTACCCGTCCTTGCGGGCCCGCTCGACCACGTCGCGCAGGTAGTCCCGGACGCCGCCGAACTGCTCGAAGTACTCGTTCATCAGTTCGCGCGCCTCGTCCGGGGTGACGGCGAGCTGAGTCGCCAGCCCGTAGGCCGACAGCCCGTAGGCCAGCCCGTAGTTCATCGCCTTGATCCGGCCGCGCAGCGGCCCGTCGATCTGCTCAGGGGGCAGACCGAACACCCGTGAGGCGGTGGCCGCGTGGAAGTCGTGACCGGAGCCGAAGGACGCGAGCAATGCCTCGTCGCCGGACAGATGCGCCATGATCCGCAGCTCGATCTGGCTGTAGTCGGCGGTCATGAGGCACTCGTAGCCGTCCCCGACCACGAACGCCTCCCGAATCTGCCGCCCCTCCGAGGTGCGGATCGGGATGTTCTGCAGGTTGGGGTCGGTCGAGGACAGCCGACCGGTCGCCGCGACCAGCTGGTTGAACGTGCTGTGGATGCGCGACTTTTCGTCGGCCATCGGGATGAGCGAGTCGACGATGCTCTTCAGCTTCGCGACGTCGCGGTGCCGCAACAGGTGCTCGAGCACCGGATGTTCGGTCTGCACCAACAGGGTCTGCAACGCGTCCGAGTCGGTGGTGTAGCCGGTCTTGATGCGCTTGGTCTTGGGCAACCCGAGCTCGGTGAACAGCACCTGCTGGAGCTGCTTGGGCGACCCCAGGTTGAACTCGTGGCCCACCACCGCGTACGCGGCCTGCTCCGCCTCCTTGACCTCGCCACCGAGGGAGGCGGATAGCCCGGCGAGGTGGTCGACGTCGACGGCGATGCCGGCGCGCTCCATGTCGGCGAGCACCCGCACGAGCGGAAGCTCCACCTCCCGAAGCAGTCGCGCCGCGCCGCGCCGCTCCAGGTCGGCGTCGAGCGCCTCGGCGAGGTCGACGACAGCACGCGCACGTACCACGAGGGCACGGGCGATTTCCCGCTCGTCCGAACCGTCGAAGGTGAGCTGCCCGGTCTCCGGGACCTCCGCCCGGAGCTCACGGTGCAGATAGCGCAGCGACAGGTCGGCCAGGTCGAACGACCGCTGGCCGGGCAACGCCAGGTAGGCGGCAAGCGCGGTGTCGCTGGTGACTCCGGCGAGCTCCCACCCGTGCGCCGCGAGGGCCAGCATCGGCCCCTTGGCGTCATGGATCGCCTTCGGACGCTCCGGGTCGGCGAGCCACTCCGCGACCGCGCGCTCGTCGGACGGCGTGAGCTGGGTAGGTTCGATGTGCGCCCCGGCGCCGTCGCTCGCCGCCAGGGCGATACCGGTGACCGTGCCGGTGCCGCGGCCCCACGTGCCGCTGATCGCGAGCCCTATCCGATGCGGCCCCTGCGCGTGCTCGGCCAGCCACGCCGCCACCTCGTCCGGGCCGAGCAGGTGCATCTCGATCTCGAACCCGACGTCCGCCTCCGGCTCGACCGCCGACAGCGTCTGGTAGAGCCGCTCACGCAGCACCCGGAACTGCAGCGTGTCGAAGAGGGTGTGGATCTCCTCGCGGTCCCACTGGCCGAGGGTGAGCTCCCGCGGCTCGACCGGAACGGATACGTCCCGCATCAGCTCGGTGAGCTGGCGGTTGCGCAGCACGTCGGACAGGTGCGCCCGCAGCGCGTCGCCGGTCTTGCCCTTGACCTCGTCGACGCGGTCGACCAGCGACTCCAGGGACCCGAACTCGCGAACCCACCGGGCAGCGGTCTTCTCGCCCACCCCGGGGATGCTGGGCAGGTTGTCGCTCGGATCGCCGCGCACAGCGGCGAAGTCGGGGTACTGGCGGGGACTCAGCCCGTACTTCTCCTGTACGCCCTCGGGGGTGAACCGGGTCATGTCGCTGATGCCCCGGCGGGTCATCAGCACAGTGACGTCGTCGTCGACGAGTTGGAGGGCGTCGCGGTCACCGGTGACGATGAGGACATCCATGCCGTGGGCCGCGGCGCGGGTCGCCAGGGTCGCGATCACGTCGTCGGCCTCGTAGCCGGCCACGCTCACCTGCGGAACCCGCAGCGCGTCGAGCAACTCGTGGATGAGGCTCATCTGGCCGCGGAAGTCGGCGGGTGTCTCGGCGCGGTTCGCTTTGTACTCGACGTACGTCTCGTGCCGGAACGTCGGCTCGGATCTGTCGAAGGCCACCGCGACGTGCGTGGGCTGCTCGTCGCGGAGGACGTTGATGAGCATCGACGTGAAGCCGTACACCGCGTTCGTGGGCTGCCCGGTGGTCGTGGAGAAGTTCTCCACCGGGAGCGCGAAGAACGCGCGGAAGGCGAGCGAGTGACCGTCGAGAAGGAGCAGCCGCTCGCGGGCGTCGTCGGGGTTCGGCTGGGTGGTGACCACGTCGAAATCCTAGGTGAGGGGGATGACAGTCGGGGGGACCTTGGATCGCGTCGCGTAGGCTTCGATCTCGGGTAGAACGTGATTCGGTTACGGAGGTCGCGTGGATCCGGCGGACATGGCGGCGCTCGCGGAGCGGTACGGAACCCTGGAATCGTCCCTGGTGGACCGCATGGGCATCGAGTTCGTCGAGGCGAGCGCCGACCGGGTGGTGGCACGGATGCCTGTCGAGGGCAACACCCAGCCCTACGGGACGCTGCACGGCGGGGCGTCCTGCGTGCTCGCCGAGACCCTCGGGTCCACCGGCGCGGGCCTCTACGCGGGACCCGAGCGGACCACCGTCGGCATCGAGATCAACGCCACCCACCACCGCCCGGCCGCGTCGGGCACGGTCACCGCGGTCGCCTCGCCGTTGCACCGTGGCCGCACCCTGGCCACGTACGAGGTGGTCATCACCGACGAGGACGAACACCGGGTGTGCACCGCCAGGGTGACCTGCCTGCTGCGTGACAAACCCGACTGACCTAGCGTTCGCCGGTGCATCCTCGTACTCCTCTGGGTACGGTGATCTGCACGAGTCCGGGGCGGCTGAGTAGACAACGTCTAGATCGGGGAAGGTCTGGACGGCACCAAAGGCCGCTCCGGGCTCCCGGACATCTGGGATACAGGCAGGTAACGGCCCAGATCCGACTCGGACGCAACCGGGCTCGGTTGCTTCCTCCAGCGTCTGTCCTGAGCTAGGCTCCGCCGCACAACAGGACATCACAGGCATCTCTTGGTCGACGAAGGAGTCCTGCATGCCTACCAGGAAGTTGTTCCGTCCGCTGGCCCTGGCGGCGGCTCTGGCACTTGCCGCCGCCGCGTGTGGTGGCGGCGGCGAAGGCGGCGGCCAGGCCGGGGGTGGCGGCGGGGCCCAGCGGGCCGACGGCACACTGAAATTCGGCTACGTGCTTCCGGAAACCGGGCAGCTCAGGCCCCTCGGCCCGCCGCAGTGGGAGGCGGCGAAGTACGCCATCAGCGAGATCAACGACGCGGGCGGGGTGCAAGGGAAGCAGATCCCGGAGATCGTCGCGAGCGACGAGGCGGGCGACGAGGCGGTGGCGGCGCAGTCCGCCGACCGCGTCCTCAACTCGAACGTCGACGCCATCATCGGAGCCGCGGCATCCGGGATGACCGGCGCCATCGTCGACAAGGTGACGGGCGCGGGCGTCGTCCAGTGCTCCGGGTCGAACACCGCGCAGACCCTCAGCGAGGTCCAGGACAACGGCTTCTACTTCCGCACCGCGCCAAGCGACGCGCTGCAGGGCCCCGTCCTCGCCGAGAAGATCATCTCTGACGGATACACCGACGTCGCGGTGGTCGGCCGGGCCGACGACTACGGCAAGGGGCTCGTGGCCTCGACCGTCCAGGCGCTCGAGGAGGCCGGCGCGACGGTCTCGGTCAACGAGACCTACGACCCGAACGCGCAGAACTTCGACGCGGTGGTGCAGCAGATCGCGGACGCCAAGCCGGACGCCGCCGCGCTCATCTCCTTCGAGGAGGGCGGCCAGATCCTCCAGGGGATGATCGAGTCCGGCGTCGGCCCGAAGGACATCGGCGTCTACGGCGCCGACGGCCTCGCCGACGAGACGCTGCCCACGACCGTGTCCGAGGAGGACCCCGGCGCCATCACTGGGATGCAGGGCACCGCGCCCGGCGCGAACAACCCCGACTTCTTCGACGAACTGAAGAAGTTCTCCCCGGATCTGGAGACTACGCAGTTCGCGCCCGAGGTCTACGACTGCGTGACGCTCATCGCGCTCAGCGCCGAGGCGGCGAAGAGCGACGACCCCACGAAGATCAAGGACCAGCTGGTCGGACTGACGAAGGACGGCGAGAAGTGCGAGTCCTTCGCCGACTGCAAGGCCCTGCTCGACGAGGGCGCTGACATCGACTACGACGGTGTCAGCGGCCCGCTGGAGTTCACCGACGTCGGCGAGCCGAGCACGGCCACGTACCGGGTCTACGCCTTCAAGGGGAAGGGCAAGCTGGACATCACCGACTACGTGGAGGCCAACCCGGCGCAGTGACGCGGGTGGCTTGAAACCGATCCGCGGATGGGCCCGGCCGGAGGTGGCCGGGCCCATCCGCGTTCTGGGAAGGCGGTAGTCAGTCGACCCGGGCGAGGGTGCCGAGGTACAGCTCCACGACACGCTCGTCGGTCAGCAGTTCGTGCCCGGTGCCGGTGTAGGCGTTCTTCCCCTGGTCGAGGACGTAGCCCCGGTGGCAGATCTGCAGGCAGCGTCGTGCGTTCTGCTCCACCATGACTATCGATACGCCGGCGTCGTTGATCTGCTTGATCCGGCGAAAGACCTCGTCCTGGATCGCCGGTGACAGGCCCGCCGAGGGTTCGTCCAGGAACAGCACCGACGGCTCCATCATCAGCGCCCGGCCCATGGCCAGCATCTGCCGCTCGCCGCCGGACATCGATCCTGCCTTTTGCCTGCGCCGGTCGGAGAGCAGAGGAAACAGGTCGGCCACGAAGCGGAACCTCTCGGCGAACCGCCTGGGCCGCAGGTACAGCCCCATCTCGAGGTTCTCCTCGACGGTCAGCGTGGGGAAGATGTTCTGCACCTGCGGCACGTACCCGACGCCCTTGGACACCAGCTCGTGGGCGGAGAGATTGGTGATGTCCTCGTCGCGCAGGCGCACGCTGCCGCTGCGCACCGACAGCAGTCCGAACATCGCCTTGACCAGGGTCGACTTGCCCGCACCGTTCGGCCCTATCACTCCGACGATCTCGTGCTCGGCCAGCGTGAGGTCACACCCGTTCAAGATGTTGACGCCGGGGAGGTAGCCGGCCACGAGCTGGTCCGCGACGAGAAGGGACTCCTGACTGCCCTCCGAGCTCATCGCGACTCCCCTCCTGGTTCGTCGTGGTGGGCGCCGAGGTAGGCGTCGATGACCGCCGGATCCTGACAGATCTCGGCCGGCGGCCCCTCGGCGATGATCCTCCCCTGCGCCATACACACCACCCAGTCGCTGATCCCCATCACAACATCCATGTCGTGCTCGACGAACAGCACGGTCATGCCGCGGTCCCGCAGGTCCACGATGTGGCCGAGCAAGGATTCGGTGAGCGCCGGGTTCACGCCCGCCATCGGCTCGTCGAGCATCACCATCGCGGGGCGCACCATGAGGGCTCGCGCCATCTCGAGGAGCTTGCGCTGCCCGCCGGAGAGGGTGCCGGCGAAGTCGTCCCGCATCCGGTCGAGGCGGAACCGCTCCAGCAGCTCCTCGGCCCGCTCCTCGATCTTGGCCTCCTGGGCCCGCCACAGCGGCGGCACCAGCGAGACGAAGAAGCGCTCGCCGAGCTGGCCCGCCGCGGCGAGCTTGAGGTTCTCCATCACGGTGAGCCGCATCAGCGACTTGGTGAGCTGAAAGGTCCGCACCAGCCCGCGGCGGGCGACCCGATAGGCCGGCATCCCGGCCAGCGGCGAGCCGGCAAAGGTCCATCTGCCGGAGTTCGCATGGTCGAAGCCGGTGAGCAGGTTGAAGAAGGTGGTCTTCCCGGCGCCGTTCGGCCCGATCAGCGAGGTGATCGCGCCGCGCTGGACCTCCAGATGTCCGACGTCCACCGCGCGCAGCCCGCCGAAGGACCGGCGAACCTCGTCCGCGACGAGGATGGGATCGGGCTTGGCGGAGCCCGGGCCGGTCGTCGTCACGTCCATGAGGGAGGAGGTACGCGTGGCCGCCGCCGCGGCGGCGGCCACGGCCCGTTCCTGGGCTACCTCGGCCTCGCCGACAGTGTCGCGACGCGCGTCTTCGGACTCAACGGACATCAAGCGCCAACTCCCTACGGTCGCCGAGGATACCCGCGGGACGGTACGCCATCAGCAGCATCAGCCCCAGCCCGACCAGGGCGAAGCGCACCGCGCCGACCTCGGCCGGTGCGAGGATCGTGGCCGGGACGAACCCGAGCTCGATCGCCTGCCGGAGGAAGCTGTCCAGGAACACCGAGAGAAACCAGAAGATCACCGATCCGAGGACCGGCCCGAACACCGTTCCGGCCCCGCCGAGCACGAGCAGGGCGTACAGGTTGAAGGTCACGACCGGGTTGTAGCCGTCCGGGTGGGCCGACTGGGTGCTGATGACGAACACCATCCCACCCAATGCACCGAGCACCCCGCCCAGAACGAGGGACTGCATCTTGTAGCCGAACACGTTCTTGCCCAGGCTTCGGGCGACGTCCTCGTTCTCCCGGATGGACCGAATCACCCTCCCCCAGGGACTTTGCATGAGGAGGTAGACGACCAGCGTGGCCAGCACCACCAGCCCCCAGCCGACGAGCAGGATCCACAAACCCCGTTCGGAGAAGACGACCCTGCCTATGCCGTACCTCCCGGGTGGGAGGGGGTTGATGGCGTAGAACTCGTCGGCGAACCCCTGCAGGCCGAACACCCCGCCGGTCAACGGCTCGGTGTAGCCGGATCGGTAGACGTAGCGGAGGATCTCCCCGGCCGCGATGGTGGTGATGGCGAGGTAGTCGGCACGCAGCCGCAGCGTCGGTATGCCGAGGGCCAGGGCCAGTACGACAGCACAGGCCACCCCTACGACCACCCCGAGCCATAGGGATCCCCCGAACGTCGTCACAGTTATCGCGACGCCGTACGCGCCGACCAGCATGAAACCCACCTGGCCGAAGTTCAGCAGACCGGTATAGCCGAAATGGATGTTGAGCCCGATGGCCATCAGGGCGTACGCCGCGGCATCCGACGAGATGGCGCCGCGAAGGGCGTCTCCGAGGATGACCGAGAAGTCCATGGATCCCCTCGTGTGTCAGCCGATCCGCTCGGCCCGCCCGAAGATTCCCTGCGGGCGGACGAGAAGGACGAGGATGAGCACCGCGAGCGCCCAGGCGAACTGGAGCTCGACGGAGAAGTAAAGGGTCGAGAGCTGGGCTATGAGACCGATGACGAGGCTTCCCACCATCGCGCCGTAGGCGGTGCCCAGGCCACCGAGGATGACCCCGGCGAACATGAACAGCAGGAGGTTGAAGCCCATGTCCCAGCTGACGATCTCGATCAAGCCATAGAACACTCCACCGAGGGCGGCGAGCATACCGCCCATCACCCACACCACGAGGATCACCCGTGACACGTCGATGCCGGAGGCCTCGGCCAGGTCGCGGTTGTCCGAGACGGCCCGCATCGCCTTGCCGATGCGGGTCCGCTGCAGCATGAGCCCGACGCCGATCAACGCGAGGAACGAGAGAACCACGACGATCAGGTCCCGCGGGGTGATCGAGACCGGCCCGAAACGCAGGGCGCGCTGCAACGTGTAGTCGGCGTAGGAGTTGGGCTGTGCCCCGTAGAGGACGAGGATGACGTGCCGCAACAGCAGCGACAGGCCGATCGAGATGATGAACAGCTGGATACGGCCGGTGCCGCGGCCGCGCAGCGGTCTCCACAACCCCCGTTCCATCGCCCCACCCGCCAGTCCCCCGACGATCACGGCGAGGAGCGCGGCCGGGATGAGTTGGATGCCGGGGCCCGCCGCCGCCGTGCTGAACAGAAACGCGACCACCGCCCCCAAGGTGACCATCTCGCCGTGGGCGAAGTTGATGAGCCCGGCCGTACCGAAGATCAACGAAAGCCCGATCGCACTGATCGCGATGATCACACCGAACTTCACCCCGTCGACCAGAAGCTGGGCCACACGACCCAGAGAGCCCGAGACGCCGCCCCCGTCCTGCTCCCCCGCTCCCGGCGGCGGTGACGGACCCCCGGTACCGCCCGCCCCACCCGCACCGGGCGTCGTCAGCGGGAAGATCACCGTACGCTGCTGGTCGGGCTGCACGGAGACGTCGCTGAGCGTCTCGCCGCCCTCCTGGCGTAGTTGAAGACCCTCCGGCAGGCTGTCAACGTCGACCGAGACGTCGTAGGTCCCCGGTCCGGGAAGCTCGATCTCCCATCTCCCGCTGGCGGAGGTCTCGGCCTCGCCGACCTGTTTCCCGTCCTCGGTCACTGTGATTTTGACACCCTGGACGGGCTTGTCGTCCGGGCCACGCAGGGTCCCACGTAGGGCCTCGCCCTCCTGCGCCAGCGCGGTCGGCGAGAGGGCCAGGCCCGCGCAGAGGATGAGCAGCGCGACCGCAAGGCGATGACGCAACCAATACTCCTGCCTGGTGAGCTCTGAGGTCGCGCCGAGTTTAACCAAGCGTTCACCGGATGGCCCGAGGACGTGGCGATGCCGGATCGGAATTGTTGGCGGGACGTAACCTGCGGCACCTACGAGCCGTCGGAGGGCGGCTGCTCGTCCTTCCCCCGCTCCGTTGCCCGGTCGGGCGCGACCGAGCCCTCGATCACCGCGTTGGCCACCGCCCGCATGGGCAGCCGGCGGTCCATCGAGGTCTTCTGGATCCACCGGAACGCCTGCGGTTCCGTCCAGCCCGTCTCCGCCTGAAGCAGTCCCTTGGCGCGCTCCACGAGCTTGCGCGTCTCGAGCCGATCCTGAAGACCCTCGACCTCCCGCTCCAGCTGAGCGATCTCCTGGTACCGGCTCACCGCCATCTCGATCGCCGGAAGCAGGTCGGCCTTGGTGAAGGGCTTCACCAGATAGGCCATGGCGCCGGCCTCCCTGGCCCTATCCACGAGGTCACGCTGCGAGAACGCGGTAAGGATCACGACGGGCGCGACCCGCTCGGCCGCGATGCGCTCGGCGGCGGAGATGCCGTCGAGGACGGGCATCTTGATGTCGAGGATGACGAGGTCGGGCCGGAGGTCGGTGGCAAGCCGTACGGCGGTTTCCCCGTCACCGGTCTCGCCGGCGACCGCATAGCCTTCCTCCTCCAGCATCTCCTTGAGATCGAGCCGGATCAGGGCCTCGTCCTCGGCGATCACAACGCGGCGGGTCTCACTCACGGCTCCGAGCCTACCGGGATCCGGTAGATCGATCGCGATCAGGTGGTGCGTCCCGGACCGGCAGGGGGGAACACATCCGTGCCGATGCCTCCGATCTCCGTAGTCTCGAACGCATGTTCGGTACTTGGGCTTTCACCACGCGATCCCGAGAAGGTCGTGCGCCCACGTACACAAATCGATGATGTCGGCCGAACAGTTGGTGAGGAAGTAGCGCGGGTACTCGTAGCGTTTCGGCTTCCCGGCGACCTTTTGAACTGTCCAGTTCGTGCTACGGCAACCATCGGAGTGGAATAGGCCACGGAGAAACCGGCCGGGCTCTTTTTTCCGGGTGGACGCCTCGCATGGAAGTAGCCGCATCCTGCTGAATGCCTGGGTAGCGGTCGTCGCAGATGATCCGAAGCGAGAAGACTCCCTTGCGGAGACGACTGAGACAACCATCACCGAGGTACAGACCAAGCAGATGTGCGTATGCCCATGGATCCGGGACGCGGGGCGGATCGTCGCACCTACGGCAGCCTTGAGCGTGCGCCAGATCTCCGGGTACCGGATTAGGTTGATCGCGCCATTCTCGAGGGGGTAGCGAGGTCGTACATGAGTCGATGGTCCCACCGACCACCGACATTCTTTAGTTATTAATGCGGTGCCCCGGGTGGGATTCGAACCCACACCTCATCGGGTTTGAGCCGATGACCTCTGCCAGTTGGGTTACCGGGGCCCTATATGACTTTACCGGACACCGTCGACAAGATAGCAGATCCCGTACGCGAAGGACTCGGTGAGGGAGCGACCCTGCGTCCGGAGATCTCAAGCCTGCCGGACGCCGTGACCGACGGTGTCGCCGATGCCGTGGACCCGGAGCATGTTGGTGGAGCCCGGCGTGCCGGGCGGGCTGCCGGCCACGATGACCACCTTGTCGCCGACGCCGCAGCGGTCGATCTGCAGCAGGGCCGCGTCGACCTGGCGGACCATGTCGTCGGTGTGCGTCGCGTGCTCGACCAGGAAGGTCTCCGCGCCCCACACCAGCGCGAGCTGGCTGCGCACCGCCTGTACCGAGGTAAAGGCGAGCAACGGTATCGGTGAGCGGTAGCGCGCGAGACGGCGAGCGGTCTCGCCGGTCATGGTGAAGGCCACCAGCGCCTTCGCTCCGACGACAGCGCCCACCTCCGCGGCGGCGCGGGCGATCGCCCCGCCGGTGGTGGTAGGGGTCCTGGTGAGAACCGCCGCCGGGTGCAGGGTCTCGTGCTCGGCCGCCTCGACGATGCGTCCCATCGTGGCGACAACATCGTCCGGGTAGGCGCCGATGCTGGTCTCGGCCGACAACATCACCGCGTCGGCCCCGTCGAGCACCGCGTTGGCCACGTCCGAGACCTCGGCGCGGGTCGGTCGCGGCGAGCTGATCATCGACTCCAGCATCTGCGTCGCCACGATGACCGGCTTGGCCTTCTCCCGCGCCAGCTCGATGGCCCGCTTCTGCACCATGGGCACCCGCTCGAGCGGCATCTCCACGCCGAGATCGCCGCGGGCGACCATGATGCCGTCGAAGGCCTCCACGATCTCCGGAAGCCTCTCAACCGCCTGCGGCTTTTCGATCTTGGCCAGTACCGGCAACCGCACACCGACCTCGTCCATGATCCGGCGAACCGCGTCGACGTCCGACGCGGAACGCACGAAGGACAGCGCGACAAGGTCGACCCGCAGGCGGAGCGCCCATCGCAGGTCGTCGGCGTCCTTGTCGGTCAAGGCCGGAGCACCGATCTGGACCCACGGAAGGTTGAGGCCTTTGTGCGCGGAGACCGGTCCGCCCACCACAGCACGGGTACGCACCCTGGAGCCGGTCACCGCGGTGACCTCCAGGACGACCCGACCGTCGTCGACGAGAATCCGATCGCCGTCGCGTACGTCGTCCGGCAGCCCGGCGTAGGTGGTCGAGACCTCGTGAAGGTCCCCCGGCACGTCCTCCGTGGTGATCGTGAAGGGGTCGCCCGGCTGCAGATGTACCGGGCCGTCCGCGAGCCCGCCGAGACGAATCTTCGGCCCCTGCAGATCGGCGAGCACCCCGATGGCGCGACCGCTCTCGTCGGAGGCCCTGCGTACCTGCATATAGACGTCGCGGTGCTCGTCCTGTGTGCCGTGGCTGAGGTTCAGCCGTGCAACGTCCATACCCGCGTCGACCATTTCGCGGATGCAAGCCGGGCTCGAGGAGGCCGGACCGAGCGTACAGACGATCTTCGCGCGGCGTGTCACTCCACCTACCCTAGGGTCCGCGCAGCCGCCTGGTGTGCAGCCTCATGACCAGTCCCAGCCAGGACACGGCGACCACCACCAGGACCAGTACCCGTACGGCCGTCGACCAGCTCTCCGGGTAGATCACCCCCTCGATGTAGGTGTCGACGAACCCGGTGGCCAGACCCTCTCCCCCGGCGCTGCGCCGACTCCAATCCTCCAGTGAGGTCAGCGGGCAGGCCACGCCGAACGTGATCGCCGCGAAGCCCCATGCCCCGGCGGCCAGGTGCGGCCAAACCAGACGCGGCCATCGCCAGGCCACGTACCCGCCACCGAGCAGATAGACGAGGAACAGAAAGTGCACCACCATGGCGGCTTCCGCCAGCACCCGATAGCCCATCGCGACCACCTGCCACGATCCTAGGTCTAAGACTGACAGAGGTTGTTGACAGTCTGGGCTCCTGATCAAGGGAGGCCCATGACTGAGCGTGTGTGGAGCGACAGGGATCTGGTCAGGCGGGCGAATCGGCGCCTGGCCGTGTTGCGACATGCGGAGGAGGTCAGCG